>CAJUIE010000048.1 GCA_910586375.1 uncultured Alistipes sp. | reverse complement strand
CTTCGTCTTAGATACTGCGCCTCGGCAAAAAATGAATAAATTCTTTTTTTTGCTCCCGGCTTAATCGTATCTTTGGATCTCCAACCATCGCAAACGTCAAAGCGACACCATGATAACCGAACTTCAGAAAATCGCTGCGCATTTCGCACTCGAAGGACCGATCGTCAAGATCGCCTCACTCGGCGAGGGGTTCATCAACGATACGTTCATCGTCCGCACAGAAGGTGCAGCACCGGATTACATCCTCCAACGCAAGAACAAAAATATCTTTCCCGATATTCCGGCCATGATGGAGAATATCCGCAAGGTGACGGACCATATCCGCCGCCGCGTTGTGGCGGCCGGAGGCGATCCATGGCGCGAGGCAATGACTGTGGTTCCGACCCGCGACGGAAAGCTCTGTCACGTGGATGAAAAGGGCGAATACTGGGCCATGACGATCTTCATCGACGGCACGGTAGCCTACCAGAAGGCAGACACCGAAGAGCTGGCCCGCAAGGGTGGTGAAGGTATCGGCAAGTTTCAGGCACAGCTGGCCGATTTCGACCAACCGCTCGCCGAGACGATCAAAGGATTCCACAACATCCGCCATCGGTTCATGCAGTGGGATGAGGCGCTTCGCCACGATGCTGCACGACGCAAGGCCTGCCTGAGCGAAGAGATCGGCTGGATCGAAAACCGCCGGGGCGAGATGCTCGACTTCTGGAAATTGGTCGAAGAGGGCACAATCCCCACTCGCGTGACGCACAACGACACGAAGATCAACAACATACTTTTCGACAAACAAGGAGAGGTGCTCTGCGCCATCGACCTGGATACGGTCATGGCCTCTACTTCGCTCAACGACTTCGGCGACGCCATCCGCTCCTACGCCAACACGGGCGACGAGGACGACCGCAACCTGAGCCGGGTGGGTCTCTCGCTGGGAATGTTCCGCGCCTACACCGAGGGCTACCTCTCGCAACGTGCCGCGCAGCTTTGCCCGACCGAGATCGACCATCTGGCATTTTCGGCCCGTTACATCACCTACGAGCAGGTGCTGCGCTTCCTGATGGACTATATCGACGGCGACACCTACTACAAAATCAAATATCCGGACCACAACCTGGTACGCACGCACGCGCAGTATAAGCTGCTGCAAAGCATGGAGGCGCAATACGACCAGATGTGTACTATTGTACGCCTCACGGCGGAGAAATACCGCAACGAAAAATGATCGTCCGAAAAATCAGCGATATAGACATTCGCGACGAGAAGGCCCTCGACACGGCATTCGAAAAAATTGCTCCGGAGCGCATCGGCTGCTGCAACTGGCCCGGAGAGTATCCCTATGCTCCGGAGGTATCGTTCCGCATGTTTCATACAGGCGCGTGGCTGGCCCTGCGCTACGACGTTCACGAAGCCTGCACGGCAGCCCTTGTCGCTAAGGACAACGGCGAAGTATGGACCGATTCGTGCGTGGAGTTCTTCATAGCCCCCGACACGAGCGGCTACTACAACTTTGAAACCTCCTGCATCGGACAGTTGCTCTTAGGATTCAGACAGTCGCGTACCGAGGCTGAACATGCTCCGGCCGAAGTGCTCGCCACCGTCCGCCGGATCACCTCCCTGCCACGGGAGACATTCGCCGAACGGCAGGGCGACAACCGCTGGTCACTGACGCTGCTCATCCCGCCCCAGGCGCTCTTCTGCCACGCTCTGACCGACTGGAGCGGCCTCCGGGCCCGGGTCAACCTCTACAAATGCGGCGACAACCTTTCGCAGCCCCACTTTCTCTCCTGGCGACCCATTGAAACGGCAACACCCGATTTCCACCGCCCGGAGTTCTTTGAAAATATCGAATGTGCAGAAAAATAATAAATACCATGCCACTCACCATGAACAACAAGTATTCGCTTCCGAAGGACGGGGGATTGATCGCCGAGGCCGCGCCCCGCGACATCATCCACCGCTATGAGAAGCTGCACACACGGGTCTACGCCAACGAATATGCCGGCGTACAGTATGTCGCCGATCTGATCGTCAAGGCCATACACAACTACGAAGCGCTCAACTGCTCGAACGAAGTCTACGAAGAGGCACAACCCTTTGTCCTGGGGCTCACGACGGGCCAGACGCCTCTGGGCCTCTACCACGAACTGGTCCAGCGCCACAAGGCAGGGAAAGTCAGCTTTCACAACGTCGCGGTCTACTCGCTCGATGAGTTCTACCCCATCCGGTCGACCGAGCAGCAGAGCCGCAACTTCCGCATCCACGAAGAGTTTCTCAACCACATCGATATCCTGCCCGAGAACATCCATATTCCCGACGGCACGGTCCCTGAGGAGAAAATATCGGAATACTGCGCCTCCTACGACCACTCGATCCGCAAGATCGACCTGATGATTATCGGTGTGGGCGAAGACGGCCAGATCGGCTTCAACGAGCCGGGCTCCTACGCCAAGTCGCGCACACGCCTGGTACAACTCACGCACAACACGCGCAAAGTGCAGTCGGGCGCCTTCTTCGGGCTGGAGAACACGCCCAAGATGGCTATCACGATGGGTATCGACACGATCATGCGGGCCGAGCGGATCATCCTCATGGCGTGGGGCGAAGAGAAAGCCCGCATCATCCAGAAAGTCGTCGAGGGCGAAGTCACGGGACAAGTCCCGGCCTCCTTCCTGCAAGGACATCCCCATATCGAAGTGGTCATCGACGAAAACGCCGCGCAGCTTCTTACGCGAGAGCAAACCCCATGGATGGTGGGCCCCTGCAACTGGACGCCCAAATTCACCCGCAAGGCCGTGGTATGGTTGTGCGGTGTGGTCGGCAAACCGATTCTGAAGCTCACCTACAAGGATTATATCGAAAATTCGCTCGGCGAGCTGCTGGAGCAAGGCCGCACGTTCGACCAGATCAACATCGACGTTTTTAACGACCTACAACACACTATTTCGGGCTGGCCCGGAGGCAAGCCCGACGCCGACGACTCGACACGTCCCGTGCCATCGACGCCCTTCCCGAAACGAGTAGTGATCTTTTCGCCGCACCCCGATGATGACGTGATTTCGATGGGCGGAACGTTCATCCGTCTGGTACAGCAGGGACACGATGTGCACGTAGCCTATGAAACGTCGGGTAACGTGGCCGTAGCCGACGACGTAGTGTTGCAGAACATCGACACAGCACGCGAACTAGGTTTCGGCGACCGCTTCGCCGAAGTAGGAAAGATCATCGGCGGCAAACGCAAAGGCGAGCCCGAACCACGGGCACTGCTCGACCTGAAAGGCGCTATTCGCCGCGCCGAAGCACGCGCCGCCGTGCGCTCGTTCGGGCTCAACCCCGACACCAACGCCCACTTCCTCAACCTGCCTTTCTACGAGACAGGCGGAATCAAGAAGGGGCTGCTCACCGAGAAGGACATCGACATCATCGTGAAGCTGCTGCGTGAAATCCGGCCTCACCAGATCTACGCCGCCGGCGACCTGGCTGACCCCCACGGCACGCACCGTACATGCATGGAGGCTGTGCTGGGAGCGCTGGAAGTGGTCAAAGATGATGACTGGCTCAAGGAGTGCCACCTGTGGCTCTACCGCGGTGCCTGGATGGAATGGGACCTGGGTATGGTCGACATGGCCGTGCCTCTGTCGCCCGACGAACTGATCATGAAACGCCATGCTATCTACCGCCACCTGTCGCAAAAAGACATCATGCCTTTCCCGGGCAGCGATCCCCGCGAGTTCTGGCAACGGGCTGAAGAGCGGACACAAAACACGGCCAAGCTCTACGATAAACTTGGCATGGCTGAATATCAGGCCATTGAGGTCTTCGTCAAAATGTTCTGAACAAACCTCTTACCTTATATAAAAATGCGTTTAATCATCGAAAATACACCGCAGCAGGTCGCTCAATGGGCCGCCGGCTACATCATCGCCCAGATCAAAGCCAAGGAACAGCACACATCGTCGCCTTTTGTGCTGGGCCTGCCGACTGGCTCCACGCCCTTAGAGACCTACAAGGAGCTGATCCGCCGTCACAAGGCCGGGGAGGTGTCGTTTAAAAACGTCATCACGTTCAACATGGACGAATATGTGGGTCTGGCCGAAGACCACCCCGAGAGCTACCACTCATTCATGTGGAACAACTTCTTCTCCCATGTCGACATCCGGCCTGAGAACGTCCATATTCTCAACGGCAATGCCGAGGATCTGGTAAAGGAGTGCGCCGACTACGAGGCTGCGATCGTCGAAGCAGGCGGTATCGACCTTTTCATGGGCGGCGTCGGCGAAGACGGACATATAGCCTTCAACGAGCCCTTCTCGTCACTCAACTCCCGCACGCGGCAAAAGACCCTGACACTGGACACGATCCAGGTCAACGCCCGATTCTTCGGCGGCGACGTCTCCCTCGTACCGAAAACTGCGCTGACGGTCGGTGTAGGTACGATCCTCGCCTCGAAAAAGGTAATGATTCTCGCCACGGGGCACAAGAAAGCCCGCGCCGTAAGGCATGGCGTCGAGGGATCGTACAACCACCAGTGGACTATTTCGGCTTTACAGGTCCACCCCAACGGTATTCTGGTATGCGACGACCCGGCGGCCGAAGAGTTGCGTGTAGCCACCTACCGCTACTTCAAAGAGATCGAGCGCGACAACCTCGTAAGATAGTATCCGCTGCTCCCGGAAATGCGACACCCCGCAGAACTAAGTTCTGCGGGGTGTGAGCGTTTTGCAGAGGAAAGAAAGGGGGGGGGAGCTGTTTTCACGGGCCGAAGCCTCCGCAGTCTTCGGCCCGCCCGGCTGCACCGGAAGTTTGACCGTATACAGATTTTTCGATAATTAATAAGCGCAGGTCTTCAGGGTCACAGGCCCCAGGAGCCCAGCCTCCTGTAAAGGTGAATCGGGGCCATATTCAGTATAGGGACACCAGGTCCGACGCTCCGACGCGGGCAGGCGGCTGTCGCCGACAAGGCGGTTGACCCAAGTGTTGACTACCTCGATCTCAACCTCGTTGCTACCCTCGTGCACAAAATCGGTGATGTCGACCCGATAGGGCGGTGTCCAGACACCTCCGGCATACGCACCGTTGACGCGCACCCTGGCCATGACACCCACACGCCCCAGATCAAGCCACAAGCGCTGGCCCTCTGCCCTGGCAGGTTTATCGAAAGCTGTACGATAAGTCGCCTTGCCCGAGAAATAGCGCAGACGCTGGTCGTCGCTCTGCGACCAGTCGCCCAGAGCGGAGAGCGTCGTTGTGAAATTGCCCACCCCATCGGGAGCCTCAAAGCGTACCGTCCACGGGCCATCGACAGCCACCGCCACAGTCGGCTGAGGGAAGTTATCGGACCAGGTGCCCGCATGCGGAGTACAAGGCACTGATTTACGGAAGACCACGAAACCACTCTCCAAAGGTTCAAGACGCATGGGCACCGTTGTCTTGCGTCCGTCCGAGACATAGGCTTCCAGATCGCGCATCGCCCCCGTCACGGGCTGCCACCACTCAGGCAGCAATCCCTCAACGCGGAACGAGGCATCGAACACAACCGGCTCCTCCGATTGATTGGAAACAAAATAAATTTCAGCACCCTTCATCGCACGATGCCCGAAAAGCAGCGGCAGCGAAGCGTCGACCCCGAAATCGGGCAGAATATCCTGTCCGGCGAACACCTCTTCGAGCGTATATCCCTCATAAACAAAGCCTTTTCCATATCGATTAACCCGTTTGGGAGCTGTTTTTTCGCCCCAGAGCTTCGCAGCAAGCTCACGCACACGAAGATCAGCTTCGGGGTAACCCTCCATACTCGGTGAGCGGTCAGGAGCGGGCCCCAGCACCACAGCACCCTCTTTCACCAGCCGCTCCACAGCCTCCAACACCTCGGGCCGCATGGTCCGCTGGCGGGGCAGAACGAGCACCCGATACTGCGTGCCGTGGGGCAACGTAATACGCCTATCACGCACTTCGGCATCGCGGCACAGCACCTCGGCGTTGATATAATCGAACTGGTGACCGGCCGGCAGTGCAGGATCGGTCGCCCCCGTCATCTTGGGAACGTCTTCGCCAATGAAATAGGCCACGTCGGCCACGTTCAGCCCCTGCTGCAACATGAAGTTGCAACGCTTCAGATAGGCAATAAAGAGGTCCAGCTGGTCGAACCACGTGTTGTTGCGGTTGAACTCGTTGCCAAAGAAGGCGTTCATACCCGGCTTGGGGCCCTCGGCCGCCTGCGTGATGTACACGTGCAACAACGTATTGTTAATACCCTCCGAGAAGAAACGATCGCCCCGCTGCTTCATGAGGTAGGGATAGCGCGCAAAGGGTTTGAACCCTGCCGTGAACGACTCCGAAGAGACCTTGTTCTTGCCATAAATATGGGCACACGACGACGCGGCCCGATTCTCTATGTCGCCCAGCTCGCCCTCGCTCCAATATTCGCCGGCCACCTCATCGGACTGGCCACCATACTGGAGAAACTCGCCAGGGAAGCCCCAATGGCCATAGTTTTCAAGCCACGTGGTGAGCCCATCGCGATGGGCCAGCTGGCGCAAGCCGCCGATGTGGTCGTAAGCCAGTCGGTCGGCCATCATGCGGCGCAAATCCCACAGAAACCGGTCTGAGCGATCGCGATCGCCAACCGTCACACCACTGAAAACCGGTAACCACGGCCGCGGATCATAGCCGTAACGCGCATCAAAGGCCTCGAAAAAGTCGTCGCTGAAGTTCTGCCCTCCCTTTTCATAGCTATCGGCCACGACGACTTTCCAACAGGTGCGGTCCTCGGTCGGAATGCGACGCAGTAACTCGCCGACAAAGGCATCGTAGTGCGCCCCCAGATGCTTACGGCTCCACTTGTCAACCTCGAGCCCGGCTCCATCATCGAGTGCCGGGCCGTTCTTGACGCCCGTGGGCATCATCCCCGTACGAAGCACCAACCAGCGCCCCGCAGGAGCGTTCCAGGCAAGGCGCCCATCCGTGCAGAGCTCCGTAACATCGACCACTGAAGCAGGATCGACAGCTCCATCGGCTGCGGGCTGCTCAGGCCACATATAATCATGCCAGTAAGGCAGCGGAGTCTGGTGCATCTTGGCCAGAGTCTTATCCGAATAACGCTCAACGAGCGGTACCGAGAGAAATTCGACTTCGGCGATAGCGCTACCAGCGTTAGCACCGCTCACGACCAACCTGAATGCCTCGGCCTCCGTCGGCTCGCAAGCAATGGTGACCGGAGCATATGGATCGAATCCCACTTCGATCATGGGATTGGTGCGGTCAATCCCGAAACGACGCAGCACCGTGACCTCGCCACCCCGCACGGCCTGCAACTCAGCCGTAGCGCGAATAGGCGCCGCCGCGGGATAAAGGCGCAACGTGCGCAACGTGAATGCGGATCGGGGCGCAACCTCGATCACAGTCTCCCGGCCAGAAGCAAGAGGCAGTGCCGTCGCAGTATCGCCGTCAAAAGCTTTCCGCACATCGGCAGGGCCATCCACACGGGCCGATGCAGCGTCGAGACGAAGCGTCCCTTCGGGCAGCGGTACAGCCAGAACCCGCACCTGTTCGAAATCATCCGACGGAGCCGGCAGATCGACCGTCACGTCGCCTCCGCCCTCGACCTCCGCCGAGACAGTAGCCAAATAACGCATCGACTGCCCGGGCTCTATCCACGGCCCCCCGGCCTGGCTCCAGCCTGGCGAATTGAAGACCCCGATGTCAATACCCAGCTCAGTAGCACGCTTCATTGCGGTGTGCATGATGTCGAACCACTCATCGGACATGACGCGGACCGGGCCCCGATGGGGCATCTCGTTCTCGGGAAGCCCGATGTTGCCAATGAAAGCGCGATTGATACCAACGCGCTTCATCGACTCCAAATCGGCTACGACGCCCTCCCGGGAGACGTTGCCCGAAATCCAGTACCAATAAACCGAAGTCTGGATGTCGGCCGGGGGATTTTCGAACCCCCCGGACAAGTACTGACCGGGGTCTGAACAGGCGGCGGCCCCAAAGGCCGCCGCCAGAACAAAGACACGTAAAATATTCATAATCAGAATGCTTTTCGATAAAGTGCCTCAATGTCGGCGATGGAGGTATCGCGGGGATTGCCACCTGTGCAGACGTCGTTATAAGCGGCCACCGACAGCGCCGGGATGTCCTCCTCCCTGACGCCGATTTCGCGGAGTTTCTGCGGAATGCCAATCGACAAGGAGAGCTCGCGCACGGCCCCGACAGCGGCGGAAACACCCGCCTTTTCGTCCATGCCGGTCGTGTCGATACCCATAGCACGAGCGATGTCGATGTACTTGGCAGCAGCCGGCGACTGGGCGTTATACTCCATCACATAAGGCAGCAACAGGGCGTTGGCCACGCCATGAGGCGTATCATAAAAGGCACCCAGCGGGTGAGCCATAGAGTGGACGATACCCAGCCCCACATTGGAAAAGCCCATGCCGGCGATATACTGCGCCACGGCCATGCCCTCGCGAGCCCCGACGTCGGCCCCGTTGTCAACGGCGGTCTTCAGATGCTTGGCAATCAACTCGATGGCTTTCATCTCAAACATATCGGACATAGTCCAGGCTCCCTTAGTGATGTAGCCTTCGATAGCGTGCGTCAGGGCATCCATACCCGTAGCAGCTGTCAGCCCCCTGGGCATTGACATCATAAGTTCGGGGTCGACCAGCGCGACAGACGGAATGTCGTTCGGATCGACACAGACCATCTTTTTGCGCGCCTCTTCGTCAATAATAACGTAATTGATCGTCACCTCGGCGGCCGTACCAGCTGTAGTGGGCAGCGCGAAGGTCGGCACAGCGCGGTGGCGCGTATCGGCCGGCCCCTCAAGCGACTTGACATCGGCGAAATCGGGATTATTGTAAACAATGCCCACGCCCTTAGCCGTGTCGATGACCGAGCCGCCACCCAGAGCCACAATAAAGTCGGCGCCCGACTGGCGGAATGCCTCGACACCGTTCTGCACGTTAGCGATCGTCGGATTGGCCTTCACATCGCTGAAGATTTCATAAGGGATGCCTGCCTCTTTGAAAACCTCTTCGATCTTGACTGCCACGCCGAATTGAATAAGCGCGGCATCGGTAACAAAAAACGCCTTCTTATAACCTCGACGCCGGGCCTCGACGGCAATCATCGAGCGACAACCCGCCCCAAAATAAGAGATTTCATTCAATACGATACGGTTCATGATTTTTTGTTTTATTGGGTTATTGCTTGCTTAGTTTTATTCGCGGACCGAAGACTGCGGTGGAACGCAACGCAAGTTGCGGGCCTGCGCCCGGGATGGCTCCGGCTTGCACGATCTGCGATCGACATTTGTTGCGACAACTTCCGGCGCAGCCGGGCGGGCCGGAGCCTTCGCCCCGCGGAGGCCCGCAAAAATCAGCGGTCCACCGCAGTCCCCGGCCCGAGAATTAAATTCGTCCCTATTGTTTCACGATTTCGACTTTCACGCCGCGGGGCGCCTCCACACGGCTCTTCACACGGCCATCGGCCGTTCGTTCGTGGTAGATCGTCACCACCCCTTGCGGCGTGGGGAAGGTCCCCGTGACCCACTCCAGATCCCCCAAATGGGGCTCGATGCGCAGACGCCGGCTCCCCGGCTCCAGAACCTTAACCCCCAAAACGTATTCGCTGAGCCATGCCGTAGGACCCGAAGCCCAGCCGTGGCAGAAGCTGTGGCGGAAACCCTTATAACAGTAAGCTCCGCACTCGCGGTGCAAGTCACGCGCACCAGCCGGCACAGGTTCGTCGATGCGGGCAGCGGGCAACCACGCCATGTTGAAATCCTCCCAGAAGGTTGTGGCACCCAGATCGAGCATAGCGCCCCAATATTCGCGAATGCGGTCGAGGGCGCCTTTATAATTCCCCGCCGCGGCCATCGCACGAAGCATATAATAACCATAGAAGGTCGAGAACCCGGCCGAGCCACCCGCCGAAAGGTAATCGCGATCGGTCGTTTCAGGGTCGGCAATTCCGGCCAGAACCATCAACGCCCGGCCCTGCTTGGCCTGGCCTCCTGACACGGGACAGCTTCGCATAAGCGCAGCACGCTCGCGACACTCCGCAGCGAGACTCCCATTACCCAACTCATCCGAAAGCTCGGCTCCCGCATCGAGCGCCAGGATCATCAACGACTGCAACCCGGCCCCCACACTCTCAGGGTCGTCGCTCGACGGCCAGTCGAGAAAACGGGTTTCAGGCAATCGCTCGCGCCCGTCCTCGTCGATGCACTCAAACAACTGGGCAAGAAGCCCCTCCAGATAAGGCTGTTGCTCGCTCAAGTAAACCCGGTCCCCCTGATAACGAAACCAGTCGCGCTGAATGAGGAGCCACCACAGCGAGTAAGAGCTCATGCCGTTCATCCACCCCGGCAGCGGCGTCGTGTCGCGCGCCAGATCGAGGCTGCGCGGAACAACCTCATTAAAACCAAAGACCGACGAGACGGTCATCACCTCGGGATGAAGGTCGCCAACCCACACCAGACGGTCGCGCTTGATACCGTCCCACAGGTACTCCTGCATGTTGAGGTGGACCGTATAAGCCCCCGTCATCCAAATGGAGTCGAGACGCGGGTCACTGCTGCGAAACGACCCCACATAAGGAATATCGCGGAACTCGAAACGCGCTGCAATCTCCTTGAGGTGCAGTTCGCAGTCATCCAGCAGGTCAAGGCGCGCAAAGCGAAAACCCGATTGGCCGCATTCGACAGCCCCGAGCCACGGCAAAGCCAGCACAAAATCGCGCACGGCATGGTCGTTCGATGCGCCGTTTTCGCCATCGATGTCGCACATCGCCTCGCTGACAGACTCACCCAAACGTACGCGGACACGTACCGGAGCATGATTTGAGGGCATACCCGTCACAATACGCAAGCCTCCCTGCAACTCACACCCAAAGTCGAGCAGCAACGACGGACGACGCCCGCCAGCAGCACGCAACACACAGATACGGGCGTTCTGCAAATCGGCCTGCCCATTACCGGGCGCCAGCAGATAATCTGCCCCCGAAATCAAATCGGAGCACTCCTGCCACACGATGCGCTGCGGAGCAACAGAAGTCCGCACACGAGTATCCACACATCCGCCAACACGGGTTTCCGCGCCGCGCCACACCGGCGGCAACTGAGCCACAGCACCGCCATGCAGAACAAGCCCGGCGAAAACGAAAAGAAGGAATCTCGACATAAGAAACTGTATTTCTTTATGATAGACAGGACAGAACTTTTCTCACTTTTGATTTTACAACATTCCGTCCATCCTACAAAACCGGATTTCGCACCCCATCGCCGAAGACCCCGGTCTTGTAAACAAAAATAAGGATAAATCGACAGAAAAAACGTTTATAAATGACCTTAAAAGCTTCATTTTTGACACTCCATGCCGCTCTCCCTGCACGCAGGCCTCAACCTGAAAAATGGCT
>CAJUIE010000047.1 GCA_910586375.1 uncultured Alistipes sp. | reverse complement strand
TGGCGAAGTAGAGCAGCGACTGCTTCATGTCGGCGAACGACACCCCCTCGTCGATGTAGAGGCCCTCGATCTGGTGGAAGATGCAGTGGGCGCGGTAAGAGATGGCTTCGTTGCGGAAGACGCGGCCGGGGCAGATGACGCGGATGGGCGGCCGTTGCCGCTCCAGGGTCCGCACCTGGATCGACGAGGTGTGGGTGCGCAGCAGGATGTCGGGGGCTTTCTCCACGAAGAATGTGTCCTGCATGTCGCGTGCCGGGTGCTCGGGCGGGAAGTTCAGGGCTGAAAAGACGTGCCAGTCGTCCTCGATTTCGGGACCCTCGGCCACGGTGTAGCCCAGTCGTGAAAAGACCTCGACAATCTGGTTCTTCACCAGCGAGATCGGGTGCCGCGAACCCAGTTCTTCGGCCGTGCCGGGACGAGTCAGGTCGCCCGACGAGGCCGATGCGGTGGCGGCGGTGTTCTGCATCTCCTCGCGCAGGGCATTGATGCGTGCCGTGGCCTCGTTTTTCAGTCGGTTAAGCTGCTGCCCCACTTCGCGCTTGAGCTCGGGAGCGACCGTCTTGAACTCTTCCATCAAGGCGTTCAGTTCGCCTTTTTTTCCCAGAATGCGGATGCGGAACTCTTCGATTTCGGCCGCGGCTTTGGGGGTGAACTCCTCGACACGGCGGAGAAGTTCGGTGATTTTATCGGTCATCTTTTTGTTTGTTGGTCCTTTTTTCTCTACTTTTGGCTGATGCCTTTAATGCGCAAAGTTAGAAAAATTAATTGAAAAACGATGCCTCAGATAGATATTGCTGCTGTTCTGCGCGATAAAGCGCCGCGGATTTCCCGGTGGATTCCTTCCCCGTTGGTGGACTGGCTGCGTCGTACGGTCCGCGAAAAAGAGATCAACCACATTCTCGAACATTATTGGACCTTGCCGCCGCAAGAGTTTATCCGGGCTTGTTTCCGCGAGTGGGGGGTGACTTATTCGGCCCATGGACTGGAGAAACTCGATCCGTCGGGCCGTTACCTCTTTGTGGCCAACCACCCATTTGGCGGGATGGACGGCATGATGCTGGCCGACAAGCTCATTGATCGCTTCGGCGATGTGCGTGTCGTGGTTAACGATCTGTTGATGCACGTCGAGCCGCTGCGGCCGCTGTGGGTGCCGGTCAACAAACATGGAGCGCAGAATGCCGCCTATGCCCGCAAATTCGACGAGGCATTTTTCGGCGATACACCCGTGCTGACCTTTCCGGCAGGCCTCTGCTCGCGCCGCATCGGGGGCCGTGTGGCCGATTTGAAGTGGCGGACCAGCTTCCTGAAAAAGGCGTATGCCTCGCAGCGGGCTGTCGTGCCGCTTTTCGTTGAGGGTTCCCTGTCCGATTTTTTCTATCGTGTTGACCGCGTGCGGCGTGCGTTGGGTGTGAAGTTCAATATCGAGATGTTGTGGTTGCCCGATGAGATGTTTTCACAAAAGGGAAAACATTTCCGAATCGTTGTGGGCGACCCCATCCCTGTGGCAGAGCTCCAGCACCTCGGATCGCTCCGCGAGCAGGCCGACGAAATACGCAGAAAAACCTATTTTCTTGAAAAAACACTCGCTTCTGAGCCAATCCACGGCTAAAATGGTTACCTTTGCAGCCTATGCAAACATTTCAGCCTATTATTCCGCCCGTTGAACGAGAATTGTTGCGTGCCGAGCTGACTCCCGAACGCAAGGTGCGGGATACGAACAAGGCGGCTAACGAAATCTACGTCTTCGCCGCGGCCGAATGTCCCGCCCTGATGCGCGAAATCGGCCGTTTGCGTGAAGAGGCTTTCCGCGGCGCCGGGGGGGGCACCGGCCAGGAGGTCGACATCGACGAAGAGGATCTTGCGGGTGACGGCTACTACCAGCTTATCGTCTGGGACCCGGCCGCCGAGGAGATCGTCGGAGGCTACCGATTCATCGTCTGCACCTCTTCCCACCCCCGGCACCTCTCCACGGAGCATTATTTCCGCTTCAGCGACAAATTTCGTCGTCGTTTCCTGCCCCGGACCATCGAACTGGGACGCTCATTCGTGCAGCCTGCCTACCAAGTGCGGCAGAACCCCAAGAGCCTCTATGCGCTGGATAATCTGTGGGACGGGCTGGGGGCTCTCATCGTGCTGAATCCCAGGGTGAAGTACCTCTTCGGTAAGGTCACGATGTACACCTCCTACCAGGCTGTGGCGCGGAATGCCCTGATCTGGTTTTTGCGTCGTTACTTTCCCGACCGTGACCGGCTGGTTGAGGGCATTCATCCGCTGGACCTCGACCTGGATGATCCCTACTATGAGGAGCTCTTCTCGGGTGAGACCTACCGCGATAATTACCGCATTCTGATTCAGAAAATTCGCGAGTTCAACGAAAATATACCGCCGCTCATCAATGCCTACATGAACCTCTCGCCCACGATGAGGGTCTTCGATACGGTGTCGAATCCCGATTTCGGCGGTGTCGAGGAGACGGGTATACTCCTGACCATCGGCGATATTTACCCCGAGAAACGGCAGCGCTACACCCGTTGGGTCGGCTGGCGGCGCAACCTCCGGGCCCGGCGCGAAGCTTTCCGTCTGGGTCTGATCGATCACCTGGCCCGCATCCGGAAGAGAAAAGGGCAGAGCTGAGGTGTTGGGGCGGCCCTACCCGTTGTCATTCTGCCCGGCCCGGGGACGCACAAGCAGCAGTAGCGGGATAAGGTTCTATTTCCCCACAAAATCCGGCTGAGCCGGACGCAGCGCACGGGGAGACCGTCCGCACGGCCGTAGCCGCCCTCGGGGAACACGCTGGAACTGCCGAAGTGCAAGTCCGACCCGTTCATGCCCGCTGCCGAGTAAGGCGCACTGCTCCAGGCGTAACCGCTTTTACCTTCCTGACGGTCGGAGCTCCGATAAGGCCCTTTACGAAAAACCCGAAGCGTTTTAGTTCGAGGCAGCCAGCGATGAGGGGGTCACCCCGTCGCAGTTGCGGGCCCAGTCTCCCTTGGCGCGGAGAACCTGCTCGACAATATCCCTCACGGCGCCCTCTCCTCCCTTGAATTGCGACACATAACGTGACACTTCGAGCACCTCCGGAGCAGCATCGGCCGGGCAGACCGGGAGGCCTACCTCGCGCATACACTCCAGATCGGGAATGTCATCACCCATGTACATGACGTTGGCCGGGTCGAGGCCCTCACGTTCGAAATAGGCCCGCAGCGTGGTGATCTTGTCCATGCAGTCGGTGTAGAAATCGCGTATTCCAAGCATTCGGAGCCGGTTTTCGAGCGTGCGGCCCCGGCCTCCGGTGATGATGCAGATGCGATAGCCGTGTTTAACGGCATAGGCCAGTGCATAGCCGTCCTTGGCGTTGTAGCGGCGGATGAAGTCGCCATCGACCGTGGGGATGATGCCCCCGTCGGTCATCACACCATCGACATCGAAGACGAAAGCTTCGGTGCGGGCTATATCTTCTTTGAAGTTTCCCATATACTCTGACTTATAGTGGAATAGATAGTTTGTAACTGTTCATTGTCGAGCATCGCTGCATGGCGCTCTTGCGTCGCGAGGTCGCCCCGCACGGCGGGTCCCGTTTGCACTTCGATGGGCGACGCGGCATCGAGAGCCTTGGCCGTTGTCTCGGCTATCAGCGGTTTGAGCAGGTCGAATTCGAGCCCCGCATCGGCTATAAGGCGTGCGCTGAGGGAGAACATGTGGTTGGCGAAGTTGTTGGCGAAGACCCCCGCTAAGTGGAGACGGGCCCGTCGGGCCGAATCGGCATGGAGGACCTGTCGCGAAAGCTTGCGGGCGAATGCCCCGATCTGGGTCTGCAACTCCGGCGTGGCCGCCTCGATGAAGATCGGTACTCCGGACCAGTTGATATGGCGGCCGCGTGTGAAGGTTTGCAGAGGGTAGAAGACTGCCCGCCGTGCGTAGGGCAGCGCTTCGAGGGGTACGCTTCCGGCCGTGTGGGCCACAGCGGCATCGGCAGGGATGGGGAGTGTCGCCGCTACATCGGCTACGGCGCGATCGCTGACTGCCAGCAGATAGAGGTCGGCCGTGGCCAGCTCCTCTGGTTGCGAGGACCACGCACACCCAGTCAGAGCGGCGATTTCGGCTGCCCGGGTCTGGTTGCGAGCCCAGAGTTGTAGAAGATGCGTTTCTTTACACTCAGTCACGGCCCTGGCCAGTGCTTCGGCGACGTTGCCGCTACCTATGATAACCACTCGGTTCAATTCACAATTCATCATTCACAATAATTCGGGTCGCAGCCTCTGCTCAGAATGACATTCTTTTTGTGTGTTTCCGGCGGTGCCGGATCGAGCAGGAGGCCCGCTCTGCCCAGCCTGAAGTCCGGAACTTCATAATTTCTCCGGCTCTTCAGAGTGATAGGCGGGGCCCAGTAGCTCCATGAGCCGTGGGTTTAGTTTTGAGGTGCGGGCCTGTTGCTTGAGTTCTTCCAGTTCGTGGTCGATACGCACCAGTTCGGGCGCCGGCGTCTGGGAACAGAGGGGTTGCCCGGTCTCGTCGACAGCTTCCAGAATGCCGTAGAGGGTCATCGACGTAATGTCGTAGGCCGGGACGTAGGCTTCCTCGCGTTCGCCCTCCTCCGTGGTTACGGCGAGTAATTGCCCTGCCTGGACGAGCTGGTAGAGCACGTCGTTAACGATGCGCGTGGGCAGCGACAGACGACTGCGAAGTTCCTCTACCGGCATGGCTCCCCCACCCTTGCGGTAACGGTCGACGATGGCGAGCATGACGGCCAGCAGCACTTTGCGCCGCTGGTCGTAGCTGATAAGCAGCGATTCGCGTTCCTCGCAGAAGCGGATGATGTTCTGATAGGCGAACGACAGCTCGCCGCCGAAGAGCAATATCTGCCACGAAGTTTGTATCCAGATCAGCAGCAGCGGCAGGGCTGCGAAGCTGCCATAGATGGCGTTATAGGAGGTCATCCAGCGTTGCAGATAGATGTAGCCCCACTGGAAGAGCAGAAACGCTGTGCCGGCGACGATGCCTGCCATCAGGGCACTGCGTACCCGTACGCGGGCGTTGGGAATGGCCATGTAGAGAATGGTGAACATAACCCAGATGACGATCATTGAGGCAACGCGTGACAGCAGCATGTAGCCCCAGCGGTTGCTGAAGCCCAGCAACTGTTCGGCATAGCTGCCCACGGCACTGGCCACGACCCACAGGATCGGTACGATCATGACGATGGCGATGTAGTCGCTCCACTGCCGGGCAAGGCTGCGTTCGCTCTTCACTTCCCAGATATTGTTGAAGGCATTTTCGATCGACCCGAAGACGCGGATCACGGCCCAGAAGAGCATGATGAGGGCCACGGTGGCCACGATGCCGCCCTGGGTGCGGGCCAGAGCCTTTTCGGCAAAGGCGACGAGGTAATCGACGATTTCGGGATTCTGCGGAAAAAGAGCGTAGAGGTTTTCGACCAGTCCGTCGGCCAGGCCGAATCCCTTGACCACGGCGAAAACCACGGCTACGATGGGCACCAGCGACATGAGCGTGTAGAAAGTCAGGGCCGCCGAGCGAATGAGCGTACCGTGCTCTTGCAGGCCGCGCGCTGTGTAGAAGAGTACCCGGTATTGCTGGACGAACCATCGCACTACGGGGTTGTGCCATTCGTGGAGGTCGCGCCGGAAAACCGTGTCGGTGAAGTAGGAGAATATCTCTTTGAGTTTCATGGGATCAGGCGATGTGAAGAGCAACTTCCGGGCCCGGAAAGGCGGGACATGGAAAATATAATGGCCAAATTTACGAATTATTTTTTGAATTTTAGCTAACTTTACCCCCAAACAGACCTTCGTAGACAACGATCATGTCGACCTATCATACTCCCGTCCTGCTGGAAGAGTCCGTGGCGCTGCTCGGCATTGTGCCAGGTGGCACTTATGCCGACCTTACGTTCGGCGGCGGCGGACACTCGCGGCGCATTCTCCGGGAGCTTGGCCCCGAGGGGCGGCTTTATGGATTCGATCAGGACCGCGATGCACGGGCGAACTGTCCGGACGATCCGCGGTTTCATTACGTCGAGAGCAACTTTCGCTTTTTGCGCGGGGCGCTGCGGCTGCGGGGCGTGACGCAGGTCGACGGTATTCTGGCCGACCTGGGGGTCTCGTCGCACCACTTCGACGCTGTGGAGCGGGGATTTTCGTTCCGTGGCGAGGCGCCGTTGGACATGCGCATGAACCAGCGGGGCCGTCTGACGGCAGCCGATGTGGTCAACGGCTATGCCGCCGATGAGCTGACCCGCATTCTGGGCGACTGGGGCGAGCTCGCCACGCCGTGGAAGGTGGCCAATTGCATTGTCCGGGCCCGCGAAAAGAGCCCTCTTGCCACTACGGCGCAGCTGGTCGCGGCCGTGGGACCATGCACACCCCGTAAGGAGGAGGCTAAGTTTCTGACCAGACTCTTTCAGGCCCTGCGTATCGAGGTCAACGGCGAAATGGAAGCTCTGAAGATGGCTTTGGAACAGAGTCTCAAAGTGTTGCGCCCCGGTGGACGTCTGGTTGTGATCTCTTACCATTCGCTTGAAGACCGGCTGGTCAAGAATTTTTTGCGGAGCGGCAATTTTGCCGGGGAGGTCGGGAAGGATTTTTTTGGCCGGGCGCAGACGCCTTTCGAGGTGGTGACGCGTAAGGCCGTCGTGCCTTCGTCCGGGGAGTTGGAACGCAATTCCCGTTCGCGCTCGGCCCGGCTGCGTGCGGCCATGAAAAAATAGATACCGATGTACCGCGACCACGAATTTGATCCTGTCTCTCCCGATGAGGAGGCCCGGCGTGAAGCCGATGAAGAGTTTGCACGCCGCGTGCGGCGCGAGGTGCTGCGTGTGAACCGGGGCGAGGCCGATGAAGATATTCGTGCCGATATGGAGCGAGAGGCCGGGGAGCGGGCCGAAGAACGCGCCCGCGAATGCAAGGAGCGCCGCCGCAAGGCAAGTACCCTGTGGCAGCTGCTCTCGGGTACGATCCTCGTCCAAGAAGGTATTTCGCGTTATTATCCCTACATGCTCTGCATTGCGGCGATGTTCTTCCTGAGTATTGTGATGATGTTCACGGCACTGCATTTCGACATGAAGTATTCGCGTCTTGAGGAGGAGGTGCAGTGGCTGCGGGAGCGGTTGATCCGTCTGGAGGAGCAGCGGTTCAGCCGCACGACCCATTCGGCCGTCGTCGAGCAGTTGCGTCTGCGGGGCATCGGGCTTTACGATCCGGAGAAACCTGCTCTGCGTATTGAAAACTGACGCCATGAAGGAGCCGAAATCGAAGATTAAAAGCGATATTCTGCTGCGGGTGAGGCTGCTTTACGTTTTCTTCATCCTTATGGGGACGGTTGTGTTCGGGCGTCTGGTGTGGGTGCAGCTCTTCAGCCGGGAGGTGGATTACAATGCCGCACGTCTGGCCAGCCGTATCTTCACCGAAGAGATCATTCCCGCGCGTCGGGGTAACATCTTGGCCCGCAACGGCGAGCCTCTGGCGACATCGATTTTCCGCTATCAGGTGCTCTTCGACTTTGCGGCCGAGGGAATCGATTCGCTGAAGACTTATCACGAGCAGTGCGACTCGCTTGCGGGATTGCTCGCGGCATTTTTCAAGGACCGGTCGGCTGCCGATTATCGGCGGATGCTGCGCGGGGAGCACGCCCGCCGTTATCGGTTGGTCAACCCGCGCGATACCTCTTACCTCCGCTCGTCGGGGAGATGGGGCCGTTTCTGGGATCGGCTGCGGGGTGAGGAGTTCATCACGCGCCGCATTTACGACACGCTGCGCGATCACACGCCCGTGGAGCTTTTTCCCCGCACGGTCGATTATGCTGAGTGGACGACGCTGCGCAGCTATCCGCTCCTCAACTGGAACATGGGTATGGTTTATCGCCTTGTCGAGCAGGATGAGCGGGTCTACCCCCAGGGGGAACTGGCGCGTCGCACGATCGGCAAGACCAGCGACCGGGGTAATTACGGCATCGAAGACTCTTTCCGCGAGGAGCTCTCCGGCCGGGACGGCAAGGCCCTGCGCCAGCGTATCGCCCGCGGATTCTCCGGCCGTGTGGTGGGTGCTGGCCATGAGGATCCCGAAGATGGGCTGGATGTGGTGACGACGCTTGACATCGAGTTGCAGGAGGTTGCCGACCGGGCCTTGCGGCGGCAGCTCGCGGCACAGGAGGCTTCGTGGGGCACGACAATCGTCATGGAGTGCCGCACGGGCGAGATCGTCGCCCTGGCCAACCTGGGTCGTGCGGCCGATGGCAGCTATATAGAGCGTGAAAATTATGCCCTGAGCCGCAGTATGGAGCCGGGTTCGACCTTCAAGCTGGCGACGCTGCTCTTGTTGCTGGACGATGCGCAGATGCCTGTGGCAACCCTGTATGATACCTACGACGGGGAACCTGTGCGGGTAGGTCCGGCCGAGAACATCCGCGATTCGCACAAGGGAGACCGCAAGATCGACCTGCGCCGCGCCATGTCCGTGTCGTCGAATGTCTACTTTGCCCGTGCTGTCTGGGACCGTTATGGCATGACGGGCAAGAAGCAGCAGTACAGCGATTTCCTGCACGAAAAGCTGGGACTGGGTCAGACTGTCGGGCTGGAGCGCTTCGGCGAACGGGCTCCGGAGATCACCACCGACTGGAAGGTGCCGGACCCGGGGGTGATGCTTGTCAAGATGTCTTACGGTTATCGCATCCGGATGACGCCGATTCAGATGATCACTTTCTATAATGCCATAGCCAACCGCGGGCGGATGATCGCACCCGTGCTGGTCAAGGAGCTGCGCCGGCGCGGCAAGGTCGTGGAGCATTTTGAAACCCGCACGCTCCGGAACTCCATCTGCACGCCCACGACTTTGCGCGAGGCATATAGATGTCTGGAGGCGGTCTCGACCGAAGGCACGGCAAGCGTTTTTTTTGGCGATACGACCCGTCTGCGCGTGGCGGCCAAGACCGGAACAGCTCAGATTACCGACGAACGCAGTCTGGACGGAACCCGCCGTTACCTGGGCTCGATGGCCGCCTTTTTTCCGTCCGACAACCCGCGTTATACGGTGCTGACGACGATCGAGACGCGCTATCAGCCCGGCAAGGCCTACTACGGAGGTCCGCTGGCCGGACCCGTGGTTAAGCGTGTAGTCGATTATATCTATGCCCGCAATCCCGATTGGAACGCCTCCCTGGGGACCGCAGGCCCGATTTGCTACCCTACCCGGATCAAAGGCGGCGACATTGTCCAGATGCGCCGAGTAGCCGACCGGCTCTCGCCCCGGGTGGATTCCGAGAGCCATGCGGGATGGGGCACGGCCTGGGTGGACAGCCTCTCTGGGGTGACGATCCGGGCCTTCGATGTCGAGCCGACCGTTGTGCCCGATGTGCAGGGTATGGGGCTTAAAGATGCACTGTTCCTGCTGGAAAACTGTGGGTTGCATGTTCGCATATCGGGCCAGGGAACCGTTAAGGCTCAGAGTCTGTCCCCCGGTTCTTCCGTGCGGAGCGGCACTGTGATAGAGATAGAATTGAAATAACGAATATGAAACCACTATCCGAACTTTTGGAAGCCGTAGCTGTGAAAAAGCTTGTGGGCGATGCCGGGGTCGGGATCGCGACTTTGGTCTATGATTCGCGGGCTGCGGGGGCGGGGGCCTGCTTCTTCGCCATACGGGGTACGCAGTGCGACGGTCACGCCTTTATCCCGGCGGCGGTCGAAAAGGGCGCCGTGGCTATCGTCTGCGAAGAGCTGCCCGCAAATCTTGTGGCGGGCGTGACTTATGTGGTTGTTGACGATCCTGCGGGGGCTCTGGCCGATATGGCGGCGGCGTTTTACGATCACCCGAGCCGCTGCCTGAAGCTCGTTGGTGTGACCGGCACCAATGGCAAGACAACGACTGCCACGTTGCTCTACGACTTAGTGCGCGCCCTGGGATATAAGGCGGGCCTCGTTTCGACTGTAGTTTATAAGATCGATGATCGTAGTGTTGAGGCGACCCACACTACCCCTGACCCTGTGCGGCTCAATGCCATGATGCGCGAGATGGCCGATGCCGGGTGTGCCTATTGTTTCATGGAGTGTTCGTCGCACGCCATCGTCCAGGAACGTACACGGGGGCTCTGCTTCGCCGGGGGCATTTTTTCGAACATTACCCACGACCACCTCGACTATCACAAGACTTTCGCCGCCTATATCCGGGCCAAGCAGCAGTTTTTCGACGCCCTGCCGGCCGATGCTTTCGCGTTGACCAACATCGACGATCGCAACGGGCGTATTATGGTGCAGAATACGGCGGCTCGTGTGGCGACTTGCTCGCTGCGCTCGATGGCCGACTTCCGCTGCAAGATCGTTGAGCAGCATATTGACGGAATGCTGCTGCGTGTGGAGGGCGCCGAGGTGTGGGTGACGCTTACGGGGCGTTTCAACGCTTCGAACCTTCTGTCGGTCTATGGTGCTGCGCGCCTTCTGGGCTTCGGGCGCGATGATGTGCTGCGTGTATTGAGCGGTCTGCGGTCAGTTGCGGGGCGTTTTGAGACGATTCGGGCTGCCGACGGAACAACGGCTGTGGTCGACTACGCCCATACGCCCGATGCGCTGGAAAACGTCATCCTCACGCTTGAAGAGCTCCGCACTCCCGGGCAGCAGTTGCTGGTCGTCTGCGGCTGCGGTGGCGACCGCGACCGCACCAAGCGGCCCGAAATGGCGGCCATAGCTGTGAAATATGCCTCGACGGCAATTTTCACATCCGATAATCCGCGCCACGAATCCCCCGATGCAATTCTCGACGAGATGACTGCGGGCCTCGACCCTACGGCCCGCTATCTGCGCATTGCCGACCGGGCCGAAGCGATCCGCACGGGCGCGATGCTGGCCCGTCCGGGCGACATCCTGCTTGTTGCCGGCAAGGGACATGAAGACTACCAGATTATTGGCGACGAAAAACATCACTTCGACGACCGCGAAGAGGTGCGCCGGGCGTTCGAAACAATTCATAATTTACAATCGAAACCATCACCAGAGAAATTGTGAATTTTTAATTTTGCATTATCATGCTTTATCATCTTTTTCGCTTTCTCGATTTCCATTACAACATTCCCGGCACGGGTATGTTTCAGTATATATCGTTTCGTGCGGCCGGGGCTACGATCCTTTCGCTGCTGATCGTCATCATCTTCGGCCGCCGGATCATCGACTACCTGCGTCGCAAACAGATTGGCGAGGAGGTCCGCGATCTGGGACTTGAGGGGCAGCTTCAGAAAAGAGGCACTCCGACGATGGGCGGAGCGATCATCCTTCTGGCGATTCTTGTGCCGACGCTCCTCTTTGCGCGGCTGGACAACATCTATGTCCAGCTGATGCTGGTCTCGACGCTCTGGTTGGGTTTCATCGGTGGGCTGGACGACTACATCAAGGTTTTTCGCCACCGCAAGGAGGGGCTCAAGGGGCGCTTCAAGGTTGTGGGGCAGGTGGGGCTGGGTATCATTGTCGGTACGACCATGTGGCTCTCGCCCGACATTGCCATGCGTGAGAAAGTCACACGCCCCGTAGAGACGCTTTATGTCAACGCCGACGGATCGGTGGAGCAACACCTCCAGCAGCGGTTGTTGCTCAGTTCTGAGAATACCAAAACCACCAAAACGACCATCCCATTTGTGAAGAACAACGCCTTTGATTACGGCTGGCTGACGGGAGAGAGAGAGACTGCCACGTGGCTGCTTTATGTCCTGGTGGCCATTCTGGTCGTTACGGCCGTGTCGAACGGTGCTAACCTTACCGATGGCCTTGACGGTCTGGCGACGGGTGTCTCGGTGCCGATCGTCGTGGTGCTGGCCGTGCTGGCCTA
>CAJUIE010000046.1 GCA_910586375.1 uncultured Alistipes sp. | reverse complement strand
CTAGGACCCCATGATTAACAGTCATGTGCTCTAACCAACTGAGCTATTCAGGCTTTTGAAGCGACTCCGATAGTCGTTTCGGAGTGCAAATATATAGCAAAAATTGTTTCCTGCAAAATTTTGTGCGATTTTTTCGCAAAAAATGTACCTTTGCGTCATCAGACCCACATGTACGATGATCGCAAGACGACATATCGCACTCCTGTTCACGACCTTATGCTCGATAACAACAGCACGGGCGCAGATTATTTTCGACCCGGCGACATGGAACTTCGGCTCCATTGCCGAGGCAAATGGTGCTGTGAGCCACGTATTTACAGGCGTCAATAAGGGCTCGGTTCCCGTCGTGATCCTCGACGTGGTAGCCTCGTGCGGCTGTACACGCCCGGAGTTCTCGCGTCGTCCCGTGATGCCGGGCGACACGACCCGCATCAAGGTCACCTACGACCCGGCCAACCGCCCGGGGAGCTTCGACAAGGAGTTAGGCATATACTCTTCGGAGCGGCGGAAGATCGCCACGCTCTCGATTCGCGGCAGTGTCACACCACGCGAAAAGAGCATCGAGGAGCTCTACCCCGTGGAGGCGGGCGGCGGCTTGCGGCTCAATGAAACCCTCTGCGCCTTTACCTATATATATCCCGGGCAGCGGGTACAGGCGGCCATCGGCTACGCCAACACCTCAACCCATACCGTACATCTCGAACTGCGGGCGACTCATGCCAGTGGCTTGGCCGACATCGACTATCCCCGCGAAATCGGGCCGGGCGAGCGGGGCGAAATCAACGTTTCCTACCTTATTCCGACCGATAAACCCCGTTACGGCACGTTGCGCGACGCGCTGGATGTCATAGTCGATGATCATCCCGGCAATGCAACGATCGTAGCTCATGCCATAGGCGTCGACGCACCGGCAAAAGGCCCGGCCGGGCAAGCACCCCAGGCACAGACAAGCACCCGGATCGTAAAATTCGGTTCCGTAAAACGCTCGGCACCCCTCCAACGCCTCTCCTTCGTATTGAGCAATACGGGCGGTCGCGACCTGATTATCCGGGCCGTGGAAAATGGGGGCCACGTGGCCGTGACCCTTGCCCCGGGCCGGAAAATCGCCCCCGGGGCCAATTGCCGCGTAGAACTGTTGCTCGACCCATCGGCTCAGGAATATGGGCCCCTGACGGATCATCTGCTCCTGGTGACCAACGACCCCGCGCGGCCCATGCAACGCATACGCGTGACGGCCATCATCGAAGACTAACCCATACAAAATGTTTCCCATACTCGAAAAACGATGTCTGGCAGAAGGCATCTGGCTTATGAAAATCCACGCTCCACGTGTCGCCCAGGCGGCGTTGCCGGGGCAGTTTGTCATTGTGCGCGCCGACGAACGGAGTGAACGTATCCCTCTGACAATTGCCGACTTCGACGCGGCGGAAGGTTCCGTCGTGATCGTCACCCAGGCTCTTGGCGTCTCGACGCGCAAAATCTGCGCCCTGAAAGCCGGCGAAGCCCTGACCGATTTGGCCGGACCTCTGGGGCACCCCTCGGAATTTGTCCAACTGCCGCCCGAGGAGCTCCGCAAACGGCACTACCTCTTCATCGGCGGCGGGGTCGGTACAGCACCGGTCTACCCCCAGGTGAAGTGGCTGCACGAACACGGCGTCGGGGCGGACGTCATCATCGGTGCCAAAAATCGCGAAATGTTGATCTACACCGACGAAATGCGCGCCGTAGCTGAAAACCTGTATATCGCCACAGACGATGGTTCGGAAGGATTCAAAGGGCTGGTAACCCAGCTGCTCGAAAAGCTCATCGCCGAGGGCCGCCACTACGATGAGTGCGTGGCTATCGGCCCCATGATCATGATGAAGTTCGTGGCCCTGACCACTCAAAAATACGGACTGAAAACCACCGTATCACTCAACGCCCTGATGGTCGACGGCACAGGCATGTGCGGCGCCTGCCGCGTCACGGTAGACGGCCACACGCGCTTCACGTGTGTCGAAGGACCCGAGTTCGACGGCCACCAGGTCGACTTCGACGAAGCAATGCGCCGTCAGGAAATGTACCGCACCCAGGAGCAGCGCGCCGCGGCCATTGCCGCCGAACGCGAAGCCGGACACCAATGCAAAATAGGACTGGACAAATAGTTATGGCTAACAAAATACCGCGCGTTCCCGTGCGCGAGCAAGACCCCGCATGCCGGGTCACCAATTTCGAGGAGGTCTGCTACGGCTACAACCCTGACGAGGCGACACTCGAAGCGTCCCGCTGCCTGAACTGTAAAAATCCCCGCTGTGTGGCTGCCTGCCCCGTAGGAATCGACATTCCCGGATTCATCGCCGCACTGCACCAGGGTAACGTGGCCGATGCAGCTGCCATAATCGGGCGCGACAGCTCGCTGCCCTCGATCTGCGGCCGAGTCTGCCCGCAAGAGACCCAGTGCGAGGGGGCATGCATTCTCGGCATCAAAGACGAGCCGGTGGCTATCGGCAAGTTAGAACGCTTCGTCGGCGACTGGAAACTGGCACAGTCCCCTGCCGTCGCAGAGCCTGCGGCACACAACGGACACCGGGTCGCCGTCATCGGCAGCGGCCCGGCCGGTCTGGCCTGCGCGAGCGACCTGGCCAAGATGGGCTACGGCGTGAAGATTTTCGAGGCGCTGCACAAAGTCGGTGGCGTGCTTGTTTACGGCATTCCTGAATTTCGGCTACCTAAAGAGAAGATCGTTGCCCGTGAAATCGACCAGGTGCGCCGCCTGGGTGTCGAGATCGAGACCGACGTGATTGTAGGGCGCACCATGACTGTTGATTCGCTCCTCAACGAAGAGGGATACGATGCCGTTTTCATCGGCTCGGGCGCCGGACTGCCCCGCTTCATGGGTATCCCGGGCGAGAACCTCAACGGCGTAGTCTCGGCCAATGAATTTCTGACCCGCGCCAATCTCATGCGAGCCTACGACGAGGAGTACGATACGCCCATCTACGTCGGCAAGCGCGTAGTAGTAGTCGGAGGCGGAAACGTGGCGATGGACGCCGTACGTACGGCTCGCCGCTTAGGCGCCGAGGCAACGATTGTCTACCGCCGCAGTGAAAAAGAACTCCCGGCCCGCGCTGAGGAGGTGCACCACGCCAAAGAAGAGGGTGTCTGCTTCCGGATGCTGAGCAACCCGGTCGAAATCCTCGGCACGAACGATGGCTGGGTGCGCGGTATGCGTTGTATAGAGATGGAGTTAGGCGAACCCGACGCGAGCGGTCGCCGATCGCCGGTCACGAAGCCTGATTCGGAATTTGACATCGAATGCGACGTGGCGATCATGGCCTTAGGCACCTCTCCCAACCCCCTGCTGGCAGCCACGACCGAGGGATTGGCGACCGACCGGCGCGGCTGCATCGTAGCCGACACGACCGGCGCAACCTCGCGGCCCGGAGTTTTCGCCGGCGGCGACGCCGTGACGGGTGCCGCAACCGTCATTCTGGCAATGGGTGCGGGCCGCACGGCTGCAAAGGCGATCGACGAGTACATCCGGGAAAAAATCCAAAACGCATAACTGCCGGCACCAAAAAGTCCGGGCGTTGCACTTGAGTGCAACGCCCGGACTTTTTCAATAATTTCCCAACTATAAATTCGGCATGGTTTCTTCCACCTTGTCAGCGATTATTCGGGGAGTGATGGCCCGCAAGCAGCGATAATCGCCATAACGGCATGGCTTGGCACCGAAAACCGAGCAGGGGCGGCACGGCATGTCGGCCTGTAAGACGAGTTTCGGATCGCAGCCCCAACCCAAAAATCCCAGCCCGGGGTGCGTGGCACCCCACACCGAGACTACGGGTGTACCGACGAGCGCTCCCATATGCATGACGAGCGAGTCCATCGAAACTACACAGTCGAGCCGGGCGATCAACTCCAGCTCACCCGCAAGGTCAACCTTGCCGTGCAGCGCCGTGACATTGGGATAAGTGCACTCCATCTCAACCGCAAATGCTGCCTCAGCCCCGCCGCCGCCATGGATGAAAACACGATCGTAACGTCCGGCCAGCAACCCCACGACTTCGCGACTCAGATCATCGGGATAAGTCTTGCCCCGATGGGCCGAAAAAGGTGCGAAGCCCACCCAGCGGCCCGTTTTGGGCTCCGACGAATCGGGCAACTCCGTGCGCACGACAGGAGCAGGATCACTCAGTTCGAGTCCCAGGCGACGAAAAACGTCGCAATAACGCATTACCGTATGTCGCAGCGGCCCGGCATTCCGCCCGCCCCGGCGAATGAAACGTCGTTTCCCGGCCCTGTCCTTACGGATAGAGGCCACATGCACGCCGTGCAGCTGCATTGACAGACGGAAAACCGCAGAGCGCAGCACTCCATGTACATCGGCAACGGCGTCGACGCCCAAACGGCGCGCCTCACGCGCCAGGCGCCACATACCCACAAGCGAACGATGGGCCCCCCTGACATCCACCTCCAGCAAACCGACATCCAGCCCGGTAAAAAAGGGAAAGAAGAGTTTGCGTGTTGCCACCGTAATCTTCAGATTGGGATACGCAGCCCGCAGTGCCCGCAGTGCATGGGGCAGCATGGCCACGTCGCCCATGGCCGAAGTGCGCAGAACCAGCAGATGCCGCGGCTTATTTTTTACCATAGAGAACCGGGTTGAGTGCCGGATCGTTATACATCTTCATCTGCTTATAGGTCTTCATGTACTTGCGGCCCGCCTCGATCTCCTCGATAAGCTCCTCAATGGCGCGCGACAGGTCGACCTGCTGCGTCAGCAACACGTCCAATTTCTGGCGGCAAGCAGCCCGATGAACCTCGTCAACGTCCGAGCGCTCCGTCTCACGCTCCATGTGGTAAATCTTAAGCGCCAGAATCGAGAGCCGGTCAATGGCCCACGCCGGCGTCTCGGTATTGAGCCGTGCATCGGCAGTCGGAACTACGTCCTTGTACTTGTCGAGCAGGTAAGAGTCGATGTACTCCACCATATCCGTGCGCTCCTGATTCGACTTATCGATACGACGCTTGATCCCGAGGGCCTCCACGGGGTCGATCTGCGGATTGCGGATGATGTCCTCCAGGTGCCACTGCACCGTATCGATCCAGTTCTTGTGATAAAGCAGCGCATCGAGCGACCCGGCCTCGAAAGGATTCTTCAGGGGTTGATCCACATCGTCCACCCGATGATAATCGGCTATCGAACGGACGAAAATCCGGTTTGCGTTTTCGGTAAACATGTTTGGGTATTTTTAGTGTTATTGCGATTTTTACGGAAAAATAGTACATTTGTCGGGTAAAGCCAAGAACAAAGATACGAATAAGCGAGTGCAAAAGCAAGTTTACTTGCATTTTGCCGAGCAGAAGTATCCAAGGCGTAAGCCAAAGATACAAATAAGCGCGTGCAAAGCCAAATTTATTTGCGCCTTGCCGAGCGGGAGTACCTAAGACAAAGTCAAAGATAATGATTTTTTCGAGAAAAGCAATATGGATCACCGCAATCCTTCAGACCCTTTGTGGAGCGGTGACAGCCCAGAACCGCACCGTCCGACAGACACGCGAAGAGTACATCGAACGCTACAAATCAATCGCCGTCATGCAGATGGAACGCTATGGCATCCCGGCGAGTATCACCATGGCGCAGGGCATCCTCGAATCGGACTGCGGCAACAGTTTCCTCTCCGCACAGTCGAACAACCACTTCGGCATCAAATGCAAGAAAAACTGGACCGGCGGCAAGGTCTACCACGACGACGACGCCAAAGGCGAGTGTTTTCGTGCCTACCCGTCGGTCGAAGCGTCGTATCACGACCATGCCGAGTTCCTCGATACGCAACCTCGCTACGATTCACTCTTCGCCTATCCGTCGACCGACTACAAAAGCTGGGCTCGCGGACTGAAGGCCGCAGGGTACGCCACGGCGCCCGACTATGCCCAACGGCTGGTACGCATCATCGAGGAGTGCCGCCTCTACCTGCTGGACCTGCCCGACGGTGAACGGCTCTACGCTTCGCGCAGCAGTGCCGAAGGTATAGCTTCCAGGCCGACCTTCGGTCCGGCCACCGCAACCCCGCTCCCACACATCAAAAGGAGTAAACACAGAGGACAAAGCACCACGACAGCCGGTACCGAAACACTCCCCCAGACGAGCCGGCCCGCCAGCCGCTACATCGACCCCGACCACTACCGCGTGACGATCAACGCGCACAAAGGCTACAACGTCTACGTGACCAATGGTGTGCACTACGTCCTGGCCAAAGAGAACGATACATTCGAGAATATCGGGGATAAATTTCTCCTCTCGCCCCGCAACCTGCGCAAGTTCAACGACCTGAACTCCCGAAGCGAACAACCCCGGACCGGCGAAGTGGTCTACATCGAACCCAAGCCCAAACAATGGCGCGGCAATGCCCGCCGCCACATCTGCCGTGCGGGCGAAACGACCTACAGCGTAAGTCAGTCCTACGCCATCCGCCAGCGTTCGATAGAAAAGATGAACCGCCTGGAGCACAACAGCACCCTGCAAGCAGGCAGCGAGCTGAAAATCAAGTAAACAGTCATGGCTACAACACCGCTCAGAGAGAAAATTCTCCAGACCGTTATCCGCAAGTCGACACTCAAGCAGCAAGTGTTCGACAACACATTCGCGGCGTTCAACCTGCTGAAAGAGACGCTTTTCGAAATGGCATCGGAGATGGACGACCAGCTCGACGGCAAGCTCGACCGCCGGGTGAGAATCGAATATCGCGACCGCGGCAAGTTTGAGGCCCAGCTGCAAGTGGCCAACGACATCCTGATCTTCCAGATGCACACCGATGTCTTCGACTTCCCGGCCGATCACCCGATCCGCCGCACACCCTACGCAGAAGCCGATCCTACGGTCTCCTACTGTGGCGTGGTGAACATCTACAACTTTCTCTCCGACTCGTTTAAGTTCAACCGCAATGCCGATGAAGGGTACCTCACAGGCCGTATCTTCGTCAATCGCGAACGCCGCTACTTCGCCGAAGGCAAGGGACAGACGACACTGCGCGCCGCAGAGTTCGGCCGTGCAGAGATCGACCGCGAAGCTCTGATCGCCATACTCGAAGCAGCCATCGACTTCGCCCTGGATTTCGACCCCCTGATGCCGCCCTACGACAACCTGGCCCGCGTGAGCGTCGACCAGTTCAACACCAAGATGGACAACTCGAAGTTCGTGACGGGCAAACGACTCGGTTACAAGTTCGACACGAGCGATATATAGAGGGGGCATTGGCGGGCCGCAGCCAGCGGCGGCGAGACACCGAGTGCGAGCCTCCGCATGGCGGGGCTGCGGCTCGCTGGCTTCGCCAGGTTACGCAACGCTCCGGCGCCCGCGCGGTTCCCGACCCCGACTTGACTTTCAACCTTTTCGATTTCTACCTTGAAAAAATTCCTGCTGCTTCTCGGCGCCACCGCTATTTCGGTCGTGGCCTCCGCACAAAACGAATACGCTGAAATCGCGCGGCTGCGTGCAATGAACCGCCACGTCACGGGTATCCGCTCGATGAACGACGGAGAACACTACACCGTGATTGAGAATAACCGGATCGTACGCTACGCCTACGCCTGCGACGAACCCGGCACCGAGCTACTTCCCCCCTCGGACAAACACGTCGTGATCACCGACTACGCCCTCTCTCCCGATGAACAGCTCGTTCTGATCGCTTCGGGAGCGACACCTATCTATCGCCACTCCTACACCACCCGCTACCTGCTGTCGGACGGCAGCACCTGGCAACCCATACTGCCCGAAGCCACGGCCCCGCGCGACGCCTCGTTCTCACCCGACGGTCGGATGATCGCCTACTCAGACCATAACGACCTATACATCTACGACATAGTCTCGCAGCGCACACGCCGGCTGACCGACGACGGGCAATGGAACGAGACAATCAACGGCACGACCGACTGGGTTTACGAAGAGGAATTCGGCATTACGCGGGCCTATGCCTTCTCGCCTGACAGCCGCCGTCTGGCCTACCTGCGTTTCGACGAGAGCCGTGTGCCCCTCATGCAGATGATGCGCTACGACGGCAAACTGCACAACGAAGCGTTCGCCTTCAAATACCCCAAAGCCGGGGAGGCAAACTCCCTCGTGCAGCTCTGGGTCGCAGACCTTGCAACCGGCGAACGACAGCAGATCGACACCGGCACCGAAAGCAACCAATACATCCCCCGCCTCGGCTTCACACCCGACGGTTTGCTGTGGTTCCACCGCCTCAACCGTCGGCAAAACACCTTCGAAGTTGTACTCTGCCTCCCCAACGGTGCCCAGCGAACCATCTACGAGGAGCGGGCTCAGCAATACGTCGAGCGCGTCGACGACAACACGATAACTTTTATCGACAAGGATCGCTTCCTCGTGCGGCAGGAGAGCCATACGGGCTACATGCACCTCTACCTCTACGGCATCCGCAACGGGCTGCTTGCCCAGGTAACCAAAGGCCCCTGGGAGGTAACCAAAGTGGTCGGTACAACACCCAAACGTGTCTGGTACCTCTCGACCGAGACCTCGCCGCTGCGTCGTAACCTCTACAGCATCCGCCTCGATGGCAAGGATAAACGAAGGCTGACGCACGAAGAGGGGTTCTACACGATCGCCCCAAGCCGCGGAATGAAGTACTGCATCGCCACTTTTTCGTCGGCCACGACACCCAACCGCGTCGAAGTGCTCGACAGCGAAGGAAAGCCCGTCCGCACGCTGGCCGACAGCCGCGAGCTGCGCGACGAGCTGGCGGCATCGGGGCGCCCGGCAAAAGAGTTCTTCACATTCACTACCGAGCGTGGCGATACACTCAACGCCTGGATGTTACGCCCCCGCGACTTCGATACGACGCGTCACTACCCCGTGCTGCTGACCCAGTATTCCGGGCCCGGCTCACAGTCGGTGCAGGACCGCTGGTCTATGGATTGGGAAGATGCACTGGTCGACAAGGGCTACGTCGTGGTGTGCGCCGACGGTCGTGGCACAGGATTCCGGGGCGAAAAGTTCAAAAAGCAGACCTATGGCCGCTTAGGTGCCCTCGAAACCGAAGACCAGCTTTCGCTGGCCCGTCACATATCCGCTCAAGAGTGGGCAGACCCCAACCGCATAGGCATTTACGGCTGGTCCTACGGCGGATTCATGGCGCTGAACTGCGCCCTCAAGGGGCATGGGCTCTTCAAAATGGCTATTGCCGTGGCTCCGGTCACATCGTGGCGTTACTACGACACAATCTACACCGAAATATACAACAACCTGCCGCAATACAACGCCGCAGGCTACGATGACAACTCGCCTCTCCGCTTCGCCCGGATGCTCGACCCCCGCACACGGCTGCTGCTCATCCACGGCACGGCCGACGACAATGTTCATTTCCAAAACACAGCAGAGATGGCGCGGGCACTCCATCGCGCAGGCAAACGCTTCGACCTGATGATCTATCCCGACCAGAACCACTCAATGCGCCCCGATGATGCGGCCAACGTACGACAACGGATGATCGACTACACACAGGAGAATCTGTAAGTTATCGGCCCGAGTTTTCACTCCTTATTCACTACCTCATAAACATTTTTGGAACGCACGCTATAACGCGTCCAGTCGTTGAAGTTGAAATAACGCACGATCCAACGAGGATAAGGACTCCAGACTACCTTACGCAGCGGCAAATCGCTCTTCCCGGCCAAGTCAGGATCAGGCGAAAAAATCATTACGCGCCGCCCCTTGTCAGCCAAGATGCAGGCCTCAGTTTCGAGCTGTTCCTGCGTAGCGAAATAGCGGCAGTCGAACCCATCGGGCATATAAAACCGAGTCTCTATCATACCGGTAGCAGCCGATACGGGTTGTGGCATGGCGTAATAACTCTTTTCACCCTCGATGCTCAGGGCTACGGCAGGCATGCCGTCGGCACAATGACGCCGCATCATCCGATAAAAACAGATGTCGGGCACAGGTGCCGCCAACGAGTAAACCACGGCGCCCAAATTGAACAAAGCCATAACCCCGATGCACCAACGCCAACCGCGCGACCCAGTTATCCGGGGAGGAAAAGAACGCAACAGCAACACGAAGAACCAGGGCATGAAGAAAAGCAGCGGAAACAAAAAACGCAACTCCTTATGTCCCAGAAAGAAATGAATGACAATAAACGGAACGAACATCCACGTAACGACATGCCGCGGCCGATGCCAGAAAAACCAGAAGAGAGCCGCAAGACCCAGCAGACCGAACAATACGCCGCCCTCCAGCACGGCCGCTTCAAAATAATACCACCAAGGCTCGGCGCCGAACGACAGCATATGCCCCGCCACAATGTTGCCATTCAGATAATTAAGCGGCGCTAATGTCCATTCGCCATAAAGCCAGCGATCGGCCGCAAGTCCAGCCACCAACGCTGCCAATACACCCGGCACCATGCCGGCAAAAAGCCGCCACTGCCGGCAATAAACCAGCAACCACACGCCATAACCGGCCAACGCAAATCCCATCTGATAACGCACGACGAAAGTCAGTCCTGCGACCAAACCGAGCAGCAGCCCCCACCGTACGGGATGCCGTCCGTCCGACGCCACATAACGCAACGTAAGCCCAACGAGCAGCAACAACAAATTGGCGGATAACATTTCGGCGCTGAAATGTACATGCAGATAAGCCAGAAACCAAAGTCCGCAGCCCAACCCAAGAAACCACCGCCGGCCTTTCTCATCGCCCAGATCGTCGCGCACGGTACGATAAAAAAAGAGCAGCACCGCCATTGACAGCACACCACTCAGAAGCTGCAAGATGCCGACCAGCACGAAAGGCGAATAAATGCCCGTCGCAAGCAGTCCGTATCCCACGAGCCACGCCACAAAAGGCTGCAACCCCGGGCGCATCCGCAAATGATACTCCCACGCCAAATGCTCGGGAGTCGGTGTTGCGAAGAGTTTGGCATGGGCGTATTCGAGGATCTGATAATGTTCGTCGGAGTGATAAACGCCCCGGCTGAAAAATGCATAAAGCAGCGTCAGAAAGCACCCGACAGCGATCAAACGCCGTTCGGGAGTGGCAAGTAGTTTAGCAAAGGCTTCTTTCATCGCAAATAGGAGTAGCCGTACGGAATTGCGGCGACAAAATTACGAAAAATAGCGACATCCGAAACAAGTCCGATTCGGGTTTTTCGTAAAGGGCCTGGCCGATAATCGGGCTGTCGGCAAGCGCTACCGACTTTTACCCCGTTTCGGGTGGCCGCGCCGGCAATTCCGGCGACCTGACCAAAGTGGGCTCGGGCGGTTACGCCTGGAGCAGTGCGCCTGGCTCGGCAACGGGCGTAAGCGGGTCGAATCTGAGTTTCAGCAGTTCCGACCTGAGCCCCGAGAGTAGCGGCAGCCGTGTGAACGGTTTCCCCGTTCGCTGCGTGCAGGAATAAGAGAGGGGGGGGGCAAGCCGCCTTGTGGACTTTGCCGGGGCGAAGAAACGGGGCGCCAGGAATAAAAGAAGAGCCGGAGCCTTCAGGCTCCGGCTCAAAGACTATTTCTTGTTGGAATCGCCCTGACTACCGGCAAAGTTGTCATAACGATCGCCTACGGTCTGCCAGTCGATACAACCCCACAAGGCAGCAACGGCCTCAGGACGACGATTGCGATAATCGATATAATACGCATGCTCCCAGACATCGATACAAAGAAGGGGTTTCAGACCACGGCGCAGCGGATTTCCGGCATTGGACTCGCTGACAATAACCAATTTACCCGCTTTGTCCCGCGCGAGCCATACCCAGCCCGAGCCGAAAAGTCCGGCGGCCGCTTGATTCATCTTGTTCTTCAGCTCGTCGACCGAGCCAAAATCGCGCACGATAGCCTCGGCAAACGCTCCTGTGGGCTGAGACTGCGGTTGAGGCGATAGTTGGTCGAAATAAAATTCGTGATTCCACGCCTGGGCCGCATTGTTGTAAAC
>CAJUIE010000045.1 GCA_910586375.1 uncultured Alistipes sp. | reverse complement strand
GGGCGGCATCTGGGTCGACTACAACCTCATGACCACCATCCCGGGACTCTACGCTATCGGCGAAGCCAACTTCTCTGACCACGGAGCCAACCGTCTGGGTGCTTCGGCCCTGATGCAGGGTCTGGCCGACGGCTACTTCGTGCTGCCCTACACCATCGGCGACTACCTCTCGCACAAGATCCAGGCTCCTAAGGTGAAGACCGACACGCCAGCTTTTGAAGAAGCAGAAAAAGCCGTAAAAGAAAAAATTCGAAAACTCTTCTCGATCAAAGGCAAGCAGTCGGTGGATGACATCCACAAGAAGCTGGGCCACATCATGTGGGAGAACGTCGGTATGGCCCGCACGAAGGAGTCGCTCGAAAAAGCCATCGCCGAGATTCAGGCTCTGCGCAAGGAGTTCTGGCAGGACGTAAAACTCGTAGGCTCGGAAAACGACTTCAACGTGGAGCTCGAAAAGGCACTGCGTCTGGCTGACTTCCTGGAGCTGGGCGAGTTGATGGCCCGCGACGCACTGAACCGCGAGGAGTCGTGCGGCGGGCACTTCCGCTCGGAACACCAGACCGAGGAGGGCGAAGCCAAGCGCGACGATGAAAACTTCGTCTACGCCGCCGTATGGGAATACAAAGGCATGGACGAGGCGCCGGAGCTGACCAAAGAACCGCTCAACTTCGAATTTGTGCACCCGGCCCAGCGCAACTACAAGGACTAAGACCGACTGACGTACAACTTTAAAGACAATTCGAAATCATGAATTTCACTTTGAAAATATGGCGTCAGAAGGACGCCAAGTCAAAAGGAGCATTCGAGTATTACAAAGTCAGCGACATCTCGGCCGACACGTCGTTCCTCGAAATGCTCGACATCCTGAACAACAACCTCATCCACGAGGGCAAGGAACCTGTGGCCTTCGACCACGACTGCCGCGAAGGCATCTGCGGCATGTGCTCGCTGCACATCGACGGACAGGCCCACGGCCCGAGCCAGGCGGCGACGACGTGCCAGATTTACATGCGCAAGTTCAAGGACGGCGCAACGATCACCATCGAGCCGTGGCGCTCGGCGGCGTTCCCCGTCATCAAGGACCTGGTGGTGAACCGCTCGGCCTACGACCAGATTCTTCAAGCCGGAGGCTTCGTCTCCGTACGCACGAACTCGGTGCCCGACGCCAACGCCATTCCCATCGCCAAGGCCGATGCTGACGAATCGATGGATGCCGCGGCCTGCATCGGCTGCGGCGCCTGCGCAGCGACCTGCAAGAACGGTTCGGCCATGCTCTTCGTGGCGGCCCGCGTCTCGTCGCTGGCTAAGCTGCCCCAGGGCCGCGTGGAGGGAGCCCGTCGTGCCAAGGCAATGGTCGCCAAGATGGACGAACTGGGATTCGGCAACTGCACCAACACCGGAGCCTGCCAGGCCGAGTGCCCCAAGTCGATTTCAATCGCCCACATCGCGCGTCTGAACCGCGAGTTCCTCGCGGCAAAGTTCGAAGACTAAGATCCCGGAACACTCCGTATCGAAAACTCCTGCACCTTCGGGTTGCAGGAGTTTTTTATCGACACGAAACAGGGTTTATTCTGACCTGCGGGCCGAAAGCTGCCAATCGGTCGCTGTAACGAATATTCGGGCCCAAATAATATTTTTCGCCCCCAGCGAACGGGGAAACCGTACGTACGGTAAACGTTGTACTCGGTTCCCGCAGTGGAACTGTCGAAGTATAAAGTTGATCCGGCTATACTTGTAGCCGAGTTAGGCGCACTGCTCCAGAAGTAACCACCCGTGCCCACATAGAACAATCCGCCGGAACCGCCGTGGCAGTAACCCGAAGCGGGAAAATCGCTACAAGCAAGTGCCGCCCGGCGCGGAAATTGCAGCCCGGAGCAAGATATGCAGACGCTTCTGAAGAGAGGAACGGATGCCCTGCTCGGGTGGCTGGGGATCGCTTCGGCACAACACGACGCCTGGGATCGGTGGGTAGCACTGGCACTGGTGCTGCTGGTGGTCGGAATATTCGATTTCGTCTGCCGTTTCGTGGCAGAGAAGGGGGTGCGGGAGATCGTGCGGCGCACTCGTGCAGCGTGGGACGATGAACTCTTCAGTCCGGCAGTGCTGCGCTGGTCGTGCCACGTGATAAGCGCCATTTTGCTGGCGATCATTCTGCCCGTAATCTTCGACGTACACACCACAGCACGAACCGTCGTGCTGCGCCTGATGCAGGCACTGCTTATCTTCACCATTTTCCGGTTGGTCAATGCGCTGCTCTACGCCTCCTTCCGCATCGTGGCACAACATCCTGCCTGGCAGAACAAACCCATCAAGGGGTTGCGGCAAACGGGGCAGGGCATCGCAGCGTTGATCTGCGGGGTGCTGGCCGTCTCGGTGTTGATCGGCAAGTCACCGACGATCTTCCTGACGGGCCTCGGTGCTTCGGCGGCTATTGTGCTGCTGATTTTCCGCGACAGCATCCTCGGCTTCGTCTCGGGCATCCAGCTCTCGGCCAACGATATGGTGCGGGTAGGCGACTGGATTGCCGTATCCAAATACGGCGCCGACGGTACGGTCGAGGAGGTGTCGCTCAATACGGTAAAAATCCGCAACTGGGACAATACGATTGTCACGCTGCCGCCCTATGTACTGGTGAGCGAGTCGTTTCAGAACTGGCGCGCCATGCAGCAATCGGGAGGCCGACGCGTGATGCGCTCAGTATCGATCGATATGACCACCGTACGCTTCTGCACACCCGAAATGTTGGCCCGTTATCGGGAAATAGACCTCATCCGCGACTATGTGGAGACCACCGAGCAGCAAGCCCAGGCTTACAACCAGGCACACGGCATCAACACCGACGAGCGCAGGATCAATGGCCAGCATCAGACCAATCTGGGAATCTTCCGGGCCTATCTGGTACGTTACCTGCAACAGGAGGTGCCAGTTAATGCGTCGATGACCCTGATGGTGCGGCAGCTGCAACCGACCGAAACGGGTCTGCCGATGCAGCTCTATTTCTTTACGAATACGGTTGTCTGGACGGAATACGAGGCTATTCAGGCCGACGTTTTCGATCATGTACTGGCCGCAATCCCGGAATTCGACCTGCGGGTCTTCCAAAACCCCTCAGGCCGCGACGTGGCAATGATGGGACGTGTCGGAAGCCGGCCCGGTAATGCAGAACATTCAGTAACAGAGCATCAGAACGACCTGGATAATCACCACACGCAGGAACATGCAGACGGGGTAAACCGTAGCGTATGAGACTGACGGGTTGTCCCCCTCGATGGTGTCGTTGGCATAACCCAGAGCCATCGGGTTCGCCATACTCCCACACAGCAGACCCGCCACAGAACCGAAGTCGAGCCTCAGGGTGCGCAGCGCGAAGAGGGCTGCAAGAACCGTCGGCACAAAGGTCAGAGCTGCCCCAAGGCCTAACCACAGGACCCCTTCGGGCCGCATGACGGTTTCGAAGAAGCGCCCACCAGCATCGAGTCCCAGGCAAGCAAGGTACATCGAAAGCCCCATAGCCCGGAGCATAAGATTCGCACTCCGGGTAGTATAAGTAATCATGTGAAAACGCGGTCCGAAGGTGCCGATCAAAATGCCTACAACGATAGGACCGCCCGCCAATCCCAATTTCACGGGAATCGACACCCCCGGAATCGCGAAGGGCACACTCCCCAGCGTAAGGCCTAGAATCAAACCGATAAAGACTGCCGCAAGGTTGGGTTCATTAAGGCTCTTGACGGCATTACCCAGGATTTTTTCAACATTGCGGATGGCTTCGGCCTCGCCCACAACGGTGAGCCGGTCGCCCAGTTGCAACCGCAGGTCAGGAGTGGCCAACAGCTGCACGCCTGAACGGTAAACGCGGCTGATGTTGATGCCGTAGTGATTTCTCAGACGCAGCGACGAGAGCTTACGACCGTTGATTTCAGTCCGCGTGATGACAATACGCTGCGAAACAAGCTGGCTGTCGATGGCATTCCAGTCGATATTCTCCCGGTTCCAGTCTTTTTGCTCCTGCTCGCCGAAGATCGACCGCAGAGCCTCGGCCTCCTCGGGAGCTGTAACAGCCAGGATTACGTCATCCTGACGAAGGGTCTTATCCGACGTCGGAATCGAGACCCTCCCGTCGCGCCAAAGCCGCGAAATAACGAAGCGGTGGTGGCTCTCAACGGCAATATCGTGGACACTGCGGCCAAAGACGGCGGGGTTGGTCAGGCGATAACTGGCAATAAAAACGTTTTTGCGGTGTTCGCTGTCAGGCCCCGGAAAATCGCACGGCCGCACGAAGAGCTTACGCACGAAAACCAGCGCCAGAATAACACCCACAACCCCCAGGGGATAAGTCAGAGCACACCCCAGAGCAGCACCGCTGGCATTAAGTCCCAGTTGCTGAAGGGTCTGTTGCGCAGCCCCCAGAGCCGGAGTATTGGTCGTAGCACCGCAAAGAATGCCGGCCATATCCGCCATAGAGACACTACAGGCATAACTCAGAAACACAGCAGCGGCTGTACCCAGGAGCACCAGACCGACCGAGGGGGCGAGCAGCCGCAATCCATCGGCGCGCATCGAGCTGAAGAAACCCGGTCCGACCTGCAATCCGAGCGCATAAACGAAAAGAATGAGGCCGAAGCTCTCGGCATAGGCGAGCATTGCTGGGTCGAGTGTCACCCCGAAGTGTCCGGCCAGAATACCGGCAAAGAAGATGAAGGCTGTGCCGAGCGAAACCCCGAAAAAACGGATACGCCCCAATCCGAGGCCTACGACCGAAATAAGCGATATGACGACAACGGCCTGCAAAGCCGAATGTTCGATGACAAGAGAACGGAGCCAGTCCATGTGTCTGCGGTTTTACGGCCGCAAAAGTAGCCAAATTTTCCGAAGTGAAATAATCCCTTTGCCTCCTGTAGCGCCAACCACGCCCTGAACGTTTTCCCGGAGTCGTCCCCTATGCCTGTGCCACGAAAAAAGCGTCCTCTGCCGGGACTACTTAATTTCCCGATCGGGATGGGCCCGCAGAAACTGCTCCCAGCTCTGCGATCCGCCCTTCGAGGCAGCTTTCTTACCGCCCCCCAGCCCCTTGACACGTTCATCGCCCAAGGCGGCTGCCAGTGGTGACGTAGCAGTGAAATAATGGCACAGTGCTACAGCCATACCGTCCGTAGCATCCAGCCGCCGAAGCGGCCGGTCGATGGTAAGCGTACGACAGACGATAGCCGCGACCTGCTCTTTGGGTGCCGACCCGATACCAGCGATAGCCTGCTTGATGCGGCTGGGCGCATACTCCGAAACGGTAAGCCCGCGACTGAGCGCCGCCGCCATTGCCACGCCCTGAGCCCGACCGAGCTTGAGCATCGACTGGACATTTTCCCCAAAAAACGGTGACTCAAGCGCCACGTCGCGGGGATGATATTCGTCGACCAGTGCCCCTACCCGTTCGAAGATATGCCGCAGCTTGGTGTAGGGATCCGCGAGTTTATGCAAGTCGATATCACCCAGAACAACCGAACGCAACGTACGACCGTCGACCTCCAAAACCCCGTAACCCATGTAGTTGGTGCCGGGGTCGATGCCCATGATGCGGTAAGGAGCCGAGCGTGCCATGGTCCGGGAAGAAAGGGTTTATTTGAGCAACGAGGCAACCGTCTCGCCGAGCGCCTCACCACGCAGATTCGTCGCTACGATGCGCCCCTGACTGTCGACGAGGAAATTGGCCGGAATGCCCTGCACAGCATAATCGCGAGCCGCCGGGCTCTCAAAGCCCTGCAAGTCGCACACGTGAATCCACCCCATGTCCTTGTTCCCGATGGCCGCAAGCCAGGCGTCACGGTTGCTGTCCAGCGAGACGCCATAGATTTCGAAGCCTTTGTCATGGAACTGCGCGTAGGCCCGTTTCAGGTGAGGCACTTCACCCATGCAGGGGCCGCACCACGAGGCCCAGAAATCGACAAGTGTCAACTTATTAGCCGGATTTTCGATCACAGAACGCAGCGAGAGAATTTCCCCCGCCGCATCGGGCTGAACGATGTCGATATAGGACTGTCCTGTTTCGGTCCGGGCTTTCTGCTCTGCTTGCGTGCGGAGGTCCCGGATCATCTCCGTCTGCTGCATTTCGGGCGTCAGAAGAGCTATTTCATCGAGCAGTTCCGCAGCCGGGAGCTCGTAACTCAGCCGGGAGAGCAGCAGCACACCGAAGAGGTTGTCGCGGTTGGCTGCCAGGGTCGTGCGCGCCAGAGCATCGTGCTCCTTCTCGATCGCACCACGACGTTCGTCACTCGTATCGGGATCGCGGTATTCACCCACCAGCGCAGCGCTCGCGGTGGCGTAAGCGTCATTAGCGTCGTTGGCCGGGGTCCCCACAACATGCTTGCGGAAAGGAACTTCGGCATCGTCGCTCACCGTCAGCCGGCCCGGTTCGAGAATCAACGTCGCCACAAACCCACTGGCGCGGAGGTCCTTCTCATCGGAGAGGTAGCATATCCGAGGTTCGTCAACACGTCCCTTGAAACGAAAAGCCCCCTGACCAACGCTCGTCGAGTCAATGACGTTTTGCTGCCGGTCGAGCAGGTAAACCGTCCCGGCGAGCCCTTCGCTCGTTCCCTCGATGGTGTAGTGGTTGCCGCCGCAGGCACAGAACAGTACTGTAGCGGCCAGAATCGCAGTTTTTTTCATCGTTATCTGTTGTTTTTAAGCTCTACGACCTGCTTTTCTACTTCGCGCAGCCGTTTGTCCACCTCGGGCAGACGCTTGAATACAGCCGCCGACCGGTGGTATTGCATCCCCGGAAGCGCCGGATAGCCGAAGCGTATTTCACCGTCGGGCACATCCTTGTCCAGGCCGCTCTTCGAGCCCACCTGCACACGGTCGCCGATCGTTACATGATCAGCAATGCCCACCTGCCCGGCCAGAAAGCAGTTGGCGCCCACTTTCGAGGTACCTGCAATGCCGGTCTGGGCCGAGGAAACGGTATTAGCGCCTATCTCAACATTATGACCGATCTGAATCAGGTTGTCTAATTTCACTCCCCGGCGGATGACGGTCGAATCGGTTTTCGCACGGTCGATGCAAGTGTTGGCGCCGATCTCCACATCGTCCTCAATGACGACATTGCCCAACTGAGGAATCTTATCGAAACCCCCTTCGGCGTTGGGCATGAATCCAAATCCGTCGGCACCGACCACTGCTCCGGCATGGAGGATGCAGCGAGCGCCAATCCGGCAGCCTTCGTAAATCTTCACACCCGGATAAAGCGTCGTGCCATCGCCTATTTCGACCCCGGCACCCACATAGACCTGCGGGTAAATCTGGCACTCCTTGCCGATCTTCGCACCCTCCTCTACAACCGCAAAGTCGCCGACATAGCTCCCCGCGCCCACGGCGGCACTTTCGGCGATCGAAGCCCGATCGCTGATGCCCTTGCGGCGAGGTTTAGCAGCGTTGTACATTTCAAGCAACCGGACCACACAGGCGGCAGCGTTGTCAACCTTGACCAAAGTCGCACCAACCGGTTGCGAAGGCTCAAATGTCTTGTCAACCAGCACAATGCTGGCGCCCGTGGTGTAGAGATGCGGTTCGTATTTGGGATTGGTCAGGTAGGCCAGCGATCCGGCCTGGCCCTGTTCGATGGAGGAGACGGTGTGCACCGTCGCCAGCTTGTCGCCAACCACTTCGCCACCCAGAGCGCTGGCGATCATTTCGGCTGTAAATTCCATTGCCATATATTTATAGGTATTTGTCAATATCGATGCCTTCGGGCAGAAACGCCTTTATCGAGTGTCCGAAAGCAAGCAGTTCACGCGCGGTCGACGAGGCGATGTCGGCCACAGACACCGGAGCAAACAGCACGATGGTCGTCACATCGGGGCAGAGGCGGCGGTTCGTGGCCTCCATCGTGCGCTCGTATTCAAAATCGGCGGTATTTCTCACCCCCCGGACAATGACGCAAGCCCCCACCTGACGGGCAAATTCGGCTGTCAGCCCCGAATAAATGCGCGTCTCTACACGCGGTTCGGCTGCATAGAGGTCGTCGATCAGACGTTTGCGATTTTCAACGCTCAGCAATCCCCGTTTCGAGGGGTTGTGCCCCACCCCTATGACAATCCGGTCGAAGAGCCTCAATGCCTCGGCCACCAACGCCTCGTGCCCGCATGTGAAGGGATCAAAGGATCCGGGGAAAACAGCGATTCTTTCCATACTGGGCAAAGATACGATTAAGTGAGGGCAAAAGCAAACGAAGTTTGTATTTTGCCGAGCGGGAGTATCTAAGGCGAAGCCAAAGTACGATTAAGCGAGCGCAATGCCAAATTTATTTGAGCTTTGCCGGATTCCGTGCTTACGTCAGAGAGTCAGCGGCTCGCCCCGGTAGTAGTCGAGGAGTTTCTGGCGGAAGAGAAATTCATATTTGGCACGAGTAAGGTCCGATTCGGCCTTCTCCATACGGGTTTTGGCGTCGGCGAAGTCATAGAGGGTCGCTCGTCCTGCTTCAGCCCGGCACTCGATGGCGGAGAAAGCAATACGGGCCGCGTCGAGCGCTACGAGAGCCGAACGATACTGGTTGTAGGCCGCATCAGCGTTGTACCAGGCTTGTTCGATCTCCTTGCGCAAAGTCTGCTCAGCATCGGCGAGGGCCAGCTGTCGGGCCCGGACCGAAAGCCGGGCCATGCGGATGTTATTATGCGTGGCGCGACGATTGAAGATCGGAATATTCATCGACAGCCCGACAAATTCACTTTTGTTCTTGTCGAACTGGGGCCAGAAGTCCTGATCAAGAGAGCTGTAGATGCCCGTACCGAAGCCTGCACGCAGAGCAAGCGAGGGGTAGAGCGCCGAGCGGGCGATCTTCACAGCATTCTCCGAACTTTCGAGCCGCAGGCGTCCGGCCCGAATGCGGGGCTGGTGTTCGGTGGCATAGTTGTAGACTGCCTCGACCGAGCCCAGCCGATGCAGCGAAGCGAGGGTCACACTGTCGAGTTGCGGCGTAAGAATGTCAAAACCCGCGGCGCTGGGACGATTGAGCGCCTGACTCAGGTCGAGCAGAGCCAGCTGAAGATCGTTGCGGGCGCGGGCGAGCGTCAGGGCATCGTTAGCCGCCAGAGCCTCGCTTTCGTAAAGGACCGATTCGGGCTCCTTGCCTGCTGCAACCAGTTCGCGACTGCGGGCGCTCTGTTGACGACTGAGGCCGAGCTGCCGCTCTGCAACTTCGACTAACTCTTTGTTGTAAAGCACCGTAAGGTAGAGTGTCGTGACCTGCACAGCGACGTCTTCACGGGCCCGCCCGAGCTCTTCGACGGCCGCCGCCAGATCGAGTTTACCACCCTTGATCCTGCGGTTGATACCCCAGCCCTGGAAGAGAGGCACCGAGGTTGACAGGTCGAACGAACCGGTCTGAAGAGTCTCGGTCTTGCGTATGTTATCGGCCGAGGTGCCACGCCCGAACGAGACGTTGTAACCCACCGCAGCATTGAGGTCCGGAAGCCGGCTATAGCGGGCCGTGGAGAGTTCCACGTCGCTCTTCTCCACTTCGAGCGACTGCTGTTGCACATCGATGTTCCGCTGCTGGGCGTAGCGAATGCACGCATCCAGACTCCACAACGTATCGGGCTGCTGGGCCTGTGCGAGAGTGGCCATGCAGAGAGCGGTGGACAAAAAGAGATGTTTCATCTTTTCGGATTTTTCGGCGGGTTATTGCTTGCTTTCCAGCCGGGCACCCCGGATACGGTCAGTCTCGGCGAGACCCTCTGTAATTTCGATACGGAGGCCGTCGGAGAGACCTATGCCGACCTCGCGGCGTTCGAAGCTCTGCGCAGCGGCATCCCCGGACGATGCGAGCAGATAGACGTAGCTCTTGTCTCCCTCGAACTCTATGGTGTTTTCAGGCAGTGAGAGCACCCCTTCACGGCTATGGATCAGGATACTGGCATTGGCGCTGTAACCAGCCCGCACAAAAAGGTTGTCGGGAATGTGGACGGCAGCTTTCACCTCGAACATGATGACGCCGTTATCCTCGGTGGCCTTGGGTGCGACATACTCCAACGTGGCATCGAGCTCCACGTCCTGCAAGGCGCCAATGGTCAGCCGTACGGGCATCCCCTCGCGGAGCTTGCCCACGTCGGTCTCGTCGACCTTGCCCTGAAACTGGAGGTCGCTCATATCGGCCACGGTGGCGATCGTGGTACCGTCATTGAAGGTATTGGCCTGAATGACCGAGTTGCCAACCTTGACGGGTACGTCGAGGATCATGCCAGTGATTGTCGATCGTATCTGAGTATTGCTCAGGTCCTTGTAGCGTGTCGTAATGCCATTCTTCACTATTTCGAAGTTCTCGCGGGCATTCTGCGCCTCTTCGAGGGCTTTATCCAGAGCGGTGCGGCTCTGCTCCTGCTCCTCGTCGGAAACGACGCCCCGATCGTGGAGAGCTGTGGTGCGATCATGATCGCGACGGGCCTGCGAGAGGTTTATTTCGGCCACCGAGAGGCGCGACTCGGCGCTGGAGAGCTGCCCCATTTCGGGAATGACCTTCACGGTAGCGATAATCTCACCCTTGCGGACATGATCGCCCGCTTCTTTGCGCACGTCGGAGACAATGCCCGAAATCTGGGGTTTGATGAGCACCTCGTCCCGGGGTTCAACCTTACCCGTGGCAATGACATACTGCCGCAGGGTATCGAGGCGAGGCTGCACGATCTCGTAGATCGTCTCTGCGGGGCGGGTCTTGCGCCACAGAAACCAGAACGTACCGAAGAACAGTAGTGCGAAGAGCACGCCTGAGAGGATTTTCGCGATTTTTTTCATCGTTTTTCGTATTGTTTGTTTTTCGTCTTTCTTTAACTGTCCGGGCCGGAGCCTGCGGGACACGCTTTCGCCCCGTCACTCTTCCCGTATAGCGTCCACAGCCTTGATCTTCAGGGCGCGCCATGCAGGGATGATGCCCGCAACAAGGCTACCGGCAACGATAATCGCCAGGGTACTCATACCCGTAGCGAAGGAGACCTGCCACGTGACGTCAGGTCCCCCCTGCGCAACGACAATAACCCGATAACAAACCGTGTCGACGACGGAGAGCAGCCCGACAGCCGTCGTGAGCCCGAGCACTCCGGCGATGAACGTAAGCACGAAGCTCTCGCTCAGAATCTGGGTCAGAATCGCACGGGGCGAAGCTCCGATCGCACGGCGGATACCAATCTCCTGGGTACGCTCCCGAATGGTCACAAGCATGATGTTGCTCACACCGACAATGCCTGCGAGCAGCGTTCCGAGCCCGACAATCCACGTCAGCAGGGCGATACCGCGGAAAAGTCCCTGCACCTTGTCAAACATCTCGGCCACGGAGAGCGTCCACACAGCTTTAGGATCGTCGGGCGACACAAGATGGCGGGCGAAGATAACCTCCTTGCAGGCTCTCTCGACCTGGGGGCTGGATATGTCGCTGCGTCCGGCCAAAGCGAGCAGGTGGACATAATCGCCACGCCCGAACATTTGCTGGGCCAACGAAACAGGAACGACAATAGTACGCTCCACGTCGCTGAACGCCATAGCGGTGCTTTGCTTGCGAAGAACTCCAACGACGGTAAAATAGCTGCCGCTGACCTTGATAACCCGGCCCGTGGGATCGTCACCCCCGGGAAAGAGGTCTTTCCACACCTGGGTGCCGATGACGCAGACCTTGCGCTTGCGCTGCATATCCACCTCGTTGATAAAGCGCCCGAAGAGAATTTTCTGGGGGTTGATACACTGGTAATCGGGCGAATAGCCCATCAACGCATAATCGCCCTTACGCGCTCCATAGCTGCACGGCAGCTCCCCACCCCAGAAAGTGGCCGAAGCATAGAGCACCTCCGGCAGCCGCTTGACAGCCTCGACGTCACCGTTATCGAGCCTCCACCACCGGTTCTTGGGCATACCCTTATAAGGAACGGAGGTTTGCTGGGGTTCCAGCAGGATTGTGTTCGTAGCCATATCGCCCAACTGCGCCCGAAACAGCCG
>CAJUIE010000044.1 GCA_910586375.1 uncultured Alistipes sp. | reverse complement strand
TTTTCTCTTCGGCGGCGAGGGGGGGGGCACGCCAGAGGCGTGAAGCCGCCGAAGAGACAACGCCCCGAAGGCGTTGCAAAAAAAAGGCCTCTACCGGGCGGGGCAATGTTTATATTCGGGCCGGCGCCAGCGGGGGCGCAAATGCCCGGGGATGGCGCCGGCTCGGACGACCTCCGGTCGAAAAGATTCTTGACTGCGCTGCCGTTTGTTTTCCTCCTCCTTGCAGGACATAGTCCGCAAGCGGCCTCTGCTCATGCGGCGAGCGTCGGGCCGCTCCGCTCAGAAGAACAAGGAAGGAGCCTTCAGAAGGACAATTTTACTCGGGCCGGGGGCGGCGGAGTGACTGCAACGCTCTGCGTTGCTCTCTTCTTCGGCGGCGGGGGCTCGCCGAAGAGAAAGGAATTGGGCTGCTGCGCTGCTACCCCTCCCTCCTACTCTTGCAGGGCGCCTTGTGCGTCAAGTGCTGCCCGGAACCACTCGGGACAACGGCATGGACGCCGCGTGTCGCTGTGGATGAAACCCAGCCGGGTCATGCCTGTATTGATGAGTTCGCCCCGCTCGTTAAAAATTTCGTAATGGAACGTAATGCGAGCCATCGGCGGCTCCCGAAGCATAATGCGCACGGTGAGCAACTCGTCGTAATACGCCGGACGCAGGTATTTGGACTCTACCTCAAGGATAGGCATCATGATACCCCGCCGCTCGACCTCGGAAAACGGCAGTCCTAAAGCGCGCAGCCACTCGCTGCGGGCAGCTTCATAATAACAGATGTAGTTGGAGTGGTGGCAGATAGCCATCTGGTCGGTGTGCTTGTACCACACGCGGACCGGGCAGTCGAAAGAGAGCATATTCCTGGTTGATTCTTTATTTTTCATTCATTGCATGTCCCAGCAGGCGTTCAGCCTCGGCCGTGCGGCCTTCGTCGAGCAGGCGACGGATTGTTGTGGAGCTGACGTGAGCTCCCAGGACCCGGCATTCATCGACCCGCACAACCCGCAAACCGGGAATGCGGAGCCTGTCGGCGGCAATTCTGTCGTGGCCAAAACGGTGGTTATACCCCACAACCAAAGTCCGGGCCCCGAGTTGCGCGACTAAATAATCGCGGACAAATGCGTCGCCCGACAAGGAACTGAATTCCCGATCGAAAGGGACCACCACTACAGCGTCAACACCCGCAGCGGCCATCAAATCGATTTTTTCATACAGCGAAGTCAGAAGGCGCAATCCCTCAGCCCGGCCTAACGCGACGCGCGGATGAGGATCAAAAGTCACAACAACGCTCTCCCCATCCTCTGCCCGGGCCTCCGCGACCAAGCGGTCGAGCAGAGCCCGATGTCCTGAGTGCACACCGTCGAACGACCCGACCGTAACGGCTGGCCGGACCAGTGCCGGAAGTTTGGGAAAGCCCCGCAAAACCTTCATAATCTAAGAGTTGGAGCTGTCGTTCTCCTTAACGAAATAAGCGACTTTTTCGAGCAAGGTAGTAATATCGTAATTCTCGACGACGATGCCCTGCGGAAAGTTGAGCGGCGTAGAGGTAAAATTCAACACCCCCTTGATGCCGGCATTGATGATCGGAAGGACCAGCTGGGGCGCAACACTCGTAGGCGACGAAACGATAACGATCGATATTTCGAGCTCCTCGACCATCTGTTCGAAGGTTTCCATGTGGTAACACGGGATGCCATCGATCGTGGTACCGACCTTCGCGGGGTCGATGTCAAAAGCTGCGGTAATACTGAGTTTTAACCCCTTGCCGTTGAAGTATTTGGTAATAGCCTGCCCCAGATGCCCCATGCCCAGAACGGCAATGTTCATCGGCTGGGGACTGTCTAAAATCCGGCTGATATAATCGATGAGTATCTGAACGTCATACCCCTTCTTCGTGTCGCTCGAAAAGCCGATAAGCATCAGGTCGCGCCGCACCTGCACGGCCGTAATGCCGTGGATGCCGGCCAGCACATGGGAAAAGATGTGCGTGATGCCCTGCCGGTGGCAGGCCAGAAGCGTGCGGCGGTATTCGCTCAGTCGCTCCACAGTTTTTTCGGGGATTCCGTTGTTCAAAGCGCCCATAACGCCTTTATTCGATGGTTATCGTGAAGTCGGGATGATAATTCACCCGCGTCCACTCGCCATTGACGTGGTTGCGGCGCCCCTCGCTGCTACTGAAACGATAAGAGGTCTGCAAAGGGGTGTAACGACGGCTCTCCAGGTCGTATTCGATGTCGTTATACATGGCCGGAACAAAGATCTGAGCCGTATCATAGCCGCGATAAGAATAAAGCGTGGGCAGCGTCCCGAAAGCCCGGATATAAGCACTGTCGAAATCGGTAACGACCGCAGAGTCTCGCTTGGCATGATACGTCGAAATGAACGTTACGCGGTCCTTGAAGAACATCGTGCGGTCGATATTGGCATAACGGTTCCAGCGGGCATTGCCCAGCACGGCAAAGCGGGGCCTGACATGCCCCCGTGCGGAAAGGCTCGAGTCGGCAGAAGCCAGAGCGGCCAGAATACGTTCGACGTCTATTTCGTTGTCCGCCAGGATGATGAAGAGGTTATCGTCGTCGTTGTCCAGCAGCGGCGTAAGGTCTGCGGCGCTCGTGGCTCCCTCCTGCTCTTTGCGCTTAGCGATCTCGTTGGGGTGTTCATAGCGATAATCGTGGCGGCGGAACTCCCGTTCGCCGATGAGAGGCAGGACCTCGCGTTCGAAAAGGCTGTCGGTGGTTTCGCCGTAAATAAGGGTTATGCGCTTCTCTGCGCCGAACATGTTGCTTGCTTTCTCATACTTGCAGGCCGCGTCAGGGGCCAGCTGGAAAAGCACATCGCTGTTGATCCCATCGATATGGGCCAGGGGCGAGACAACGGGAACATGCTCCTGCTCTGCATGGAGGATGACCGGTGCAAGCTCCTCCTCGTAAACGGGCCCCACGATCAGCCGGGCCCGGCGGAAAGGCTCGCTCCCGACGATCCGGGCGATCTTCGCACTGTCGCGCCCCGTATTGAACAAAGTCACGTCGACCGAACAGCCGCAACGCATCCGTACGCTATCGAGCCCCAAAAGAAAACCCTGATAAAATTCCAGATAATTGGTATTGGCCGCCAGTCCCTCCTGAGCAAGAGGCAGCAGCAGGGCCACGTCGAGCCGCTCTGAGCGCCGCAGTGCCCGGAAATCGATCGCTTCGATTACCCGGTCGGCAAAGGGATCTCCCCCGGCATGGGTGGCATCGGGCCGGATCATGGAGTCAATAGGAGCAGCAACAAGCTGCCCTCCCTCCTCAGAAGGCACAACCACCCCCGGCACCCGAATAATGGCGCCGGCCTTGAGGTTGGCAGCCCGAAGTCCTGCATTGAGGCGCATGAGCTCCTCCTCCGTGGTGCCGAAGCGGCGGGAGAGCGAATAAAGCGTCTCGCCCGGTTCAACGAGGTGATAAACCGCCCCCGGGGCCGCAACACGGTTGAGCGACGAGCGATACTCCTCCCACTGCCGGAGGCTGCCGGCCTCATTCTCCGTGCCGATCTCCTGCCGCCGGATGAGGATACGTTCACCCAGCCGCAAGCGGATAGGATCAAGCGCCGGATTATCGGCAATGATTGTGGGAATAGGAATGCCGTAAAGTCGTGAAATGCTGTACAACGTCTCGCCCGCAGAGACGAAATGCAGGTCGAACGCCCGGCGTAACCGCTTCTCGGAAGGCTCCCCGGCTACAGCCGACAGATAGGGTATCTTGATACTCTCGCCAGCTCGCAGCCCCCCGGTTGCGACGGAGGGGTTACTCTCCCGGATTGCCTGCTCCCCTACTTCATAAGTCCGGGAAAGGGCATAAAGCGTCTGGCCCGGCTGCACGGTATGGATATAATACTTGGCGCCGTCGATATAGACGATCGTCGCGGAGCGCCCATCGGCACGGGCCGTGAGGCCCCACAGGAGCAACAAAGCCGTCGCGAAGAGTCGTTTCATCGTCCTTTTGTTTTTGAGCGCATACGGATTTCGGTGATGACCTTCTTGGTATAGAGCGGGAAGTCGCCGTTCATCATCCATGCGTAATAACTCGGCTCCTCGCGGAAGACGTCGGCGACGCTGCGGCCCTTATACTTGCCGAAGCCGAAGACTTCGCGCCCCTGATCGTCGAGGAGGATACGCCCGGCATAATCGGCCATCTCGCCCCGGCTGGAGTAGTCGGCCAGAGCGTCAATATCATTCTCCAGGTCGCCATAACGGTCAAGCTGGGCCTTGAGCACCTCGTAAGTGGCCCGCGTGTCGGCCTCGGCGGAGTGGGCGTCGTCCAAATCGCGGTCGCAGTAAAACTTATAAGCTGCCACGAGCGTACGCTGCTCCTTCTTATGGAAGATGTTCTGCACATCGATGAACTTGCGGCGCTTGAAATCCACCTCGACACCCGCCCTTAAAAACTCCTCGACCAGCACGGGCAGATCGAACCGGTTGGAGTTGAACCCCCCGAAGTCGCAGCCCTGTAAAAACTGTGCGAGCGACTTGGCGATCTGCGCGAAGGTGGGCTCCCCCGCCACATCGGCATCGGTAATGCCGTGGATAGCCGTCGCCTCCGGCGGAATGGGCATACCGGGATTGATCCGCCGGGTCTTGGGTATCTCCTCGCCGTCGGGCATGACCTTGATCATCGAAATCTCGACGATACGGTCCTTCGCAGTGTCCACACCCGTAGTCTCCAGATCGAAAAAGACGATCGGGCGCTTGAGGTTCAACTTCATGGAGGGCAGCTCTTAAGCGTTGATCATCATGGGCATGAGCAGCATCAGCGTCGCCGAGGTCTGCTTCTCGTCGTAAACGGGCTTAAAGACTCCTGCCCGCGTCGAATCGGCCAGCTCGACGACCACCGTCGGGGTCTCCATGTTCGAGAGTATCTCGACCAGGAAGGTCGACTTAAAGCCGATCGATATGGGCTGCCCGTCATAACTGCACGAAATAGTCTCGTTGGCCGACATCGAGAAATCGAGGTCCTGAGCCGTAAGGGTTATCTTGTTGTCGGCGATGTCCATGCGGATGAGGTTGGTCGTCGGGTTGGAGCAGACCGCCACGCGCTTGATGCCGTTGACCAGCTCGATGCGGTCAACGAGCACCTTGTTGGGGTTAGCCGTGGGGATTACGGCGTTGTAATTGGGATAGTTGCCCTCAATCAGGCGGCAGACGAGCGTGTGGCTCTTCAGGTGGAACGTGGCGTTCTTCGAATCGAAGGCCACGGCGATAGCGTCCTCCTCCTTCAGGAGCACCGACTTGAGGAGGTTGGCCGGTTTCTTGGGCAGGATGAACGAAGCTGTGATGTCGTTCGCAGTCTCGGCTTCATACTTGACCAACTTATGGGCGTCCGTGCCGACAAACGTCAGGGCGTTGGGCTCCAGATTGATATAAATACCGTTCATCACGGGCCGCAACTCGTCATCGGCCGTGGCGAAAATCGTCTTGTTGATACCCGTAACAAGCGTGTCGACATCGAGGTTGAGCTCCTTATGCCCGGCACTGAGCTGTGGCACAGCGGGATAACTCACGGCGCTGGCACCCGGAATGGAGAGTGAGCCGCTTTTCCAGTTGATCTTGATCTCCCAGTTCTTGTCGTTGACCTCGATGGTAAGCGGAAGTTCGGGGAACTCCTTCAGAGAGTCGAGCATCTGCTTGCCGGGGGCCGCAATGGTGCCCTCGCTCTCTACGCTGTCAACCGTAATGGAGCCTACGAGCGTGGTTTCCAGGTCCGAGGTGGTTACCTTGAGTTCGTTGCCGCTCAGCTCCATAAGGAAATAGTCGAGGATGGGCAGCGTATTTTTGTTGCTGATGACTTTGCCAGTGGTCGCCAGCAGAGAGAGCAGGGCGGAACTTGATACGGAAAATTTCATACGTTTTCTTTCTGTTTATTCTGTTATGTGTTTTTGCTTCTTGAGGGGGGGGCTACAGGGCCGCCAGCTTATCCAGAGCCATGACGATCATCTTGCGCACGAAGGGTTTATAGTCGGTGCAGGCATCCAGGGCGATACGCTGGGCAATGATGGTGCAGATCGTCGCGGCGCAGTGGCCCATCAGAGCGGCCAGTCCGGCCAGTGCGGAGCCTTCCATCTCGAAGTTGGTGATACGGCGTCCGCCGAAGTCGAACGACTCGATCTTCTCGTTCAGGTGCACGTCATGGGGTTCCAGACGCACCCAGCGACCCTGCGGAGCATAAAAACCCGGGGCGGCGATGGTAATACCCTCGCGCGTAACGTCGCGGAAGTGGTCGAAAAGCTCGCCGGCGGCGTTGATGAAATAAGGCCGCGGCATCTTCTCATACCAGCCCGTATGCCTTACAAAAGCCTCCTCGAGGGCCAGGTCGCACACCTCATCGCGTCCCTTATAATAACTCAGCAGGCCATCGAAGCCGCACGACGTACGCGAGAAAACGAACTCCCCGACCCGGATGTCGGGCTGTATGGCCCCCGAGGTGCCGAGGCGCAAGAGCGTGAGCTGTTTTTTTTCGGTCTTCTCCTGCCGCGTGGCGAAGTCAACGTTGGCCAGTGCATCGAGCTCCGTGACACAGATGTCGATGTTACCGATACCAATACCGGTCGAGAGGACCGACATACGTTTGCCTTTATAAGTGCCTGTTATGGTGTTGAACTCGCGGTTCGAGACCTTACACTCGATATTGTCGAAATATTCGGCGACGAGGGCCACACGTCCGGGATCGCCCACGAGGATCACCGTATCGGCCAACTGTCCGGGGCGCAGATGAAGGTGAAAAATGGAACCATCGTCGTTGATAATCAATTCGGAAGCAGGAATCGTTCTCATAAATTGCGGATCTTTAATTTTCATAATTGGCATAAAAGTAATATATTTACCTCGAATAACAAAACTTCGAAGCGAAAATTTCATCTACACAGATACTGGGAATATGACACTCATCAAATCCATTTCGGGCATCCGCGGCACAATCGGAGGCCCGGCAGGCGAAAACCTCACGCCGCTCGACGCGGTGAAGTTCACCACGGCCTACGCCCGGCTGATGACCCGCCGCAAGGCCGGCAAAAAACTTACCATTGTTGTAGGCCGCGACGCCCGCCTTTCGGGCGAGCTGATGGCCAATCTGGTCAAAGGAACGCTTATGGCCGCAGGGGCCGATGTCATCGACGTGGGGCTCTGCACGACACCCGGCACCGAAATGGCCGTCATCGCGAAGAAAGCCGACGGCGGCATCATCATCACCGCCTCGCACAACCCCCGCCAGTGGAACGCCCTGAAGCTGCTCAACGCTGCGGGCGAGTTCCTCTCCGATGCCGAGGGCAAGGAGGTGCTGGCGCTGGCCGAAGAGACGCAGTACGACTACCCCACAATCGACAACATAGGCCATCTGGCCGGCTGTGAAGATTTTAATGACGAACACATCCGCCGCGTGCTGGCATTACCGCTGGTCGATGTCGGGGCTGTGCGCAAGCGCCGCTTTAAGGTGGTGGTCGACGCCGTGAACTCGGTGGGCGGCATCGTCATGCCGCGCCTGCTGCGCGAGTTAGGCTGCGAGGTCGTGGAACTCAACTGCGAACCCACAGGCGAGTTTGCCCACAACCCTGAGCCACTGCCGGAGAACCTGACCGAAATTTCGGAAGTCATCGTCCGCGAAAAGGCCGACCTGGGCATCGTCGTCGACCCCGATGTGGACCGTCTGGCCCTGGTCTCGGAGGACGGATCGATGTTCGTGGAGGAGTATACACTGGTGGCTGTGGCGGACTATGTATTGTCCGTAAAGAGCGGAAACACAGTCTCTAACCTCTCGTCATCCCGGGCGTTGCGTGACGTGACGCAGCGCCACGGCGGCAGCTATGCAGCCTCGGCCGTGGGCGAGGTGAACGTCGTGGCGAAGATGAAAGAGACGGGCGCCGTGATCGGCGGCGAAGGCAACGGCGGAGTCATCTACCCCGAACTCCACTATGGCCGCGACGCACTGGTGGGTACGGCGCTATTCCTGACCTACTTAGCCAAGAAGGGAATGACGATGACGGCACTCCGTGCGACCTATCCGGCCTACTTCGCCTCGAAAAACAAAATACAGCTTACACCGGCTATCGATGTAGATAAAGTATTACTTGAGATAAAGACCCGTTATGCTGGTGAAAACGTGAATGATACGGATGGCGTAAAGATCGACTTCGAGGAGTGTTGGGTGCATCTGCGCAAGTCGAACACCGAACCGATCATCCGCATCTACACCGAAGCGAAATCAATGGCCGAGGCTGATGCACTTGCACAGCGGTTCATCGCCGAAATAAGTGAAATATGCGCTCTTTAAAACACGGAAAAATGGCTCAAGTAAAGGTTTATATAAACGACAATAAAGAGCGATTCATCAGTGAGTTGCTCGATCTGTTGCGCATTCCGTCGATCAGCGCCGAAGCGGCGCACCGACCCGACATGCAGCGTTGCGCCGGGTATCTGGCGACGGCGCTGGTCAAAGCGGGTGCCGACCGTGCCGAGGTGATGCCCACGGAGGGCAATCCGGTGGTTTACGCTGAAAAAATCATCGATCCCAGGGCCAAAACCGTCCTGGTCTATGGCCACTACGACGTGATGCCGGTCGATCCGCGTGACGAATGGCACACGGAACCGTTCGAACCGGTCATCGCGAACGGTCGTATCTGGGGCCGCGGTGCAGACGACGACAAAGGCCAGCTGTGGATGCATGCCAAGGCTTTCGAGGCGATGTGTGCAACGCAGACGCTCCCCTGCAACGTGAAATTCATGTTGGAGGGCGAAGAGGAGATCGGCTCACCGAGCCTCTATGGATTTTGCCGCAAAAACAAAAAGCTGCTGAAGGCCGACATTATTCTGGTCTCGGACACCTCGATGCTTGGCATGGATAAACCATCGATTACCTGTGGGTTACGCGGTTTATCTTACATGGAGGTTGAAGTAACGGGACCCAACAAGGACCTGCACTCGGGGCTCTTCGGCGGGGCGGTGGCCAATCCGGCAAACGTACTGGCCCGGCTGGTCGCGGAGCTCATCGACGACCAGGGACACGTGACGATTCCGGGCTTCTACGATGATGTACACGAGTTGACACAAGCCGAGCGCCGGGCCTTCAACCGCGCTCCGTTCGACCTTGCGGCCTACAAAAAGTCGCTGTCGATAGACGCCGTGGAGGGCGAAGCAGGCTACACGACGCTCGAACGAACGGGCATTCGGCCGTCGCTCGACGTGAACGGTATCTGGGGCGGCTACACGGGCGAAGGAACCAAGACGGTAATCCCGTCGAAAGCGTCGGCCAAGATTTCAATGCGCTTAGTGTCGAATCAGGACTACCGCAAGATTGCAAAGCTCTTTGAGCGACATTTCCGCAAAATGGCGCCCAAAAGCGTCCGGGTGGAGGTGAAGTTCCTCCACGGCGGCATGCCCTACGTAGCACCGACCGACATGCCGGCCTACAAGGCTGCCGAACGGGCAATGACGGAGGTATTCGGTCGCAAACCGCTACCCTTCTACTCGGGTGGTTCGATTCCAATAGTCAGCGGATTCGAGGAGATATTGGGCATGAAGTCTCTGCTTCTGGGCTTCGGGCTCGCCGAAGATGCGATCCACTCGCCCAACGAGAGTTTTTCCATAGAGCAATTCAGCAAAGGCCTGGAGACGATACCTCTGTTCTACAACTATTTCGCACAGACGAAATAACGACGAAAGCCGGAAAAAATTTTTTCCGGCTTTTTGTTGGGAGGGGCTTCGGACCGAAGACTGCGAAGAGACGCGACAGAATGTTGCGGGCCTCTGCGAGGCAAGGCTGCGTCTTTTATGCGCCCGAGGAAGAATAAGCATCTTTTTTTGACACAGAAACTGAAAAATTCACTACTTTAGACACCGAAAAATACGAAAAACTATGTGCGGAATAGTTGGTTACGTCGGTGGGCGCGATGCTTGCCCGATCCTTATCAAAGGGCTACACAGGCTCGAATATCGTGGCTACGACAGTGCCGGTGTGGCGCTGGTCGATTCTCAGGGTGCCCTGAACGTCTACAAATGCAAAGGCAAAGTCTCCGATCTGGAACATTTTCTGGAGGGCAAACTCCTCGGCGGCAAAACCGGCATAGCACACACCCGTTGGGCGACCCACGGAGTGCCCAACGACGTGAACGCCCATCCCCACTATTCGGAGTCGGAGAACATCGCGCTGATCCACAACGGAATCATCGAGAACTACCGCGTGCTGAAAGACGCATTGGTGGAGAACGGCTACACGTTCCGCAGCAGCACCGACAGCGAGGTGCTGGTGAACCTCGTCGAGTATGTCCGCCGCACGAACGAATGCTCCCTTTTAGAAGCTGTGCAACAAGCGTTGAAGCAGGTGGTGGGGGCCTACGCGATTGCCGTCGTAGAAAAGAACAACCCCGACGAAATCATCGCGGCACGTCAGAGCAGCCCTATGGTGGTGGGCATCGGCGAGGGCGAATATTTCCTCTCGTCGGACGCGGCGTCGATCATTGAATACACGGAAAATTTCGTCTACATAAACGACGGTGAAGTGGCCGTGCTGAATCCACGCAACCCATTGAAAGTGGTAACGTTGGACAACCACGAAGGCCGGGTTGACATCAAGAAGCTGCAACTCTCCATTTCGCAGCTCGAAAAGGGCGGCTATCCCCACTTCATGCTCAAGGAGATCTACGAGCAGCCCGGCACGCTGGTCGACTGCATCCGCGGGCGCATCAACCCCGACACCTATGAAGTGAAGCTTTCGGGCGTGATCGACCATCGCGACAAGTTCGTCAACGCGCGCCGCATCATCTTTGTGGCGTGCGGCACGTCATGGCATGCGTCGCTGATCGGCGAACACCTCGTCGAGTCGATCTGCCGTATTCCGGTAGAGGTGGAGTACGCCTCGGAATTCCGCTACCGCAACCCCATCATCCGCGAGGACGACATCGTGATCGCCGTGTCGCAGTCGGGCGAAACGGCCGACACGCTGGCTGCCGTGGAGCTGGCCCGCAAGGCCGGGGCCTTTGTCTTCGGCATCTGCAACGTGGTGGGTGCATCCATAGCCCGCGCTACGGATTCGGGTGCCTACATCCACGTGGGGCCTGAAATAGGCGTGGCCTCGACGAAAGCCTTCACCGGGCAGGTGACCGTCATGGCGATGCTGGCACTGGTGGTCGGCCGCGAGAAGGGCACGGTGAGCGACGAATATTATTGCGAAGTATCGAAAGCGCTGCTGGAGCTGCCGCAGACGCTCCAGGAAGTACTCAAGGTGGGCGACCAGATCAAGGACCTGGCGAAGATATTCACCTATGCGCACAATTTCATCTATTTAGGTCGCGGCTATAACTACCCCACAGCCCTGGAGGGGGCGCTGAAGCTCAAGGAGATTTCCTATATCCATGCCGAAGGCTACCCTGCCGCCGAGATGAAACACGGTCCTATTGCGCTGATCGACGCCGAGATGCCGACCGTGGCGATCGCGACGCCCGACCACACCTACCAGAAGACGGCTTCAAACATCGAGGAGGTGAAGGCCCGCGGCGGCAAGATCATTGCCGTGACAGCACGCGGCGACGAGCATGTCCGCAAGTCGGCCGATTACTGCATCGAAGTGCCGGTCATTACCGAGTGTCTCATGCCGATCGTGGTGTCGATTCCGTTGCAGCTGCTGGCCTACTACATCGCCGTTTACAAGGGGCGCAATGTCGACCAGCCGCGCAACCTGGCCAAGTCGGTGACGGTAGAGTAAAAAACGCAGGCCGAAGATGCTGCATACCGTTGTCCCAGGATAAGATTCTTCGCTTTGCTCAGAATGACAATGTTTACAATCGGGCCGGAGACTGCGGACGGGACGCACCATGTGCGGGCCTCCGCGGGGCGGGGCTGCGGCCCGATCCGGCCTTTTCAAGCCGGGAGTTCGATAATAGGCTGTGTAGCCCTTATCCGGTTCTGGCTGTTTCGCCCCCGGGCATTTGCGCCGTTCGCTGGCTGCGGCGCTTCGTTGTGGGAAATCGTTTCCGCCTTCATGTCGGAGACGTTAAGCGGCCGGGGGACTAAAAGCGCGAGCGGAGGGGACGGTTTGCTAGCAAA
>CAJUIE010000043.1 GCA_910586375.1 uncultured Alistipes sp. | reverse complement strand
AGCCGCGTTCGTTGAAGAAGTCGCGCATCGTGGCCATGATTTTGGCCCGCTTGACAAACGTGTCCTTGACCTGCGGATTGACGATCAGGTCGAGGTAGCGCTGGCGGTAGCGGATTTCGGGGTCGGTGAAGGCGTCGAACGTCTTGCCGTCCTTCTCCTTGACCACCGGCAGCGGCCGCACCGACTTCGACAGCACGGTGAACTTGCGGCAGTGTACCGACAGTTCGCCCGTGTTGGTGCGGAAGGCGAAGCCCTCGACACCTACGAAGTCGCCGATGTCGAGCAGCTTCTTGAAGACGGTGTTGTAGAGCGTCGGATCGCCCTCGGGGCAGATGTCGTCGCGGCGGATGTAGACCTGGATGCGGCCCGTGTGGTCCTGCAACTCGAAGAACGACGCGCTGCCCATGATGCGGCGCGACATGATGCGGCCCGCGATGCGGATGTCGCCGAAAGCGGCCTGGTCGGCATCGTTGTAGTTGTCGGCTATCCCGCGTGCCGTGGCCGTCACTTCATAGCGGGCGGCGGGGTAGGGTTCGATGCCCAGCTCGCGCAGAGCCGCGAGCGACTGCCGCCGGAGCTGTTCCTGTTCACTGAGTTCGATGGTCATGCGTATGTCGTTTTTATGTTGTCCGTTTATCCCTGCAAAAGTAGTGAAAAAAGGAATAATAACGAATAGTTTGCGATTCCGTTTTTTTGTTTCTATATTCGTCCGCATGATGAAACATTTTTTCGAATCGGGTTCTGCAGAGCGGAACGTATTGTTGCGGACGGTCGTCGTAGCCGTTGGTCTCTTTTTATGGGCTTGCAGTGAAGGAGATGGCAATGAGGATTCTGTGCCGCTGCCAGGGCCTCCTGCACAGCCGGAGCCGTTGCCGGGGGAGACCTACCGTTTTCCGGAGCTCCCCGCCAACTGGACAGAACCGACGGGCAACAGGGCAACCATCAAGGGTGACCTCGCTTTCTTCACGCACTGGTCGCAGAGCGTGAAGTCGAAGAAGAGTGTGCGCAACTACTCCTATTGCTATGACATGCGGCGTCATAACCCCGTGTGGGTTGCTTACCCGTTGCATGCTGTTTATCGAGAGGGCGGTACGGGACGCACCGACCCCGATCCGTGGATGCCCGATCCGGTGCTGGATGCAACATGTCAGTCGAAAATCTACAAGAGTGAAGGTGACGGAGAAGGTATCTATGACGGTTACCAGTTCTGGGGTACTGCCACGATGGCGGCTCTGGGGCGTGGTGGCTACTGGTCGAAAGGGCACCTCTGTATGTCGTCGGAGCGTGGCGGGGCAGGGTCAGAACTCAATATGCAGACATTTTATCCGACCAACATTGCGCCGCAGTCGAGTGCCGGGGCTTCCGATTTCGCCACGGTGTGGAGCTATGCAGAGTCTCTTTTTTCCGGGACGAACGACTACAAGAATACCGACTTCGCGGCCGATGACGGTCGGCAGAATATCAACATCGTGGCCGACACGTTGTTCTTGGTCGCCGGCTGTTACTACGAGCATGAAAACTGGAAAGATTACGACGCGTCGAATTACAATTATTCGCCCACGACCTGCGGCGAGTCGAAAATCTGCGTGATGCCGACCCACCAGTTCAAGATGGCATTGCGCACCCGCAAAGGCAACACCGGCAAGTGTATCGCCGACTGCACGGCCGACGAATTGCAGGCCATCGGATTCTGGATCGAGGCTTTCCCCTCGGTATCGGGTACGAGCGCCACGGCCGAGTTGAAGAAGATCGCCGTGCCGGTCGCGTTCATCGAGCAGAAGACGGGCATCGAGTTTTTCCCCGATGTGCCGGCTTCGGTCAAAGAGCGGTTCGACCCGGCCGACTGGGGTTTTTAAGCGAAAAGAGGCGGGTGAGTCGGTCGAAAAGCAGGTAGGCTCCCCACCCCAGCAACAGACCTACGAGTGAACCCCACGCCAGGTCCAGCGGGAAGTGTTTGGCCAGGTAGATGCGCGAATAGCAGATCAGCAGCGTGCAGCAGAGCATCAACCATGCGAACCACCGGCGACGAATGACGGCGATCGAGAGTGTGGCCAGAGCTACGACCGTTGCAGCGTGAGCCGAAACCGTGCCGTAGTGTCCGCTTACGGCTTCGATGGGGACATGTACGGCCCAGTCGCCCGGTAGTGCGGTCTGGCGGATCGCGACGAGCGAGTCGGGCGCAATGGCCAGCCCCTCCAGTTCGGGTGTGAACATCGGGCGCCAGCGCGGCTGGAAGCCCGGCAGCAGGTCGCCCAGAAGGCCGTTGTGCTTGAAGATGCCCGCCACCATGTCGGAGAGGCCGAGCGCTGCGAGCATCAACACCAGGAATACAAGCAGACAGCGCCAGCCGCAACGGCGTCCTACGAGCCACAGGATCAGGGCGTAGAGCGGCAGCCATACGGTCGTGCCCGATATGGCGAGCATGATGCGGTCGAGTACTGGCCCCCCATCGAAGTTGAGCGCCAGAAAAAGGTCGTGGTCGAAAGAGTACATTTTCAAAACTGGAAATAGATAAAGGGCTGTATGTCGCTCGATTTGAGCTGCATGACGCACCAGATCAGTGTGGCGAGCATGAGCACCTGGACTGGAAGCGGCGTGCGGATGACCATGTGGCGGGCCCGAAAGTCTGCCTTGCCCGGGAGCAGGTGCAGCAGGTACCCTGCGGCAATGAGCAGCAGGACGCTCGTATAGCCTGCGAGAACCTGAGGGATCAGCTCGGCGTGGAAGCTGTGGAAAATCTGGTGCAGCATGAGCCGGACGGTCTGCATCGATTCGGCACGGAACATCAGCCAGCCGAAGCATACGAGGTTGAAGGTCATCAGGATACCCAGGATACGCCAGCCGGGTTTCATCTCGGCCCCCCTGGCTTTGGCTGTGGGAATGAGGGCCATCCATGCCTTGTGGAGGATGAGGGCCGTGCCGTGGAGTGCGCCCCAGAGCAGGAAACGCAGTGCGGCGCCGTGCCACAATCCACCCAGAAGCATTGTCAGGAACAAGTTGGCGGCGGTGCGTATGCCGCTCTTGCGGTTGCCGCCGAGCGGGATATATAGGTAGTCGCGCAGCCACGACGAGAGCGAGATATGCCACCGGCGCCAAAATTCGGTGATTGTCGCCGATTTATAAGGGGCATCGAAGTTTTTGGGGAAGCGGAAACCCAGCAAAAGAGCGATGCCGATGGCCATGTCGGAGTAGCCCGAAAAGTCGCAGTAAATTTGCAGGGCGTAGCCGTAGATGCCCAGGAGGCATTCGAAGCCGGTGTAAAGCAGAGGCTCGTCGAAGATGCGGTCAACGAAATTCAGCGATATGAAGTCGGAGATGACGGCTTTCTTGAAGAGTCCCGTGAGAATCAGAAAGAGCCCTGTGCCGAACATTTCGCGAGTGATGACGATGGAATTTTGCCGGATTTGGGGGATGAAGTCGCGGGCCCGGACGATGGGCCCGGCGACTAACTGGGGAAAGAACGACAGATAAAAGAGGTAGTCGAGCCAGCGGTCAAGGGGGCGTAGCTGCCCGCGGTAAATGTCTATGGTATAGCTCATCGACTGGAAGACGAAAAACGAAATGCCGACGGGCAGAAAGATGTTCTGGAATTGCAGGAATCCCTGGCCGAAAAGTCCATTGGCGATTTCGACCAGAAAGTTCGTATACTTGAAGTAACCCAACATGCCCAGATTGACCGCCACACTCAGGGCTACGAGCCACCGCTTGGTGCTGCGTTTCCAGGTGTAGAAAATCCCCCGCGCGATCAGGAAGTCACTCGTAGCGGCAAAGATAAGCAGCAGGAAGTAGAGGCCGCTTGATTTGTAGTAGAAGTAGAGCGAGAAAAGGATGACGTAGAGCGTGCGTGCGTGCGGTGCGCGACGAAAGAGCCCGTAGAGCGTCAGGAATGCCACGAAGAGAAAGAGAAAAAGCCCGCTGCTGAAGATCAGCGGCGAGGCGGCGTCGTAAGCAACCAGGGCTTGGAGACGGGACAGCAGCTCTTCCGGTACGGGCAGGGTCATCGGGCGGAGAGGTCGGTCGGTTGAATGTTGCGTTGCGACGATCGCAGGCGGCGGTCGAGGCGCGAGGTCTGTGACTCCTGGAGGACTGGTTGCCGCTGACGACGGCGGGCTTCGGCGGCAGCCTGCCGCGCGCGTTCGAGTTCAATCTGCTCCTCGATAGCGTCGACGAGGGCCGCAGCGATCTGTCGGCCTCCGGCGTAGTTGATGTGGGTGAAGTCTTTGCCGGCCCAGCCCTGCTGCACGAAGCGTTTCATGCCACCCCGCGAGCGCATGGCATCGGAGGTGGGCCAGAAGGCCGCTGCTGCATTGCAGGCTGCCTGCCGCTGGTAGCCCAACAGGTAAGGTACGGCGTCCATTGATTCAAGGCCTGCGTCGGTACGTACAGACCGGTCGCTGACGCCTAAAACGAGTATGGCGGCACCGGGGAAGCATTGGCGGGCGAAAGCCACCATACGCTCCAGCTGTTCGGAATAACGGGTGTAATCGGTCACACCCCGCTGCATGATATTGAGTCCGTATTGAAGGATCACCAGGTCGTAATCGAGGGCTTCGTCGATCTGGGCGTTGATCGAGGCATTGGTCCAGAACATCGCCTGTCCGTTGTTGCTGCGTACTGAATAGTTGTCGACACTTACGCCGTCGGCTTCCAGCACGGCGCCGTAGCCGATGAAGTTGTCCGTGCCCCGTATGACGCGGAACGAGAGCGAGCCGATGCGCGGTGCCTTAACGGCGATTTGCCGCACGACGGGGGCTCCGTAGACACTGAACTGGCGGTGGAGCGTGTCGTTGAGCGTTACCTCAATGCGACTGTCGCGGGGTGAGAGAAAGAAGATACGGCCTGCTGTGCAGCGGTCGAGCCAGCGGCGGTAATCGGTAGTCTCCCATCGTGTTGAGGCGTCGGGCGTGGGGTGGCAGACCCATCCCGAGATGAAGAAATTGCTGCGCAGAGCTTCAGGGGCAGCCTTGCGTTGCATGATGTTGTAGGTGGACCACCCTTTTGACTGGGTTTTGACCGTGCGGCGGAAGCCGGTGAGCGGTGAGGCCATGGGTGCGAAGCCCGTACCGCCGCCGCCATAGCGTTCCTGTAATCGTTCGCGCAGGTCGGCCGTCAGGATGTCGCCCTCGATGAATGAATCGCCCAGTACGGCGATCCGCACGGGCTGGCGGGCTGCGAGCAACTTGGCGCAGAACGCAGCGAAGCAGTCGTCACGCAGCGAGTCGAACGGCTCGATGGGGATGATGGGGCCACTGGGCCGGAAGGTATCGGGCAGCGTCGGCATCCGCTCTTCGTCGTCAGGGAGTGTTTCTGCCTGGTTGTTCTTCACGTGCCATTCGAAGAGCGTTTGCACTTGGGGTGCAGACTCCGTGGCAGGGCCGGTCTCTATCGTGTGGAGGGGCAGGTTGACAAAAAAATCCTCCTCCTCCCACTCGGGCAGCACGAACTCTTCGGCCTGGAAGTCGTCGAACGAAACAAGGTCGGAGAGGATGTTGGCGCGGCGCAGCTTTATGCCGCCGATGGTACGGGGCGGGATGAAGCTTACGACGATGAGCACGACGACGAGTGCCGCCGCGGCCGACCAGGTGGTGCGGGAGTAATCCTTTTCGGGTGCGGAGTTCATTAGTCGCGCCGTCCGAGGATCAGGAAGACGTAATAGAGAACTGAAGCGATGGCGCTCAGGGCAGCGACCAGATAGGTGCGGGCTGCCCATGCGAGGGCCTCCCGGGCCTGGGCGAGCTGGGCTCCCTGCATGGTGTGGCTGGTCTGGAGCCATTCGAGGGCTCTCGCTGAGGCGTTATACTCCACGGGCAGGGTTACCAGAGAGAAGAGCGCCGACATGGCGATCATACCCACGCCGATCCAGCAGAGGATTTCATTCTGCGTGGAGGCGAGGATCACCAGTCCGAGGATGATGATCCACGTGGCGGCCGATGAGGCGAATTGCACGACGGGAACCAGTTGCGAACGCAGGCGCAGCGGCGCATAGTCGCGCGCATGTTGCACGGCGTGACCGCATTCGTGGGCCGCGACGGCCGCTGCGGCGACGCTCCGCGATGAGTACACCGCATCGCTGAGGTTGACGGTCATGGTCTGGGGGTTGAAATGGTCGGTCAGATGCCCCTTGACATGGGTCACCTTGACGTTGTGGATGCGGTTGTCACGCAACATCTTTTCGGCGACTTCGGCGCCCGTAAGCCCGCCGGGAAACTCTACTTTCGAATACTTCTTGAAGACCGATTGCAGGCGTGCCTGGACAATGTATCCCACCACGCCTATAAGGAGAATCAGGGCGAACATACCCATTGTTGCAGCGTCGTAACGGGCGGCGTGGGTTTCGGCGTAATAACCTGTCTGAAGCAGGAAAATGAGCGGTTGTAACATGTAAAGTATCGTTTTGTTTTTTCTGTCTGTCGGGTATGCTCCGGAGTTTTCACAGGGCGGAGCCACTTTTTACGAAGCTTTCTCTGCAAAAAGCGCGCTTGTGCGGACAAAAATACGAATTTTTATGTTTCTTTGCATAAAATTTTCTCAAAAACCCCGCACGTGAATCTTGCTTTTTTCATTGCACGCCGTACGGCGCAGTCCCGGCACGGAAACAGTCCCGGAGTTGCAGAGCGTATTGCCGTGATGTCGGTGGCGCTGAGTATGGCCGTGATGATCCTCACGCTGGCCGTGATGATGGGCTTCAAGCGTGAGGTGACGCGCAAGATGGCCGGGTTTGCAGCCCATGCGACGTTGAGCGATATACGGAGCGTTGATGCCCCCGATACGGAACCTGTGCGGCGCACGGAGTATCTTGAAGAGCTTGTCCGCTCGACTGAGGGGTTCGTTTCGATGGCGCCTTATGCCGTGCGGGGCGGTATTGTGCGCACAGCAGATGCCGTGGAGGGGCTTCTGCTTAAGGGAGTGGATGGTCTTTACGACCGGTCGTTCTTTGATGAATGGCTTGTCGAGGGTGCATGGCCGCGTGTGGGCGATTCGGTCAGGACGAAGGATCTGCTGCTTTCGCAGACCTTAGCCGAGCGTCTTATGCTGGGCGTCGGCGACCGGGTGGAGATGCTCTTTGTCGAGGAAGGGGCTCTGCCGCGTCGTGACCGCTTCAAGGTGTCGGGTATCTACGCCTCGGGCATGGATGAAATGGATCGTGCGCTGGCCATTACCGATCTGCGCAATGTGCAGCGCCTTTCGGATTGGGGCCCCGATGAAATTTCGGGTTATGAGCTCTTCACGCAGGATATTGACCGGGCCGGGGAGTTTGTCGGCGCGTTGAGGCGCCGGCTGCTTTTCGACGAAGAGGACGAAACGGCGAACCTCGTTGTGCGGAGTGTGCAGGAGCAGTATCCCCATGTTTTCGACTGGCTCAAGGCCCACGACGTCAATGCCGCCGTGGTGATTGTCATCATGTTGGCCGTGGCATTTTTCAACATGGCAGCGGCACTTTTAGTGCTGGTGCTTGAACGTACGGGTATGATCGGGCTCTTGAAGGCTCTCGGTATGCGTAACGGAATGCTGCGGCGTATCTTTCTTTATCGGGCAGCGTTCGTCGCGCTGCGAGGGATGGCGTGGGGTAATGGCATAGGGCTGGGGCTCTGCGTGTTGCAGGCTACGACCCATGTGGTGAAGCTCAGCTCGGAGGGATACCTGCTCTCCGAGGTCCCCGTGGCCCTGAATTGGGGCTGGTGGCTGGCGCTTAATGCAGGGTCGCTGGCGGCTGTCGTGGCGCTGCTCGTGATTCCGGCTTGTGTAGTTTCGACGGTGAAACCTGACCGAACGATCCGATACGAATGACTGTGAAACCTTATCATACCGGGCGCACCAAGAAAGAGGAGGTGCGCGAAATGTTTGATCGTATAGCGCCTCGCTACGATCTGTTGAACCACTTGTTGTCGCTCGATGTTGACCGGCTGTGGCGCCGTCGCGTGGTTGCGGAGGTCGCCCGATGCGCACCGCAGAAAGTCCTGGACGTGGCGACCGGCACGGGCGATCTGGCTTTAGGTCTGGCACGACGGATGCCGGAGTGCCGGGTGTGGGGGCTCGACCTCTCGGAGCGGATGCTTGCCGAAGCACGTCACAAGGCAACGGCGCGGGGGCTTGACGGTCGGGTGACCTTCGAATGGGGCGATGCCGAGCAGCTGGAGGCTCCCGATGGAGCGTTCGACGCCACGACTGTGGCATTCGGTGTGCGTAATTTCGGCGATTTGGATGCGGGGCTGCGTGAGCTGGCCCGTGTGACGCGACCGGGAGGCCGGGCTGTGATTCTGGAATTTTCGCAGCCTCGCAACCGGGTGTTTCGGGCGCTCTATGGGCTTTATGCCGGATACATTCTGCCGCGTCTTGGCGGTGCGGTGTCGCACGACCGGCAGGCTTATGAATATCTGCCTGCGTCGGTCGGGGCATTCCCGGCGCCGCGGGAGTTCTGTGCGCGGATGCGGCAGGCGGGGTTCGGCGAGGTCCGGACCCGGAGCCTGAGTTTCGGAATAGCACACATATATATAGCGGAGCGATGAAAAAAACGGGATTACTGGTGTTGCTGGCGGCGTTGTGTATCGTGCTGCCTTCGTGCCGCCGGATGGCGGAGAAAACACGGGAGAAGATTCGTGTCGAGGCGGTAGAACGTGTCGAGCGTCAGGGTTTTTCGGGTATCGAAGTGGTCGTCCGGGTGGTCAATGATACTCGTTACAGGCTTTTGTTGGAGCGTGCTTCGTTCGACCTTTACGCAGGGGCGAATTGTGTGTGCGGTGCGGTGCTGGCAGAACCGGCAGAGGTGGCGCGACGTACGACAGCAAGCGTCGCGACGCAGTGGCGTCTCCGGATTGTCGATCCCCTGGCACTCTACGCCTTGGTCCGGCGGGTCCGGCGCAACGACCTGGAGCAGGTAAACGTATCTTTTTCGGTTGAGGGGCATGGGGGCCCTGCATCGGTCAATTTTTCGCGCGAAAAGATGCCGTTGTCGGAATTTTTGAATATCTTTGACTTGGATTTACGGGAGCTGAAAAACTATTTTGAGTGATATGATACGCGGATTTTTCGTGATTGTTTCGTTATTGCTGGGGGGAATGGCTTCGTGTCGGGCCCAGTCGCTTGAAGCTTTTAAACAACGGTTGCAGCAGCCTGTCTCCCCTGCGGCGGCTGGCAGTGCGCAGATCGCAGTTACGGAGTATGGCGATGCGGCGCAGGCTGTGGTGGAGGCCTCTCGTTCGGTGCCCCATCGCAGGACGATCAAGGGCTATCGGGTCTGTATCTTTGCTGATAACGGCCAGGATGCCCGGGCGCGCGCTGATGCGGCTCTGGCGCTCTTTCGCGAGAGCTATCCCGGTATTCGCGGCTATAAGGTCTACGATGCGCCTTATTTCCGGGTGACGGTGGGCGATTGTCTTACCGCGGAGGAGGCTATCATCCTTAAGGGGCGTGTGGCGGCGATCTTCCCCAAAGCCTTTCCTAAGAGCGAGATGCTCTCCCTGTACGACTTTTTGAACTGATAAGTTCCCTTTTCGAAAAGTTTTTTAGATTTTTCTTTGTATAATTCGGTCGTTTACCTATCTTTGCAGCGATTAAAACATTTAATTTTAAACATTTGAAGCCATGAAGAAGATTTTTTCTTCCGTGATTGTTCTGGCTGCTGTAGCTATGGTAGGCTGCGCCGGAAATCCGAACAAGAAGGCCGCAGAGGTCGAGGTTGAGGCTACGGAGGTTGTTGCTGCCGAAGCTCAGTGCTGCGAGAAGTGCGACTCCACGGAGTGCGCAGACTGCACCCAGGAGTGCGCAAAAGCCGAAGGCGAGTGCTGCAACAAGTAGTGCAGTGTTGTCTGAGAACGAGGGGCCGACAGGCCCCTTTTTTTTGAATGAGGAGGAGCGGATAAGGTCTTTTTTAGCGGATGGGGCGACCTTTTTCCCTGTAGAAAAGCGAAAAAACGGCAGAACGATGCTGTTTCGCCGTCCTGCCGTCCTGCTGTCCTGTTGTTTTTGCGGAGAGAAGGGGATTCGAACCCCTGAAACGCTTTTGACGTTTACTCGCTTTCCAGGCGGGCCAGTTCAACCACTCCTGCATCTCTCCGGAAATTCGTCCCAAAAGTAGACAATCTTTCTCAATTCTGCAAACGAATCGATTTTTTTATGGCTTTCTGACCTTTGAACCGTGGTAAGTGCAAAATTACAGGCGAAAGTTGAATTTTTTTCTACCTAAATATGTGGAGAAATAAAAAATATATCTATATTTGCACTCCCGAAAGCTCTGTTTTGGGCGACGCGGATTTCGGAAAGATGCCGGAGTGGTCGATCGGGCCGCACTCGAAATGCGGTGTACGGGCAACTGTACCGGGGGTTCGAATCCCTCTCTTTCCGCCAAGGTGCAATGAATACCAGCAAAACCCTGCAAATTGACGTTTGCGGGGTTTTGTGCATCGTGGGCGCAACCGATTCCCGTTGTCAGGCGTCTGACTAAATACGTATTTATACGTATCGTTGCATGGTAAAAAACGGCTATCTTTGAACGACAAAATGTATTTTTTATTCGTACTTTTGTCCGTTCCGAAAACCCGGACTTATTTAAATTTACGAAAATATGGTAGATATTTTTGCCCGCCTTGAGAAAAACGCGGGAGGACCCATCGGTCAGTACATGAGCTACGCCCACGGTTACTATGCCTTCCCCAAGCTGGAGGGCGAAATCGGGCCCCACATGACCTTTCGGGGGAAGAAAGTTCTCAACTGGAGTCTGAACAACTACCTCGGTTTGGCCAACCTGCCTGAAGTGCGCCAGGCCGACGCTGAGGGTGCTGCGAAGTTCGGTATGGCGGCCCCGATGGGCGCCCGCATGATGAGCGGACAGACGGTGTATCACGAACAGCTGGAACGTGAACTGGCCGAGTTCGTCGGCAAGGAGGATGCCTTCCTGCTGAACTTCGGGTATCAAGGCATGATTTCGATTATCGACTGCCTGCTCACGCCGCGCGACGTCGTGGTCTATGATGCGGAGGCTCATGCTTGTATCATCGATGGTCTGCGGATGCACAAGGGCAAGCGTTTCGTCTTCGGTCATAACGACATGGAGTCGCTGCGTCTTCAGCTCCAGCATGCCACCGACCTGGCCGAGGAGCAGAACGGGGGTGTGCTGGTCATCACCGAAGGCGTCTTTGGCATGAAGGGCGACCTGGGCAAGCTCGACGAGATTGTGGCCCTGAAGAAGGATTTCAGTTTCCGGCTGCTGGTCGACGACGCCCACGGCTTCGGTACGATGGGCGAGGGTGGCCGCGGCACAGCGTCGCACTTCGGTGTGGTCGAGGGTGTGGACGTGCTGTTCAACACGTTCGCCAAGTCGATGGCCGGCATCGGTGCTTTCGTAAGCGGTCCGCGGTGGTTGATCAACCTTTTCCGTTATAACATGCGTTCGCAGCTCTATGCCAAGTCGCTGCCTATGCCCATGGTCATTGGTGCCCTGAAGCGTCTGGAGCTCATTCGCAAGCACCCCGAGTATCAGCAGAAACTGTGGGAGATTGTTCGCGCCATGCAGAGCAGCCTCAAGGAGAACGGTTTCGATATCGGCGTGACTAACTCGCCTGTGACGCCCGTCTTCCTCAAGGGAGGTATCCCCGAGGCTACGAACTTAGTGGTCGATCTGCGTGAGAACCACGGTATCTTCTGCTCGATGGTCGTTTACCCGGTTATTCCGAAGGGCGAGCTGATCCTGCGCGTGATCCCCACGGCGGCCCATACGCTGGAGGATGTGAAGGTGACGATCGAGGCGTTCAAGGCTGTGCGCGAGAAACTTACGAGCGGCTACTATGCGCAGCTTCCGATTCCGGAACGTGCCGACGAAGGTTTCAAGGTGCGTTAAAATTTCCGCACGTGCGTAATGAAAAACGTCACCCCATCAAAGGGTGACGTTTTTTTCGGGGGGGGGAGGGCAAAGGCGCCGGTTTGAGGTATTTTGCGATAAAAAATACCGATTCCGGGGGTAAAAAGTCGTGAAAAATTTTGAGGTGTCGTTTTTCCGTTCTATCTTTGCACTCGCAAATGCGGAAATAGCTCAGTTGGTAGAGCACAACCTTGCCAAGGTTGGGGT
>CAJUIE010000042.1 GCA_910586375.1 uncultured Alistipes sp. | reverse complement strand
GGATTGACGGAGTGATCCATCTGGCAGCCGAGAGCCACGTTGATCGCTCGATCCGCGATCCGTTCGTGTTCGCACATACCAACGTTATGGGCACGCTTACCTTGTTGCAGATTGCCCGGGAGATGTGGGGCGACAATTTGGCGGACAAGCGCTTTCTGCACGTCTCCACCGATGAGGTTTATGGGGCGCTGGCACCCGGTGATAAGTGCTTCTGTGAAACGAGCCGTTATGCACCCCACTCGCCTTATTCGGCCTCGAAGGCCTCTTCCGACCATTTCGTCAGGGCTTTTTATGATACGTATGGACTGCCCGCGGTGGTCACCAACTGTTCCAATAATTATGGACCTTGTCAGTTTCCCGAGAAACTCATTCCGTTGATTGTAAATAACATCCGCGAGGAGCGGCCGCTGCCCGTTTATGGCCGCGGGGAGAATATCCGCGACTGGCTTTATGTCGGGGACCACGCCGCAGCGCTTGACCTGGTTTTTCATGAGGGGCACAACGGCGAAACTTATTGCATCGGTGGTAATAGCGAACGACGCAATATCGACCTGGTGCACACCCTGATCCGAATTACCGATCGACTGCTGGGGCGTCCCGAGGGTTATTCTCTGCCCTCTGTCCGTTTTGTTCCCGATCGGGCCGGTCATGATTTCCGTTATGCCATTGACTCGTCCAAGATCCGGCATGAGCTGGGCTGGGCCCCCACCCTGAGCTTCGAGGAGGGGTTGGAAAAGACCGTGCGCTGGTATCTGGACAATGATTCGTGGCTCGAACACGTCACTTCGGGGGCTTATCGGAGTTATTACGAGACTTATTACGGTCAGTGATGAAGAGTGAAGAGGAGCTGTTGTTGTGTTTGGTCCGCGCAGGACTTCACCCCGGCGAGGAGTGCGACCTGCTTGCGGCATTCGCCGACCTCGATGCGCAGAGTTGGGCGCGGCTTTATCGTCTCTGCGTCGATCAGGGTGTTGCGGCCGTCGCGTGGGATGGCATGTCCGACGCTTTGCGGCAGTGTCTGCCTTTGCCTTTGCGTATTCGCTGGGCGCTCGCTGTCGAGCAGATCGGGCAGCGGTATGACCACCAGCGGCGTGTTCTCGGACGCCTTGCCGCCTTTTATAGCGCCCACAGCATCCCTGTCATGGGGCTTAAGGGGTATGCCGCAAGCCTCTGTTACCCTATTCCGTCCCACCGTCCGTGCGGTGACATTGACATCTGGCTTTTCGGTCGTCAGGCCGAGGCCGATGCGTTGCTTCTTCGCGAGAAGGGCATCCGGGTCGATAACGGCGAGCATCACCATACCAAGTTCATTGCCGACGGGGTTGTTGTCGAGAACCATTATGACTTCATCAACATCCATGCCCGCGCGTCCAATCGACTCGTCGAACGACGTTTGCAACAGCTGGCCCTGCTTCCTGGTCAGATCGTTATGATCGACGGTTCCCCGTTGCACCTGCCTCCGCCCGATTTCAATGCGCTGTTTCTGCTGCGTCATGCGGCCATGCACTTCGCTGCGGCCGAAATAGGTTTGCGGCACCTCACGGATTGGGCGCTTTTTGTCGAGCATTATCGGGGCCGGATCGACTGGGAGGCACTCACCGATCTGGCGCGTGAGCTGAACATGCACCGCTTTCTCGATGCCATAAACGCTATTTCCATTGATTTTCTGGGTGTTGCTCCTGAATTGCTGCCGTCCGTTCATCGCGATGAAGCGCTCCAAAGGCGGGTGCTGCACGAGATTCTGGCACCCGGTTTTTCGGAGATTAAGCCCCGCGGTAATATCCTGAAGGTCGTGGGGTTCAAGGCCCGCCGCTGGTGGGCCAACCGGTGGAAGCATCGCCTCGTTTATAGCGACGGGCTCGTCTCTTCGTTCCTTCACTCGGCGTGGAGCCATTTGCTTAAGCCCCGTACGATTAGACGATAGATCCCGTGCGCGGCATTAATTCCGTTAACTTTGCACTTTGTAAAAAAAACGAAAAACGATGATCCGGGGAGCGATATTCGACATGGACGGTACGCTGGTCGACAACAGCGCCGTGCACATCAGGGCCTTTGATATTTTCTGTCGCCGTTATGGCGTTGAAGAGTGGCGCGATAAACTTTCACAGGCTTTCGGCATGGGTAACGACGACATCCTGCGGCGCATCATGCCGGAGGAGGTCATTCGCGCAAAGGGCCTGGCTGCCCTGGCCGATGAGAAGGAGGCTATTTATCGCGAAATTTATGCCCCCGTTATCCGGCCCGTCGATGGACTTATCGACTTGCTGAAGCGGCTGCGCGGGGACGGCGTTCGTTGTGCCGTTGGTTCGTCAGGATGCCGGGCCAACGTCGACTTTGTGCTGGATAAGTGCGGTGTCGCGGAGTTTTTCGACGTCATCGTCTCGGGCGATCGTGTCCGGAAGTGCAAACCCGACCCTGAGATTTACCTTACGGCTGCGGCCGGACTGGAGCTGCATCCCGGGGAATGCGTGGTCTTTGAGGATGCCGGGGCCGGCATTGAATCGGCCCGCAAGGCTGGTGTCGGGCGTGTTGTGGCCTTGACCACAACCCTTTCGCGGGAGGCTTTGATCGCTCGGGGTGATGTCGATCTGATTGTCGATACCTTTGTTGATGTTACCGATTTGAAATCCATTCTGCAATAGTATGTTACGGGGGTCAGGTGCTGTATTGCTTCTCGTAGTCTCCAATGCCTTCATGACGTTGGCGTGGTATGGGCATATCGCGTTCAGGTCGCGATTCGAGCGCTTCGGCATGGGTGTCGTTGTGCTGCTGAGTTGGGGAATCGCCCTCTTCGAGTATTGTTTCCAGGTCCCGGCCAACCGCCTCGGCTCAGTCCATTTCGGAGGGCCCTTCTCCATTTGGGAGCTGAAGGTCATTCAGGAGGTGGTCTCGCTTACGGTCTTTACCCTCTTCGTCCTTCTTTTCCTGCGCTCCGAACCTTTGCGGTGGAATCATCTTGCCGGGTTTGCATGCCTGATTCTGGCCGTTTACTTCATTTTCCGCCAACCGTAATTTGGGTATGCAGGCCCGGGATTTTTATTCGGCCCGTTCGGAAAAAAAGCGTAACTTTATCTCTGACCAACAGTCTGTTCGGCGTTGGTATCATTGATGCCATGCTGCGGGCCGCCGAATAGTTCGGGAGTAAAAAGTGTTTCAGGTCATGAACCATAGAGAAAAACAGGCTCTTGTCGATTTGCTGCACGCCAGCGGAGCTTCGTGCGTTGTCCGTTCAGGCGACGAGGTGCGCCTCTTCCGCCTGCGGGGCGTTCTTGATCTTTTCCTTCTGTTGCGTGACGAACCCCGGTCGTTGCAGGGTGCTTTCGTCGCCGATAAGGTTGTCGGCAAGGGTGCCGCCGCCCTGATGATTCTGGGGCAGGTCGGGGAACTTTTCGCCGATGTTGTCAGCGAGGGAGCCCTGGTTTTGCTGCGGGAGGCTGGACTGAGTGTCACTTATACTACCCTTGTGCCCCATATTTTCAACCGCTCCGGCACGGGCATCTGCCCCGTTGAAAGCCTCTGTGCCGAGTGCCGCACGGCTCAGGAATGTTTGCCCTTTATCGCCGAATTTTTGCGGCAGGTTCCGACCGGAAAGCCGAAAGAGTGAACTATTCATGACAGTTGTTTTGGCTGCAGCTTTATTCGGGCCGAAGACTGCGGACGGAACGCACATTCTGCGGTCCACCGCGGTGCGAAGGCTTCGGCCCGCCCGCCTGACGGCTGAATTATTACGTCAAATAAATAACCGATAAACAATCGAATACCATGCAAACAACCACCGCAAAACTTTATTCACTGGAGTACTCCCGGGCTGCAACTTATCTGGCCGCGGGGTTCTTCGTTCTGGGTAACCTCGCCTTGCCGCAGCTGTGCCATCTGGTCCGCTTGGGCGGGCCGACGTGGCTGCCGCTTTACTTTTTTACGCTTGTCGGCGCTTATAAGTTCGGGTGGCGCGTCGGACTGTTGACGGCTGTCTGCTCGCCGTTGCTCCACTCGGCGCTCTTCGGCATGCCGCTCGTGGAGGCACTTCCCGCCATTTTGGTTAAGTCCGTGCTGCTGGCCCTTGTCGCCGGATGGATCGCCACCCGCTTCCGGAGGGCTACCCTGCCGCTGCTCGCCGCCACGGTTTTTGTTTCGCAGCTACTCGGCACGCTGGGCTCGTGGGCCCTCTCGGGCGATCTTCCCGGCGCCTTGCAGGAGCTGCGTATCGGTATTCCCGGCCTTCTGTTCCATATCTTTGGCGGCTGGGCCTTCATCCGGTTTTTTCTTCGCCGATGATGATGGAGCCCGTCAAGGGCGGAGCTCTGGCGCACGTTCCCGCCGCTGTCGAGACGCTTTTCCGCGATGTTGCTCCCGATCTGTCCCCAGCATCTGCCCATCGTCGATTTGCTCCGGCAGGTTGCGGCGACCTTCGAACAATAGAGACAGGGCGCACATCCTCGGGATGTGCGCCCTGCTGCATGTTTTGGCAACGAGGAGCTTATTTCGAAGCCTTTACGAAATCGCCGCTCTTGTTGAAGTCGAGTATCGTATTGTCCGACAGCTTGAGCTTGTAGCCGTCGGCGGTCGTCTCGTACATCACCACGTGCAGACGCGGATATTTGGCGCCGGTGTAGCTTCTGAGCTTGGCGGGCATGGCCGACGAGGGTACGGCACCCTCCTTCATGATGATCTGCGAGCAATCGCCGCTGCCGCCCTCGAAGGATACCTGGTTTCCGCTGTTGAAGTAGACCGTGTATTTGTCCCACGAAGACTCGCGGTCCATCTCTACCGACTTAACCTTCTCGTTGGAGAAATACTTCTGTACAAATTCCTGCGAATTTTTGGGCATTTTGCCGAAATCCACTTTCTGGGGCGCTGCACTCACAGCCCAGGCTGCGGCGGCACATACGAGCGATAAGAATAATTTTTTCATAGATCTGAAAATTTTAAGATGTCACCTCGCTCTTCAGCAAAAGCTGTTCCACTTCGGTCGTGTCGCTGCAAAAAAAGTTGTACTTAGTTGCCGGGGCACCTTGTCATATATGTCCGGTTTTCGGTCGCAGCCTCTGCCGTGACGGTCTGTATGGCTCTGGGGACCTTCAGATTGGGAGCTCTTCTCCCCCGACGAATATGCGTCGGATCAGCGGCGTCTGGTAGGCGTAGATGAAGTAGGTTACCGAAGGCATGGGTGCCGTCAGGAAGAAATTCGCGGCTTTTCCCTGCGTGATCGATCCGTGTTCAGCACTTATCCCCATTGCGTAGGCGCTGTTGAGTGTCGCGGCATTGAGCGCTTCGGCCGGGGTCATCTTCATGCAGATCGAGGCCATCGACACCACCGTCCGCATGTTTCCCGAGGGCGATGAACCGGGGTTGTAGTCTGAGGCCAGGGCTATGCCTAATCCTGCGTCGATCATTGCGCGGGCCGGGGGGTAGATCATGCCGAGGAAGAACGCCGCTCCCGGCAGCAGGGTCGGCATCGTCGTTGTGCCATGCAGAGTTTCGATTTGCGCGGCGCCGATGCGTTCGAGGTGGTCGACCGACAATGCACCATGGGCCACGCCCACTTCGACGCCGCCTGACACGGCCAGCTCGTTGGCGTGTATTTTGGCTCGGAGGCCATATTCGTGGCCTGCTTTGATGATTTGGGCGGTCTCTTCCACCGTGAAGAATCCTTCGTCGCAGAAGACATCGACGAAATCGGCCAACCCCTCGCGGGCCACTGCGGGCAGCATTTCGTTGCATACCAGATCGACATACTCCGCCTGACGGCCTATGTAGTCGCGGGCTACGGTATGGGCCCCCAGAAAGGTTGCGCGCACGGTTAGCGGTATTGTCTGCCGGATGCGGCCAATTACACGCAGCATCTTCAGTTCGTCCTGCGTTGAGAGGCCGTAGCCGCTCTTGATCTCTATAGCACCCGTGCCCATTCGGGTGATTTCGCGCACACGCTCCATCGCCTGATGGTATAGCTCCTCTTCCGAGGTCTCGTGCAGGCGGTCGGCCGAGTTTAGAATGCCTCCTCCGCGGCGGGCTATCTCTTCGTAGCTCAAGCCGTTGATCTTGTCCAGAAACTCTTGCTCGCGGCTGCCGGCATAGACTATGTGGGTGTGGGAGTCGCAGAATGACGGAAAGAGCATGCCACCTTCGGCGTCGACGATTCGGGCATCCTCGCCCGGCGGACATTCGGTCATCGGGCCGAATGCGGTGATGTGCCCCTCATCGGCCAGCAGCCATGCGTCGTCGAGCGTCTCCAGCTGTCCCATTTCCGGGCCGCATACGCGCAGCCGTCCCGGGGGCTGAATACCCACTATCGTGCCGATGTTCTTAACAAGCAGTTTCATGACGCAGAAATTCTACCGAGGCTTCGATATGGGGATACATCACCGTGTCATCCCCGATGAAGGGGACCCGGCAGCGATATTTGGCCAACAGCTCTTCCAGCAGGGGCGACGTGCGCTGTGGCCGCCGGAACTCCAGTGCCTGTGCGGCATTGAGGAGCTCGATAGCCAGCACGCGACGTGTGTTTTCGACCACCCGTCGGAGCTTCGTCGCAGCGTTGGAGCCCATGCTCACGTGGTCCTCCTGCCCTTGCGAGGAGGGTATCGAGTCGACCGAGGCGGGCATACAAAGTCCTTTCGACTGGCTGACGATCGATGCTGCGGTGTATTGCGGGATCATAAATCCGCTGTTCAGTCCAGGTTTAGCCACCAGAAAATCGGGCAGTCCGCGCATTCCCGAGATCAATTTGTAGATGCGCCGCTCCGAGATGTTTGCCAGCTCGGCCACAGCAATTGCCAGAAAATCCATGACTAAGGCGATGGGCTGTCCGTGGAAGTTGCCGGCCGAGACTACCATGTCTTCGTCCGGAAAGACGGTAGGATTATCGGTCGCTGCGTTGATTTCAGTGGTAAGCACACGCTCTGCATAGTCCGTCGTATCTTTCGATGCGCCATGCACTTGGGGGATGCAGCGAAACGAGTAAGGGTCCTGCACGTGTTGTTTGTCGCGGGCAATCATTTCGCTGCCCTCCAGCAGCCGGCGGATGTTGCGGGCCGTGTCGGTCTGTCCCTTGTGGGGACGCACGGCGTGCACTTCTTCGCAGAACGGCTCGATGCGGCCGTCGAATGCGTCGAGTGAGAGAGCACCGATTGTGTCGGCCCACTCACCGAGTTTGCGAGCCTCGATGACCGACCACACGCCGTAGGCTGCCATGAACTGCGTGCCGTTCAGGAGCGCCAGCCCCTCTTTCGACTGTAGCTCGATGGGCTGCCACCCCATTTCGGAGAGCACCTCTGCTGCCGGGCGTATCCGACCTTCGTGTTCTACTTCGCCGAGTCCCAGGAGCGGCAGGCTCATGTGTGCCAGGGGCGCCAGGTCGCCAGAGGCTCCGAGCGATCCCTGCTGATAGATGACGGGCAGTACGTCGTTGTTGAAGAAGTCGATAAGCCGCTCGACCGTAGCGAGTTGCACGCCCGAATGTCCGTAGGAGAGCGATTGTATTTTCAGCAGCAGGATCAACCGTACTATCTCTGCGGGCACCCGCTCGCCCACACCACAGGCGTGCGACATGACGAGGTTCTTTTGCAGGGCAGCCAGGTCGTTGTGCCCTATTGCGATGTTGCAGAGCGCTCCGAATCCCGTCGTAATGCCGTAGACCGGCCGCTCGGGATTCTCCATCTTGCGGTCGAGGTACTCGCGGCAGCGGACAATCCGTTTGCGGGCGTCGTCGGACAGAGCCAGTGGCAGGCGCTTTGTGAGAATTTCACGCACGCGGGTTATCGACAGATGTTCTGCGGAGATAAGATGACGTTCCATATTTTATTCTTTCAAAGCGTTGCGGACCAGATTTTCGTCAGCCTCTTCGGGCAGTGTGACCCGCAGTCCGGGCGTGCGCTCCATTTGGCGGCGGATGGCCGCCGTAGCACCTTCGTTGCGGGCCCAGCTTCGGCGGGCTATTCCATTGTTGACGTCCCAGAAGAGCATGTCGCGGATGCGGCGGTCAGACTCCTCCGTTCCGTCTATTAGCATGCCGAAGCCGCCGTTGATGACCTCCCCCCAGCCTACTCCGCCTCCGTTGTGGATCGAGACCCATGTGGCACCGCGGAATGCGTCGCCGATGACGTTCTGCACAGCCATGTCGGCCGTGTATGCCGAACCGTCGTAGATGTTCGACGTCTCGCGGTAGGGCGAATCGGTGCCCGACACATCGTGGTGGTCGCGTCCCAGTACGACGGGTGCAGAGATGCGCCCCTCGGCGATGGCGCGGTTGAATGCTTGTGCGATCCGGGTGCGACCTTCGCAGTCGGCGTAGAGGATGCGGGCCTGTGAACCAACGACGAGGCGGTTGCGGCCAGCTTCGCGGATCCAATGGATGTTGTCATCGAGCTGCCCCCGGATAGCTTCAGGAGCCGTTGCGCGGAGTTCTTTCAGCACCTCGGCGGCGAGACGGTCCGTGAGTTCCAGATCTTCGGGTTTGCCCGACGTGCAGACCCAGCGGAACGGACCGAATCCGTAGTCGAAGAACATGGGCCCCATGATGTCCTGCACGTAGGACGGGTAGCGGAATCCCCCGCCCTTGCTCACCACTGTAGCTCCGGCGCGCGAAGCCTCCAGCAGAAAGGCGTTGCCGTAGTCGAAAAAATACATGCCGCGTGCCGTCAGTCGGTTGATGGCATCGGCCTGGCGGCGCAGTGACTCCTGTACGCATTCGCGGAAACGGGCGGGTTCCTCGGCCATCATTTTGTTCGAGGCTTCAAAGCTCAGCCCTACCGGATAATAGCCGCCGGCCCAGGGGTTGTGCAACGACGTCTGATCCGAACCCAGATCAACGGCGATCTCCTCGTCCGCGAGCCGCTCCCAAAGGTCGACCACGTTGCCCACGTAGGCCATCGATACGACCTCTTTCTTTTTGATTGCCTGCCTGATACGAGGTATTAATTCATCCAATTCCTGATATAACTCGTCCACCCACCCTTGTTCATAGCGTTTTACGGCTGCTTTAGGGTTTATTTCGGCGATTACCGAGACTATGCCCGAGATATTGCCCGCTTTGGGTTGAGCGCCCGACATGCCACCCAGGCCCGACGAGACAAACAACATGCCGCGTGTATCCTTGCGCCCGGCGGTGAAACGTTTGCGGGCGGCGTTAAGCACTGTGATCGTTGTGCCGTGGACAATGCCTTGAGGACCGATGTACATGTACGATCCGGCGGTCATCTGCCCGTATTGCGACACCCCCAGAGCGTTCATGCGCTCCCAGTCGTCGGGTTTCGAGTAGTTGGGAATGACCATGCCGTTGGTCACCACCACACGCGGAGCATCGGGGTGCGCGGGGAAGAGCCCCAGAGGATGGCCCGAATACATCACGAGCGTTTGCTCTTCGGTCATTTCCGATAAGTATTTCATCGTCAGCCGATACTGCGCCCAGTTCTGGAACACGGCGCCGTTACCGCCGTATGTGATCAGTTCGTGGGGATGTTGCGCCACGGCTGGATCTAAGTTGTTCTGAATCATCATCATGATGGCCGCTGCCTGCCGGCACTGCGCGGGATACTCGTCAATGGGGCGGGCATACATCGCGTAGTCGGGCCGCAGCCTGTACATGTAGATGCGGCCGTATTGGCGCAGCTCCTCCGCAAACTCTTTGGCCAGCACGGCGTGGTGCTTTGCGGGGAAGTAACGCAGGGCGTTTTTCAGGGCCAGCACCTGCTCATCGGACGAGAGGATCATCTTGCGGCGCGGTGCGTGGCTGATTTTCGTGTCGTAGGGTTTTGCTGCGGGCAGCTTGTCGGGGATACCCGCGCGAATATCGGTCTGAAACTCTTGCAACGTCATGTTTTTATATTTTCGATTCGACAAGGGCCAGTACCTCTTTCTCGCGGCGTGAGGCTTCGGTGGCCAATGTTTCGGCTTCGGCAATCAAGGCTTCTGCCGTGGTGCGGTTTTTCAGTCCTGCGGCGTTGATCTTCACGTTGAGACATGCCCCCAGTACGGCACTTCGGGCAGCCAGGGCACCTACTCCCGCATCGGAGACCGAATTGGGATTCCCTTCGGCGGCCATTGCCTCCACCAGGTCGAAGACTTGCGCTGCAGTCTTCATCGTGCGCAGCGGCACTTGTGTGGCGTAGAGTGTGGCGGCTTCAAGGGCTTCGCTCCGGGCTGCTTTCTCCTCGTCGGTGGACTTGGGCATGGCGAAGACCTCCATGATGCGGTTGAATGCCGCGGTGTCCTCATCGACCAGATGCAGCAACTCCTCCAGCAGGCTTTGTCCTTGCTCGGCACGGTTGGAAAACTCTTCCCATCTTTCGTCCCACCCGGCTTTGTGGGCCGAGAGGTTGGCAACCATCGTTCCGAGCGCTGCGCCTAAGGCGCCCATGCAGGCCGCAATCGAGCCGCCGCCCGGGGCCGGTGATTCGCTCGCTGTTTCGATAGTAAAATCTTTGCAAGACATGTCGATAAGTCGTTTCTTCTCAACCTTTGCCTGAAGCAGATATTCGATCACCTTCTCTTCGGGTATGAAGGGTTTCAGATCGTCCAGCCCCATCGACTTGACGGCTATGCGTATAATCTCCTTTTCCGCAATGCCCGTCGATCGGTGCTGCTTGCGCAGGAAATATTTTCCGGCTTCGATCAGTGCCCGTTTGGGCACCAGACCGACGATTTCGGTGCCCGTGACGCGCACCCCGCGGGCGTCAGCCTTGCGGCATACCTCGTCGAAAGCCACATGCAGGGGTGTCATGGCTATGTCGGTGATATTCATCGAGACCTGAGCGATGCCGTACTCTTCGATGAACCAGCCTATGGCTTTGGTTGCTTTCAGCGTGCCGGGCTGCATGACCGGATTGCCCCCGGCATCCTTGACGATTTTGCCGACGATGGGATCGCCTTCGCGGACGGGGCGTCCTTTCTCGCGGACGTCGAACGCAATGGCGTTGGCACGCCGGGTGGAGGTGGTATTGAGGTTGAAGTTGACGGCGATCAGAAAGTCGCGGGCCCCGACGGTCGTGGCTCCCGTGCGGGCGATCTCTTCATCGTAGGGGCGGGCGCCGAAGTCGGGCGCCTTGTCGGAATCCGCGAGTTTCTCGGGCAACGCCTCGTACTCTCCTGCGCGGCAGACAGCTAAGTTCTTGCGTTCGGGTTTGAATGCGGCTGCTTCGTAACAGTAGGTCGGGATGCGCAACTCTTGGGCAATGCGGCGGGCCAGGTCGCGCGACAAGGCGGCGCACTCCTCCAGCGTAATGCCCGATATGGGGATCAATGGCAGCACGTCGGTGGCACCCATGCGGGGGTGCGTGCCCTTGTGTTTGCGCATGTCGATCTGTTCGGCGGCGCACTTCACCCCTTGAAAAGCCGCTTCGACGACCGCTTCGGGGCTGCCGACGAAAGTCATGACGGTGCGGTTGGTTGCCTGGCCGGGGTCTACGTTCAGCAGATCGACGCCTTCCACCCGTTCGATAGCTGCGGCGATGCGTGCGATGACCTCCTGGTCGCGTCCCTCGCTGAAGTTGGGGACACATTCGATGATTCGAGGATTCATGTTATAGTGAGTGATGTTTTTTCCAATGTTTCAAATATAATATTTTTTTCGCATATTTCCGATGCTGGCGTCGAAGAATCTGTTTTGCGTATTCGCAATGGTTAAGAGCTCGACACTTTGTGTCTTGCTCCGCTGGCTCTGGCTCGTTATTCTTGTTTGCAGCGAACGGGGAAAGCGTACGCACGGACGTAGTTGCCTTCAGGGTACATGTAGGAGCTGTCAACGGCCAAGTTCGCTCCGTATATGTTCGACGCCGAGTGAGGCGAGCTGCTCCAGGCGAAACCGCTCGTGCCCACATGGTTCAGGCCGCCGGAACTGCTGGTGCGGTAACCCGAAGCGGTTTTTTCGATAAAAAGAAGGCCCGACGCTTCAAAGCGTCGGGCCGGAAGATGCAGCCGGAAAGCGGGGGCTTATCGCCTGCCGATGGTCAACACTGCACCCGCCGTGACCCAAGTCCCCGGCAGAGGGATACCGCCCAGGTCGCAGTAGTGTGTGTCTGTGAGGTTGGTGCCGTCTACATAGAGCCGACAGCAGCCTTTCTCCCAAGTCAGGCGCGCGTCCAGCAGGAAATAGGGCGCATAGT
>CAJUIE010000041.1:3700-12111 GCA_910586375.1 uncultured Alistipes sp. | reverse complement strand
AATATACTCCACGACGGTCTGGTAATCCCCCGGGACGATGCCTTTGATGGCCGAGACGACGAATTTGCCGTCGAGCGGCTCGGTCAGGGGCTCGAGAAAAGTCTTCAGATAAGCCGATGGAGCTGCCAGAATGAGGATGTCGGCCTGGCGGACTACTTCGTTCAGGTCATCGGAGGGAGCCAGGCGGGAGGTGTCAAACTCCAGGTCGCTCAGGTATCGGGGGTTGCGTCCTTCGGTGCGTATGCCTTCGAGGACTTCGGGATTGCGGACATACCAGCCCACGCGCGTTTCGTTGGCAGCGAGGAGCCCGACGATGGCTGTTGCCCAGCTGCCGTAACCGATTACGGCGCATCGGGCCTCTTTACCGATTTTGTATTCCATGCGGAATGAAATTTTGAGATACAAATATAAATAAAAAAAATTACAAAAAAACACCAGAAATTCAGAGGCTTTTTGCTACCTTTGTCCGGGTACGTACGCTCCCGCGGCTATAAGTGGTAAGCGTGGGGCGTAATTAGCTGTGAAATAATGGTTTAATGAGATAACGGAAGCTGACGCATGGGAATATTTTCATTGACGCAGGAGGTGGCCATTGACTTAGGTACGGCCAATACCCTGATTCTTCATAACGGCAAAGTGGTGGTTGACGAGCCCTCGATTGTGGCGCTGGACGTCCATTCGGGCAAGCTGGTGGCTATTGGGCATCAAGCGCGCCAGATGCACGAGAAAACCAATCCCAACATCAAGACGATCCGTCCGCTGAAGGATGGTGTGATCGCCGATTTCAATGCTACGGAGCTGATGCTCCGCGGCATGATTAAAAAAGTCAAGACCTCAGGCAGCCTCTTTGCTCCGTCGCTCAAGATGGTGATTTGCATTCCCTCGGGCTCGACCAATGTGGAGATTCGCGCCGTGCGCGATTCGGCCGAACATGCGGGCGGTCGCGAGGTCTACATGATCTATGAACCAATGGCTGCGGCTCTGGGTGCCGGGCTTGATGTCGAGGCCCCCGAGGGCAACATGGTCATCGACATCGGCGGTGGTACGTCGGAGATAGCCTGCATTTCGCTGGGCGGCATCGTCTGCTCGGAGTCGATCAACGTGGCGGGTGACGTCTTTACGGCCGACATCCAGAGCTACGTGCGCCAGCAGCATAACATCCGCATCGGCGAGCGTACGGCCGAGGCGATTAAGTGCTCGATCGGCGCTGCTGGTGCTGAGCTTGACGAAGAGCCTGAAGATTTTGTTGTGACGGGCCCCAACATGCTTACTGCACTGCCGCAAACGGTCTCGCTCTCCTACAGTGAGATCGCCTATGCCCTCGAAAAATCCCTGGCTAAAATCGACGCGGCTCTGATGAAAGTGCTGGAGTCAATGCCCCCTGAACTCTACGCCGACATCGTGAAGAACGGCATCTACTTAGCAGGCGGCGGCGCCCTCATCAAAGGCCTCGATCGTCGTCTCCACGAAAAAACAGGTCTGCCGTTCCATGTCGCCGAGGACCCCTTGCGGGCTATAGCCCGCGGAACGGGAATAGCTCTGAAAAATATCAACCGCTTCTCCTTCCTGATGCGCTGACCGGGGGGCTGGAGAGGTGGCAGGAGCAAGGAGCTGCAGAGGGGGGCAGAGGGGGGCAGAGAGGGGTGCAGAGAGGGTGCAGAGAGGGTGGCTGGCAAGAGGGCCCCGGACATAAGTTTTTAGTTTTTTCGCAACGCTTGATGCGTTGCTTTCGGCGGCGGCCTCACGCCTGTGGCGTGCTCCTCCCCTGCCGCCGCCGAGAAAGTCTCGGGCCGCAGCCCTCCCGCTCGGGCTTGGAATTTTTCGGGGTATTATCGAAAATGTCTCTCCGGCGATGCCCCCCCCCGCTCGCCGAAGAGAGCAACGCCCCGGCGTTGCGCATTTTTTAGGGAAAAGACTTTTGAACAAGCTCTTCGAATTTATACGCAGCGTTTATGTGGCAGTGCTGTTCGTCTTGTTGGAGGCGCTGGCTGTCAGCTATTACGCCCGGTCGTCTTACTACACCGAGGCGCGGTTGCTGGCACGCTCCAACCGTGTGATAGGCGGTGCACATGCTCTGTTTGGCGGTGTGCGCCGCTATTTTGGGCTGGAGCGGGAAAACCGACTCCTGCTCGAACGCATTGCCCAGCTCGAAGAACGACTCTCGGGGTATGTGGAGGCCGAGACGGCTGCCCGCCTCGACAGTTACATGCAGGAGCTGGGTGAACCGAAGTTTCGGTTTATTACGGCCTCTGTGGTGGCCAATACCGTCAACCGACCCCGCAACCTCATTACGATCAACCGTGGTCGTCGCAATGGCGTGGTGCCCGATATGGCCGTGCTGTCGCCCGATGGGGCGATGGTGGGTTATGTGGTCGATTGTACCGATCGCTATGCGGTGGTTCTTTCTGTGCTTCACACCTCGTTCCGTGCAAGTGGTAAACTCGCTGGAGGTGACTATCTGGGTTCGGTTTACTGGGATGGGAACGATCCCCACACAGTGATGCTGGGGGACCTTTCCAAATACGCTGAGCCCAGGGAAGGGCAGGAGGTTGTTACCACCGGTTTCTCGCAGTATTTCCCCGAAGGGGTCCGCATTGGCTGGGTCGAGAGCGCTGAGCTAAACGAGGTTCGCACGGGCTACACTGTGCGTGTGCGTCTGGCAGCCGAGATGTCCAGCCTGACGGAAGTACTCCTGGTCGAAAACCGTGACCGCCTTGAAATCGAGTCGCTGCAACGCAGCGAAAGAGTGCGTCAACAGATACGCCCCGACTGATATGTCCCGAACGATCGCATATATACTGCTTTTTCTGTCGACAGCGGTGCTGCAACTCTGCCTGTTCGACAACCTGTGGGTGTCTGTCTGCCTCGACCCGCTCGTTTACGTGATTTTCATCGCTCTGCTGCCGCTTGACCTGCCTGCTGTGGCGTTACTCGGCCTGGGGGGAGGCGTGGGAGTGGCGATGGACTTCATGATGGGAGCTGCCGGGTTGAATACCATTGCCACGTTGTTGGTCGCTTTCGTCCGGCCGGGGCTGTTGCGGGTGCTTTACCGGCGCGAAGACCTGCGTGATGGCGGTATTCCCTCACCCGAGCGGCTCGGTCGCGGGGTGTTTCTCGACTACCTTGTTATTCTGATTCTGCTTCATCATACCGTCTTTTTCGCTTTGGAGTCCCTCTCGTGGGTTCATGCTCTCCGTACCGCGCTGCGCATTGTGACGAGTAGTGCCGTGACGGTATTTTTCACCTGGGCGTTCGCCCGTATTTTTACCTCCAAACTCCTTGCCCGGTCATGAGTGGTTCGTCGGAAGGATTCGTCCGGATGCGGATTTTGCAGTGCGTGGTGCTTGCGGTTTTTCTGGTGATCGTCGGGCGGCTGGCGTGGCTGCAACTCTTCGATTCGCGTTATGAAGAGCTGGCCAAGGCTAATGTGCTGCGCCATGTGGTGCAATATCCACCGCGTGGTGAGGTTTTCGACCGCAATGGCGAGTACCTCGTGCAGAGCCGCGTGTGTTACGATCTGATGGTCATTTCTCGTGAGATCGACCGTCGCGGATTCGATACAACCCGCATGTGCGAGGTTACGGGGGTCTCGCGCGAACGTTTGGTGCGTGAGCTGGCTAATGCCCGGATGCGCCCCCGGGCACCGCGTCTGGTGATCAGTTATGTTTCCAAGGAGGATAAGCTGCGGTTTGACGAGTGCAATTTCCGGGGGTTCTTCATGATCGAACGCACCGTGCGCCGTTATCCGCGTGAAGTGGGCGGCAATTTGCTGGGCTTCGTGGGCGAGGTGACGTCGGATTATCTGAAGCGCCATCCCGACTATCGCCCGGGCGATTATGTGGGGTTGAGTGGCGTAGAGTCGGCTTATGAACCCTTGCTGAAGGGACGCAAAGGGGTGAAAATCCAGGAGATAGATACGCATGGTGCCATCAAGGGATCTTATATGAATGGCCGTTATGATTCGTTGCCCGAGATGGGGCACTCGATCGTTACGACTATCGATTCGCGGTTGCAACTGCTCGGTGAGGAGCTCATGCGAGGCAAGGTTGGGGCTGCGGTGGCTATAGAACCCTCCACGGGCGAGATATTGATGATGGTCTCGTCGCCGACGTATGACCCCGACGAACTGGTGGGGCGCGAGCGCGGCAATAATTATATGAAGATGCTTTATAACAAGCGGCGACCGCTGTTCAACCGTGCTGTGAAGGCCAAGTATCCGCCGGGATCGACCTTCAAGGTAGTGCAGGGGCTCATCGGTCAGCAGGAGGGGGTGTTGCGGCCGTCGGACCACCATTCGTGCCACATGGGTTATCAGGCCGGGCGTCTTAAGATGGCTTGTCATGCCCACTCTTCGCCGCTGGATCTGCGTTTTGCCGTGGCCACGTCGTGCAACGCCTACTTTTGTTATGTCTTCCGCGATATTCTCGATAATCCCAAATACAGCAGTGTTAAGGAGGGTTTCGACGTCTGGAAGGAGTATGTCGAGAGCTTCGGCTTTGGGCGCAAGCTCGGTTCCGACTTCCTCGACGAGGGTAACGGTTATGTTCCCGACCGGGCGTTTTACGACCGTGTTTATCGCGGGTCGTGGAACTCACTGACGGTCCTTTCTCTCTCCATTGGTCAGGGTGAACTGGGGTGCACACCTCTGCAGCTGGCCAATTTGGCGGCTATCGTCGCCAATCGGGGATATTATTATATTCCCCATATCGTCAAGCGTATCGAGGGCTGTGATTCGATCGATGCTCGTTTTTATGAGCGCCATTATACGAAGGTTGATCCCCGCTATTTCGAACCCATCGTTGAGGGCATGTGGCGGGGCGTGAATGTCGGCGGTACCTCGACGGCTGCCCAGCTCGACGGCTGGGATGTCTGCGGTAAGACCGGCACGGCTCAGAATCCTCATGGACGTGACCACTCGACTTTCCTGTCGTTCGCCCCGAAGGACAATCCCCGGATCGCCATCTCGGTTTATGTCGAAAACGGAGGTTTCGGCGCATCGGCGGCTCTGCCGATCGCCAGCTTGCTGGAGGAGTATTACCTTACGGACACCATCCGGCGGCCTGAGTTGCTGGAGCACGTAAAAAACATGCAGATTCATTATCCGGCTTATGACAGGTAGAGGCATACGTATGTTCGAAGGGGTCGACCTCTGGACGGTGCTGCTTTATGCGGCGATCGTTGTGGCAGGGTGGATTTCTATTGCTTCGGCCTCTTATGATGAAGAGGCGGCCGAGCTCTTCTCGCTCTCGCATTTTTATATGAAGCAGCTCGTCTGGATCGGCATAGCCTGGATTATGGCGCTCGTAGTTCTGCTGCTCGACGAGCGCTTTTATCACATGCTGGCTTATCCGGCTTATATCGCCGGCCTGGGGCTTTTGTTGGCTGCACTTCTTTTTGGCCGCGAAGTCAATGGTGCCAAGGCGTGGTTCGAGCTGGGAGCCATGCGCGTGCAGCCTGTGGAGTTTGCCAAGATCGCTACGGCTTTGGCCTTGGCGCGTGTCATGAGCGATTACTCGTTTTCGATCGATCGGCCCGGTGACCTTATGAAGGTGGTATGGGTCATCTGTCTGCCGCTTTTCATCATTGTGTTGCAGAACGACACCGGTTCGGGTATTGTGCTGGGGTCGTTTCTCTTCGTGCTTTATCGCGAGGGGCTCAACAAGTGGCTGTGCATCCCGGTGTTACTCATCGCTGCGCTGTTCATCGTCTCGTTCCTGCTCTCACCGATGACGCTGCTCGTGATCCTGATTCTGGTCTGCACGTTCTCGGAGGCGATGATGAACGGTCAGTGGCGTTCCCGGATCGTCTATCTGGCCGTGCTGGCGCTCTTGTCAATTGTGCTGTGTCTGGTCATGCACTTTGTAGTTCCCGGGAAGCTGGACCTTTATGGCTCGTTGCTGGTCGTTACGTTCCTGTCGCTGATCTTCGTGGCGGTTTATGCTTTTCGTGCTAATTTGCGCAATATCTTCATCGTCATGGGGCTATTTGTCGGAGCGATGATCTTCCTGCCCACGACGGATTATATATTCAACTCGATTCTCAAGGAGCACCAGCGCAATCGTATTCTGAGTTTCCTGGGCATTGTCAGTGACCCGCTGGGTACCGATTATAACGTCAACCAGGCCAAGATCGCCATTGGCTCGGGCGGCTGGACGGGCAAGGGCTTTTTGCAGGGCACGCAGATTAAGTATGGCTTTGTGCCCGAACGTCATACCGACTTCATCTTCTGCACCGTGGGTGAGGAGTGGGGCTTCCTGGGTACGGTTTTCGTGCTGGCGCTGTTGTGTCTGTTGATCCTGCGCCTGATGCGCATGGGCGAGCGGCAGGAGGAGCCGTTTGGCCGCATTTATTGTTATTGTGTGGCCGCGATCCTGCTTTTCCATGTGCTGGTCAACGTGGGCATGACCATCGGCCTGATGCCTGTCATGGGCATTCCGTTGCCCTTCATGAGTTATGGCGGTTCGTCGCTTATCGCCTTCACGATCCTGCTCTTTATTGCCGTGCGGCTTGACGCTTCGACACGGCAGTTTTCGCTTCACAAATTCTGATTTCCCACCATGATTTCGTTCGATCCGCAAGGCCTTTCGTCGTCCCGTGTTGCCGAGAGCCGACAGAGGTACGGTGCTAATGTCATCACGCCTCCTGCCGATGCGTCGGCGTGGCGGCTTCTGGCCGAAAAGTTCCGCGATCCGATTATCCGCATTTTGTTGCTGGCCGCTGTGTTGTCGCTGATCATCGGCTGCGTGGAGCGCGATTTTACGGAGTCGGTGGGTATCGTCTGCGCCATTATTCTGGCCACCTGCGTGGGTTTCTTCTTTGAGTGGGATGCCCGGCGCCGCTTCCGGCGGTTGAACCGGGTCAACGACGAAGTCCCTGTCAAGGTGATGCGTGACGGGGCGATGTGTGAAATTCCGCGGTGTGAAGTGGTTGTGGGTGACCTCGTTTCGATCGAGAGCGGCGAGACGGTGCCGGCCGATGGCGAGTTGGTCGAGGCCGTATCGTTACGCATCGACGAATCGACCTTGACAGGAGAACCGGAGGTTGACAAAACCGTTGATGAAGCTTATTTTGATCCTGAGGCGACTTATCCGTCCCATGTTGTGCTGCGCGGTACGCGGGTTGCCGACGGTTATGGCCGCATGGTTGTCACGGCCGTGGGGGATCATTCCGAGGCGGGGCACGTGACCGAGCAATCTTCGATCGAGAGCAACGAGCCTACTCCCCTTGCCCGGCAGCTTGCCCGCCTTTCGCGCCTGATCGGTCGGGTGGGCATCGTGCTGGCGGTGGCGGTCTTCGCCATTTTGCTTGGCAAAGCAATCTTGTTCAGCGACCTGATTGGGCGCGACTGGCTGGAGATATCGCAACAAGTGCTCCAGGTCTTCATGTTCTCGGTGGCTATTATCGTTATGGCCGTACCCGAGGGGCTTCCCATGTCGATCACGCTGTCGCTGGCCATGTCTATGCGGCGGATGTTGCGGACCAATAATTTGGTCCGCAAGATGCACGCTTGCGAGACGATGGGCGCTGTGACGGTCATTTGCACCGATAAAACGGGTACGCTGACCCAGAACCGGATGAGTGTCGGGGAGCTGGTGCGTTACGACGACCTCTCCGATGCCGGGTTTGCCGAGATCGTCGCGGTTAACTCTACGGCCTTTCTCGATGCTGCGGGGCAGGTTCTCGGCAATCCGACTGAAGGGGCGCTGCTTGTGTGGCTGCGGGGACGGGGACAAGATTATGAGACGTTGCGAGCCGGGGCGGAGATCATCGACCGGATGACCTTTTCGACCGAGCGCAAGTATATGGTTACGATCATCCGGAGCGGTGTTTCGGGGCGGCGGATCGTCTGCGTCAAGGGTGCCCCGGAGATTGTGCGGGCGATGTGCGCTGCTGATGGGCAGGAGCAGATTGTCTCCGGGCATTTGGCCGATTTTCAGAACCGGGCCATGCGAACCCTGGCTGTGGCGTGGGCCGATACTGACGCTGCGACGTGCGAAGAGGCTGTGGCGCGGGGTGGATTGTGTTTTTCGGCTGTTGCGGCTATTGCCGATCCAGTGCGCGAAGATGTTCCGGAGGCTGTCGACCGCTGTCTTAGGGCTGGGATTGGCATCAAGATCGTTACGGGCGATACGCCGGCCACGGCGCGGGAGATAGCCCGGCAGATCGGACTGTGGAACGATGCTGTGGACTCTGACCGTAATCGCATGACCGGCGCTGAGTTCGCTGCGGCGAGCGATGAAGAGCTTCTTATGCGTGTGCAGGAGCTGAAGATCCTCTCCCGTGCCCGGCCGCTGGATAAACAGCGCTTAGTGCGTCTTTTGCAGCAGTGCGGCGAGGTTGTGGCGGTCACGGGCGACGGGACCAACGATGCCCCGGCGCTCAATTTCGCCAATGTAGGCCTCTCGATGGGC
>CAJUIE010000041.1:0-3690 GCA_910586375.1 uncultured Alistipes sp. | reverse complement strand
GGGCTCGGGGACCTCCGTGGCTAAGGATGCGTCGGATATTACGCTGCTTGACGATTCATTTGCTTCGATTGCCACGGCCGTTATGTGGGGTCGTTCGCTTTATCGCAACATTCAGCGCTTTGTGCTGTTCCAGCTGACGATCAATTTTGTGGCCATCGTTATCTGCCTGGTTGGAGCGATTTTCGGTTCGGAAATGCCGCTTACGGTGGTGCAGATTCTGTGGGTGAATATCATCATGGACACTTTTGCCGCTATGGCTATGGCTTCTCTGCCGCCCAGTGCAGAGGTGATGGACGACAGGCCGCGTTCGCGCGACGAGTTCATCATTACTCGGGCTATGGCCCGCACGATCTTCGTCTGTGGCGGGATTATGTCGGCCGTGCTGCTGGGTATGTTGGCCCGGTGGAGTGCTGACGGTGGGGCGCCCTCCGTGCGGCAGCTGACGTTCTTCTTTTCGACGTTCGTGTTTATGCAATTTTGGAATATGTTCAATGCCAAAGGATTCGAAACCCGGCATTCGGTTTTTGCGTCGTGGAAAGGGTGTCGCGAATTTCTTCTGATCCTGCTCGCTATCGGTGTCGGACAGTTTGTCATTGTCGAGGTGGGTGGCGAGGTATTTCGCACCGTGCCCCTTTCGTGGAGAGAGTGGCTTGTTATCTTCGGCGCCACGTCGTTGCTTGCCTGGGGCGGGGAGGTCGTGAGGGCGGTACGAAGAAAAGCGAGATAAACAGGAGGAGAGGGGAGATTTTCGATTGTTTGTTTGCAGTCGGATTATAGGGCATAAAAAAAGGTGGAAAGTCTTTGACTTTCCACCTTTTTTCAGGCGTAGTGGTTACAGAATACCCTGCTCGACCATTGATTTGGCTACCTTCATGAAGCCGGCGATGTTGGCGCCCTTCATGTAGTTGATGTAGCCGTCCTGCCCGGTGCCGTATTCGAGGCAGGCGCCGTGGATCGATGACATGATCTGGTGCAGCTTGGCGTCGACCTCCTCGGCTGTCCAGCCCAGTTTCTGCGAATTCTGCGTCATTTCCAGTCCTGATGTGGCCACGCCGCCGGCATTTACGGCCTTGCCCGGTCCGTAGGGGATCTTTGCGGCGATGAAGGCGTCGATCGCCTCGGGGCGGCAGCCCATGTTCGAGACTTCGGCCACGATTTTCACGCCGTTGGCCAGGAGCTGCCTAGCGTCGTCGCCGTCGAGCTCGTTCTGGGTGGCACAAGGCATGGCGATGTCGACTTTCACTTCCCACGGTTTGCGGCCGGCGATGAACTTCGACCCCGGGAACTTGTCGGCATAGGGAGCTACGACGTCGTTGTTCGAGGCGCGCAACTCGAGCATGTAGGCGATCTTTTCGGCATTGAGACCCGCGGGATCATAGATGTAGCCGTCAGGGCCTGAGATGGTCACTACCTTGGCGCCCAGTTCCGTGGCTTTGGTTGCGGCACCCCAGGCGACATTGCCGAAGCCCGAGATGGCGATCGTCTGGCCTTTGAGCTCCATGCCGGCGGTTTCGAGCATCTGGCGCAGGAAGTAGACGGCGCCGAAGCCCGTGGCCTCGGGCCGGATGAGCGAACCGCCGTAGGTCATGCCTTTGCCGGTCAGCACGCCCGTGTTCTCACGGGCCAGCTTGCGGTACATGCCGTAGAGGTAGCCGATTTCGCGGCCGCCGACGCCGATGTCGCCCGCCGGCACGTCGGTCTCGGGACCGATGTGGCGCCATAATTCGGTCATGAAGGCCTGGCAGAAGCGCATTACCTCGCGATCCGACTTGCCCTTGGGGTTGAAGTCCGAACCGCCTTTCGCGCCGCCCATGGGCAGGGTCGTCAGTGCGTTCTTGAAGATCTGCTCGAAGCCCAGGAACTTGAGGATCGAGGGGTTTACCGAGGGGTGGAAGCGCAGGCCGCCCTTATAGGGGCCGATGGCGTTGTTGAATTGGAAGCGGTAGCCGGTGTTGACCTGTACGTCGCCCTTGTCGTCAGTCCACACTACCTTGAAGGTGAACGAGCGGTCGGGTTCCACGATGCGCTCCGCAATGCGGTTGGCCTCGAATTCGGGGTGCTTGTTGTAGGCCTCTTCGACGGTCATCAAGACTTCGCGCACGGCCTGGAGGTACTCGCTTTCGCCGGGATGTTTTCGCTCCAGTTCGGTCATCAGTTTGTTTACGTTCATATTTTTCTGCTTGTTTTAAGGTTTTTGTTTATTACAAATATAAAAAATTTTCTTATAAATTGTAATCTTGAGTTCTTACTTTTTAGGGGAATCTGAAAAACGGGCCTCTGCTTTTTTGTCATCCCGGGCGAAGGTTCGCACTCTGTGTCTTCCCTCCGCTGGCTATCGGCTTGAAATACCCCCCCCCGCTCCGAAAAACTTATTTTTTCGTTTCACTGACAATGCCGCGGTTCGAGCGGCCGTCGATACAGACCCACAGCGGGCGGTCGAAGCGTACCAAACGCAGGTATTCTCCCTCGTAGAGGGCTTCGCGGGCGTCGAGCCGGTCCTGTCGGAAGATGCCCTCGCCGCGGAAAGGGTTGATTGTCAGGTAGCCCACGCCCAGCGACGTCACGTTCTGGAAGAAGTGGGTGCCTTGCGAGGGCTCGACGTCGAACTGCTCGATGCCGCATTCGACGATCACTTTGGCTTCCGAAATATGGGTCCACTTGACCGGAATTCCGAGGAAAGGGTCCGACGATCCCCAGCGGCCGGGTCCGACGAGGATGTAGGGGCGTTTTTCGTCGCGCAGACGGGCATTGAGGGCCAGGAGCTCGTCGGCTATCCGCTCCGTTGAGAGCGAGTTGAAAGCCTCGGTCTTGACATATACGATGTCGGCGATGTCGCTCATGCGTCCGATTCCTAAGGCGCTCTCGCCGTAGATCAGGGCCTCGGAGGTCTCCACGTGGCTCCAGTCGATTGCCCGGTTGTCGTGGTTGTCGATGATGGGACGTATCTGCAGCAGGTTGAACATGCGTGGTTGTCCCGGCGGGACATCCATGTCTATGGCAAACTCCATTTCGACCGGGCAGCGCATCTCCCCGGCCCCCATGCGGAGCAGGTCGCTTACGATTTCAGCCAGTGGAAATGTGTTGTATTTCAGTATGTTGTTGAATGTTATTACTCGGCGGCCGCGATCGTATGGGCTGTCGGATATACGTTCGTTCTCGCGGTCCCAGACCGAGCAGACGTGGGCGGTGTTGCGCATGGAGGTTATATCGTTCAGGCCTAAGCGGTGGATGTTCACTCCGTCATCGATCGATGTGCGGAACTCTTCGGGCCGCAGGCTCAGGGCCAGCACCTCCGATTGGGTGTCGCGCAAGGCCAGCTCGGGCGTTGAGGTCTGCAATACCCGTTGCGGATAGCGGGGCGAGAAGCGCAGCGTGCGGCCTCCATCGACCACTAATTTACCCAGTCCCATTGCGATGTTGCACACGCCCTCTTCGGGTGCTTCGTCGCCGATGGGGTAGTAGTTGATCGAGCGGGCTACGCCTGAGAGGGTCGGGAAGTAGAACCCCTCCTGCTCCGAGCCGCACACCTCCTGGAGGATCACGGCCATCTTCTCCTCCGAGATGAGGTTCTGCGACGTTTGGATGTAGGCTCTCGATGCGGCGAAGTAGACCGAGGCGTAGACGCTCTTCACGGCGCGCAGTACCAGACGCAACATCTGGTCTCCGTTGGCCGTATAGGGGACCATGTAG
>CAJUIE010000040.1 GCA_910586375.1 uncultured Alistipes sp. | reverse complement strand
CTGCCAAAACTAATGAGAGGTGAAATAATGCTGGGATAACGCGTGCGGGACGAAGTTATGCTGTCGCTTGTTTTAGAACCGTAAATTTTTAAACTGCATATCGTTTTGACTGAAAAATTGTTGTATTCTATGGGTGAGGTGGCCGAGATGTTCGACGTCAAGGCTTCGCTTATCCGCCATTGGGAGGCCCATTTCGGCGTGTTGAAACCCCAGCGCAACAAGAAGGGTAACCGCCTTTTTACGGTGCAGGATGTCGAGTACCTGAAGGTGATCCACCATCTGGTCAAGGAGCGCGGTATGACGCTCGAAGGGGCTAAGAAAGCACTTCGGCAGCAGCGGGCAAGTGGTGGGGAGACGAATCGCGACACGGAGCTGCTGGAGCGTCTGCAACGCATCCGCGCGTTGCTGCTGGAGGTGCGCGAGGACCTTAAGTCGGAGAGTGGCGAAGTAGTGGCTGTCGACGATGCAGTGGCTGATGAAGCTGTTGCCGACACTCCCGCACCGCGTTCGCGCCGCAAAGCGGTGGTGCGGATCGATGAAACTTCAGGCAAGGAGGAGCAGGTCCCGAAAACCTCGACCGCCCGTACATCTGCGCCGCGCCGTCCGCGCCGCAAAAAAGAGGATGGCGAGACGAAGGAGCTGTTCGCATTTTACGAACAATCGCTTTTCTGACTATGATAATCAAGGATATAACCGACGTTATCGAACGTTTTGCGCCCCTCGATTTACAGGAATCTTATGATAATGCGGGGCTCATTGTCGGGCGTCCTGCCGATGAAGTGCGGCGGGCACTGCTGGCCGTCGATGTGACTGACGAAGTGCTGGACGAGGCCGAACGCGAGGGGTGCGATCTGGTTATTACCCACCATCCGCTCGTTTTTCATCCGCTCAAGCGGTTTAATTCGGCCGACTACGTGCAGCGTCTGGTCGAGCGGGCTATTCGTCGGGGCATTGCACTTTATGCGTGCCATACCAATCTCGACAGTACCCCGGGCGGCATGAGCTGGCGCCTGGCTGAAATGCTGGGCATTGGTGCTTTGAAGGTGTTGCAGCCGACGCGGTTGGTGGGCGAGGCGGGTTTCGGTGTAGTGGGTGAGTTGCCCGAGCCGGTCGTGCCGACTGAGTTTCTGCGACATATCCGGCGCACGCTCGGTGTTCGTGTAGTGCGCCACAGCCGGATCGTAGCTCCCCAGGTGCGCCGTGTGGCGGTCTGTACTGGTGCGGGGGCTTCGCTGATCGGTGCTGCGCGCGAGGCCGGAGCCGATTTCTATGTGACGTCCGATCTCAAATACAATGATTTCATGACCCCCGATGGAGCGCTCACGGTGGCCGATATAGGTCATTTTGAGAGTGAATATTGCGCAATTCGGCTTTTGTTTGATATTTTATCGAAAAATTTGATTACCTTTGCGGTTCGCAGGAGTGAGGCCTCTTGCAATCCGGTGAATTATTGGGTCGGGGAGTGACGAGGGGCCGACCAGTGATGGGCTGACGAGGGGCCGACCAGAGATGGGCTGACGAGGACTGAAATCATACAACAGCATATGGCAACACAGAAAAAGACTGCCGAGGTCGATTATTCGATGCAGGAGAAGATCATGGCGCTCTACGAGCTGCAACAGATCGACAGCCGTATCGACGGGATCAACAAAGTGAAGGGCGATCTGCCTTTGGAAGTGCGCGATTTGGAGGACGAGGTGGCGGGTATCGGGACCCGCATCGAGAAGATCGAGTCCGAAATCGAGGAGCTCAACACGCTTACCAGGCAGCGCAAGCGCGAGACCGATCAGGCCAGGATCATGATCGGCAACTACAAGGAGCAGCAGAACAACGTGCGCAACAACCGCGAATATGACGCCATCACCAAGGAGATCGAGTATCAGGAGCTCGAAATCGAGTTGGCCGACAAGCGCCTGAAGGAGTATGCCGTCGCAATTAAGAGCAAGAAACAGCAGCTTGAAGAGGCCGAAGCACTTTGCAGGGAACGTACTGCAGACCTTGAGGCCAAGAAGGACGAATTGAAGAGCATCGAAGCCGAAACGGCGCCCCAGGTCGCTGAGTTCAGTGCTCAGGCCCAGAAAATCAAAACCAAGATCGACGAACGTCTGCTGACGGCTTATGGCCGCATTCGCCGCAATGTCCATAACGGACTGGCCGTTGTGACGGTCAAGCGTGATGCCTGCGGCGGTTGTTACAACCGCATTCCGCCTCAGCGACAGGCTGATATTCGCTCGGGTAAGAAGATCATTATCTGCGAATATTGTGGCCGCATCCTTGTGGCCGATTCCGAGCCTGCCCACAAGTAATTTGCGAAGCTGGGCGCGGGGGCTGTTTTGCGCCGCTTCGGATCGTGGATACTCACCCTTGCCGCATTCGTGTGGCAAGGGTGAAGTCGTTTTATTCGGTCTTGTAGCCTTTTCGCCATTTTTCGGCCCGAGAAACAACTGTTGTCAGACTGGCCGGGCTGCCCCGCCCTCTGTCCCCCCCCCACTTTGTCATTCTGAACGATCGTGAAGAATCTAAAAACGGGCCGCAGCCCGTGAAAATTTTCTCTTCGGCGGCCGGAGGGGGGCACGCCACAGGCGTGAAGCCGCCGAAGAGACAACGCCCCGAAGGCGTTGCAAAAAAGCCTTCGCCCGGGCATGGCTGCGGCCCAGACAGTCTCTCGACTGTTTTTTTCGCGGGCCAGAGCCAGCGGAGCAAGACACAACGTGTCGGGCCGCCGCCACCCCGGGCGGCGGCGGCCCGCTGACCTGACGGTCAAATGTCATTCTGAGGCGATAGCCGAAGAATCTGTCTGCCGTCGTCTCTGCCACAGATTCATCGCTTACGCTCAGAATGACAAAATGACCTCCGCCCGCTCGCCCCCCCCCACTCTTATTCCTGCACGCAGCGAACGGGGAAAGCGTTTGCACGGTAGTAGCTGTCTTCGGGAGCTACGCGGGAACTATAGAAGTTCAGGTACGACCCGTACACGTCCGACGCCAAGTCAGGTGAACTACTCCAGGAGACACCGTTTGCGCCCATAAGGTCCAGGTCACCGGAACCGCCGTGACGGCGACCCGAAGCGGGGTAGAAGTCGGGGATAATCCGGCTGCTGCAAAAATACCGGTTGCGCAATAACGGGATATGAATTGATTAATGTCGAAAAATTTTCCGACTTTTATAAATTATCCTTAACTTTGCCAAGTTGTAATTTTTCGCCTAAAATTACTATCCATGAAAATAGCTGTTGCCCAGCTGAATTACACCATCGGCGATGTAGACGCCAATGCGTCGAAAATTATCGATGCAATTGACCGAGCGAAAGCCGAAAAGGCCGATTTGGTCATCTTCGCCGAGCAGGCTTTGAGCGGCACGCCTGCTTTCGATCTGTTGCGTAAAACGACCTTCCTGGAGTTGTGCGAAGAGGCCTTGGTAGAGATCGCCTCGCACTGCGACGGAATCGCCGCCATCGTCGGACTTCCTCTGCTTACGTCCGGGGGGACGGTGAGTGCGGCGGCGCTCATTCAGGATCGCAAGGTGTTGCGCTATGTGGGCAAGAAGCATATCACCGCACGCCGGGAGATGGGTTTTTTGGTCCCGTCAAAAGGGTATGAGTACATCACCATCGCCGGACATAAGTGTGCCGTTATCGTGGGTGACGACCTGAGCCGGGAGCGTGACTTCGATCGCTCGGTTGAAACTATCCTTTCGATCAATGCCCGCAAGTACGGCAAAGGTACCATGATGCGCCGTTATGAACTGATGCGTAACCTGGCCTTTGTTGAGGGGAAGAATATTGTGATTGTCAACCAGGTAGGGGGGGCTACGGATATCGTTTACGACGGTACGTCGGGCGCTCTGAACAGCCGCGGCGAACTGGTCCTGATGATGAAGAGCTTCGAAGAGGACTTTCGGGTTTTCGATACCGAGGCGGCGGGTCAGCCCGTGGATATTCCCACCTATAACGACCGTACACGGATGATTTACGAGGCTGCACGTTGCGGACTGCGCGATTTTTTCCGTAAGAACGGTTATAAGAAGGCTTCGATAGGCCTTTCTGGCGGTATCGACTCGGCAGTCGTGGCTTGTCTGGCTGCCGATGCCCTGGGCAGGGAGAATGTCCGGGCGCTGCTGATGCCTTCACCCTTTTCTTCGGATGATTCGGTGGAGGACGCCAAAGCTCTGGCAGAACGATTGGGTATCGAGTACGATGTTATTCCCATTACGGATATTTACTCCAGTGTGATCGATACGCTCAAGCCTGTGATCGGCGGCACGGAGTTCGACGCTACGGAGGAGAATATCCAGACCCGCATCCGTACTATTCTGTTGATGGCTTTGCAGAATAAAACCGATCACATCCTGCTCAACTCCTCCAACAAAAGTGAAAATGCCCTGGGTTTCTGCACCCTTTATGGCGATACGGCCGGTGCTTTCAGCCCTACGGGCGATCTTTATAAGGGCGAAATCTATGATATGGCCCGTTACATCAACCGTACGCAAGGTAATCCTATTCCGGAGTGTATTCTCGACAAAGAGCCTTCGTCTGAACTTCGCCCCGGGCAGAAGGATAGCGACATCCTGCCGCCGTATGAGGTGGTTGATGCCATCCTCTATCGGATGATCGAGGAGGGGCAGCACCGGGAAGAGATCATCAATGCCGGTTTTGATTCAGAGGTAGTCGAAAAGATCCACGCCATGATCATGCGTAACGAGAAGAAACGTTATCAGTTTCCGCCCGTGTTGCGCCTCTCCATGTGCTCGTTCGGTCACGAGCGGCTGATGCCGCTGACCAATAAATACGGCGATTAGCGGAGGCTGCGGGGGGCTTGTAATGATGGGGCGAACGCAGCGGAACAGAGGGTCTGAGTATGGAGAGGCTGATCGAACATAGCGGAGCGGTAGAGCGCATGGAGGCCGGTCGGGTCTTTGTGCGGATTACGTCGCACAGCGCTTGCGGAACATGCAGCGCGCGGCAGGCGTGCGGTTTGGCCGAGACGCAGGATAAGATCATCGAGGTAGCGACGCCCGATGCTGCGTCTTACGCACCGGGTGATGCGGTCCTGGTCGGTGTCAGGCGCCGGGCCGGGATGCTCTCTGTGTTGCTGGCTTATGGCGGAGCCCTGGTCGTATTGCTGGCCGGGCTGGCCCTCGGCATCGGAGCTTTCGGCTGGAATGAGGCGGTGGCGGCAGGCGTTTCACTGGGTGCCGTGGGCTGTTATTATGGTTTGCTGTGGTTGCTGCGCCGCAAAATCGAACACACAATTCAATTTACAATAACAAAAATCTGATGGAAGTATTACTTTACACAATCTTGACGCTTTGTGCGTTGGGAGTGCTTTCCGCAGTGATTCTTTACTTCGTGGCCCAGAAGTTCCGCGTCGAGGAGGACCCGCGGATCGACCAGGTGGAGAAGATGCTGCCCGGGGCCAACTGTGGCGGTTGTGGCTTTGCCGGCTGCCGGGGTATGGCCGATGCACTGGTGAAGAACGACGACATTTCGGCTCTTTTTTGTCCGGTCGGTGGTGGCGATTGCATGAAAGCCGTTGCCTCTTACCTCGGTAAGACGGCGGCCGAGAAAGGCCCGCAGGTGGCTACGGTTCGTTGCGGCGGTACGTGCGAGATGCGTCCGCGCACCAACGAGTATAACGGCGCCCGGTCGTGTGCCGTGGCCTCGTCGCTTTATGTTGGCGAGACGGGCTGCGCATTCGGTTGCCTGGGTTTGGGCGATTGTGTCGTGGCGTGTGCTTTCGGTGCTATCGCGGTGAATCCTGCAACGGGGCTGGCCGAGGTCGACCCGGCCAAATGTACGGCCTGCGGTGCCTGTGTCAAGGCCTGCCCCAAGGGGATCATCGAGCTGCGCAAGAAGTGGCCCAAGGACCGCGCCGTTTATGTGTCGTGCGTCTCCCGGGACAAGGGCGCTGTGGTGATGAAGGCCTGCAAGGTGGGTTGCATCGGCTGCGGCAAGTGCGAGAAGGTCTGCGCGTTTGGTGCCATCACGGTCGAGAACAACCTCGCTTTCATCGACTCGGAGAAGTGCAAGTTGTGCCGCAAGTGTGTGAATGAGTGCCCCACGGGAGCCATCCGGCTCGTAGGCATGGAGCCTCTGCCCAGGGAGCCTAAGGTTGCCCCGGCTGCTGGTGCTAAGCCCGCAGGAGTTGCAGCGCCTGCTCCTGAAGCCCCGAAAGCGGAATAAATCGTAAAAAAACAGACTACGTAATATGAAAACATTTCCGATAGGCGGAGTTCATCCGTCGGAAAACAAGCTGAGCTGCGGCAAGGCCATCGAGGTACTCCCGTTGCCCGATGTGGTTGCGATTCCGCTGGCCCAGCATATCGGCGCTCCTGCCGTGGCCAAGGTCGCCAAAGGCGACAAGGTGCTCACGGGCCAGCTTATCGCCGAGGCTGGCAGCTTTATGTCGGCCAACATCCACTCACCCGTGTCGGGTACCGTTACGGCTGTCGATTTAGTGCCTAACGGGCAGGGGATACGTCAGATGATGATTACGATCAAGCGCGAGGGCGACGAATGGGCCGAGGGCATCGACCGTTCTGAGACGCTCGTACGTGAGTGCAGCCTCCCGGCGTCGGAGATCGTCGCCAAAATTAAGGATGCCGGTATCGTCGGCATGGGCGGTGCTACGTTCCCCACGCACGTGAAGCTGTCGGTGCCTCCCGGCAAGAAGGCCGAAGCGCTTATCATCAACGGTGTGGAGTGCGAACCTTACCTTACGTCGGATCACCGTACGATGCTGGAGCATGGTGAGGAGCTGTTGGTCGGCGTTACGATTCTGATGAAGGCTCTCGACGTCAAGAGCGCTTATGTCGGCATCGAGAACAACAAACCCGATGCTATTGCCCACTTGCGTAAGCTCGCGGCGCAGTATCCGGGTGTGGAGATCGTGCCCCTGACGGTGAAGTATCCGCAGGGAGGTGAAAAACAGCTTATTGCAGCCATTATGGGGCGTCAGGTGCCACCTCCGCCGGCGCTGCCTATTGATGTCGGTGCTGTGGTGTGCAACGCCTCGACGACTTATGCCGTTTATCGGGCCGTGCAGAAGAATATGCCGCTTATCGAGCGTGTGGTGACGATCACTGGTAAGGGGCTGAAGGAGCCCAAAAACCTCCTGGCGCGTATGGGTACCCCTATCGAGACATTGATCGCTGCGGCCGGAGGGTTGCCCGAAGATGCAGGTAAGGTGATCAATGGAGGCCCGATGATGGGGCGCGCTATGGTCAACCTCGCGTCGCCCGTCACTAAGGGCTGCTCGGGCATTACGGTCATGTCGGGACGTGACGCCGTGCGTCGCGAAGCCTCGCAGTGTATCAAATGCGCCAAGTGCGTGGCTGCCTGCCCGATGGGTCTGGAGCCTTATCTCCTTTCGAAGATGACTCAGAAGAAGGGGTGGGAAACGTTGGAGGCTCAGATGATCACTTCGTGCATCGAGTGCGGCTGCTGCCAGTCGACCTGCCCGGCTTATCTGCCGCTGCTGGATTGGATACGTCTGGGTAAGCAGACCGTTATGGGCATTATCCGTCAGCGTGCCGCAGCCGCTGCACCCAAAAAGTAACCGAAAAATACAGAACGAATTATGGCTAATAAACTTCTTGTTGCTCCCTCACCCCACGTGCAGACGAGCCAGTCGACGGCCCGGATCATGCGCGATGTGGTCATCGCCCTTGTTCCGGCGTTGATTATCTCGACCGTGTTTTTCGGTTGGAGCGTGCTCTGCGTCACGGCGCTTTCGGTCGCTTCGTGCGTGGTGTTCGAATACCTTATCCAGCGTTTTCTGGTCGGTGGTAAGTCGACGGTCGGCAACTGGTCGGCCGTTGTTACAGGCGTGCTGCTGGCTTTCAACCTTCCGGCGTCGATTCCCTGGTGGATCGTCGTTATTGGTGCTTTTGTCGCTATCGCCATTGCCAAGATGACTTTCGGCGGTTTGGGTAAGAATCCCTTCAACCCCGCACTTGTGGGGCGTGTTTTTCTGCTGATTGCTTATCCCGTACAGATGACCTCGTTCCCGGCTCCCGTCAATGAGGCGTTCGATGCATGGTCGGGCGCAACGCCTTTGGCCGCGGTCAAGCACGGTGCTGCGGCTGGCATGTTTGACGTTCAGGACTTACTGCTGGGCAATATGCCTGGTTCACTGGGCGAGGTCGCTGCACTGGCGCTGCTCGTCGGCTTTGCCTACTTGCTGTGGCGTCGGGTTATTACGTGGCATATTCCCGTTACGATTCTCGCTACTATGGCGGTTTTTGCATTTGTCGTGGCTCTGAGCCGGGGTGCCGGGGAGGCTGCATTGTGGCAGTTCCCGCTGTTCCATATTCTGGCTGGCGGCGCGATGCTGGGCGCGATCTTCATGGCTACCGACTATTCGACCTCGCCCATGACCGTGCGGGGTGGCGTGATCTTCGCCGTGGGTATCGGCCTTATTACGATGTGTATCCGCCTGTGGGGCGCTTACCCTGAGGGTATGTCGTTCGCTATTCTTATTATGAACTCTACGGTGCCCCTCATCAACAAATATGTGAAACCCAAACGCTTCGGCGTAAAATAAAGGAGGAGGATAGAGATGAAAAGTTCGCTTCTCAACATGACGGCCGTCCTCTTTGGCATCACGCTCGTGGCTTCGGCCGGCGTGGGCGTCGTCAACATGATTACTGTCGAGCCGATCGCTGCTGCCGAGGCTGCGGCTAAGACCGAGGCGTTGAATAAGGTGCTTCCGGCTTTCGACGCTACGGTGTCTGAGGTTGTGACTGTCGACGAAATGCCTGTTACGGTTTATACCGCTACGCAGAGCGGGCAGACGGTGGGTTATGCCGTGGAAACTTTGTCAAAACAGGGATTCGGCGGTCCGGTCAGCCTGATGGTCGGCTTCACGCCTGCGGGCGGGGTCGTTAACGTCAACGTCCTGAAGCAGACCGAGACTCCGGGTCTCGGCACCAAGATGGCAGACGAGGACAACTCGTTGATTCGCAGTATTAAGGGCCAGCAGCTGGCTCAGAAGAAGTTGGTGGATGGCAAGTTGGCCGTGACGAAGGATGGCGGCGATGTCGATGCACTTACCGCTGCTACTATATCGTCGCGCGCGTATGTTGACGCAATCAATCGGGCCTGGATGGCTTTCAGAAGCGTTTCGACGGGCGAAGAGCCTGCTGACGCTGCATCCGGCGCCACGCAAGTCGCAGAGCCCGAGGCTCAGGAAGGAGGTCAGAATGAATAAATTGCAAATTATTTTAAGCGGCATCGTCAGGAACAACCCCACGTTCGTGCTGGTGCTCGGTATGTGCCCGACGTTGGGTACGACCACTTCGGCCGAGAATGGCATGGGTATGGGGCTGGCCACGATGGCCGTGCTGATTATGTCGAACCTGGTGATTTCGCTTGTCAAGAACATCATTCCCGACAAGGTGCGCATTCCTGCGTTTATCGTTATCATTGCGTCGTTCGTTACGATCATCCAGATGTTGATGCAGGCCTTCGTTCCGGCGCTTTATGCGTCGCTCGGCGTCTTTATTCCGCTTATCGTCGTCAACTGCATTATTCTGGGGCGTGCCGAAGCGTTTGCTTCGAAGAATAATGCCTTCGATTCGGTGCTCGACGGTATTGGCATCGGCCTGGGCTTCACCTTGTCGCTGACGATTATTGGTGCCGTGCGCGAGATCTTGGGTGGCGGGTCAATCTTCGGTTATCCGCTCGGTATCGGCGATTATACGCCCCTGATTTTCGTTCTGGCACCGGGTGCTTTCTTAGTTCTGGGGTACCTTATGGTTCTTTTTAACAAATTAGCCAAGAAATAGTTATGGAGCTTTCGTATTTCGCAATCATCATTGGCGCCATCTTTGTGAATAATGTGGTGCTGGCGCAGTTCCTCGGCATCTGTCCCTTCTTAGGTGTGTCGTCGAAAGTCGAAACCTCGCTGGGTATGGGTGCAGCCGTAACGTTCGTCATGGCTATCGCTGCTGTTGTGGCGTGGTTGATTCAGACTTACGTGCTGGTGCCTCTTGATATTGTTTACATGCAGACGATCGTCTTTATCCTCGTTATTGCAGCGTTGGTGCAGATGGTCGAGATTATCCTCAAGAAACTTTCGCCCTCGCTTTATCAGGCGCTGGGAATATTCCTGCCGCTCATTACGACCAACTGCGCTGTGTTGGGTGTGGCTATTCTGATGATTCAGAAGGAGTTTAATCTTTTACAGAGCGTTACTTATTCAGTCGCAACTGCCGTGGGCTTTGCTCTGGCACTGGTGCTCTTCGCCGGTATCCGTGAGCGGTTGGATTTCGAGGATGTGCCTCAGGCATTCAAAGGTATTCCCATTGCACTTGTCACGGCCGGTATTCTGGCAATGGCTTTCATGGGTTTCTCGGGACTGGTTTAGTGCAGGCCATTCGTTTTCACAACTTTGCCCCGGAGAGAATACTCCGGGGCAAAATTTTTTCTTCTGAATCGTTTATTTCTTGCGGCAAATCGTTATTTTTGCATAAATAATCTAACCGCCCCATCCCATGAAGGAGATCATACAACTTCACGACAGGAAGTTTCGCATCATGATTCCCGCCGAGAAGATCGACGAAGCTGTGAGCGCCGTGGCACAGCGTATCAACCGCGATTATGCCGACAAACCGACGCCGCTGTTCGTCGGTGTTCTGAACGGATCGTTCATGTTTATGAGCGACCTGATCAAGAAGATCGAGTTCAACAACGAGCTGTCGTTCGTCAAGCTCTCCTCTTATGAAGGCACTTCATCCACGGGAGAGGTCAAGAGCCTCCTGGGGCTCAATAACTCCATAGAAGGACGTCACGTCATCGTCGTTGAGGATATTGTCGACACGGGCGAATCCATCGAACACATGGTTCGCGATCTGGAGGCTCGTAAGCCCGCAAGCATCGCTGTTTGCACGCTCTTTTTTAAGCCAGGGTCTTACCGTAAGCAGCGGCCTGTCGAGTATCGCGCTATGGAGATCGGCAACGAGTTCATCGTGGGTTATGGCCTCGATTACGACCAACTGGGGCGCAGTCTCAAGGATATTTACGTGGTCACCGAGTAATGGCATTGGAGGTCGATGTTGCTGCACTCGAGGGGGGCCGGCTGCTGCCTCTTGTCGAGGATTTTTACACCCTTCAGGGCGAGGGATTTCATGCAGGGAAACCCGCTTATTTCATCCGTTTGGGCGGGTGTGATGTCGGGTGTGCGTGGTGTGATGCCAAGTATACGTGGAATCCCCGGCTCTTTCCGCCTACCGATGTCCAGGTTGTTGTTGAGCGGGTTGTTGCAAGTGGTGCCCGATGTGTTGTTATTACGGGTGGGGAACCGCTCCTTTATCCTCTGGAGCCTCTTACGAACGAGCTGGCCTCTCGGGATTTGCAGGTTTTCCTCGAGACATCCGGTTCGCATCCTTTCAGTGGGCGGTTCGACTGGGTGTGTCTCTCTCCTAAGCGCAAACGGCCGCCCTTAGCAGAGGCTTTTGCTCGCGCGCAGGAGCTGAAGGTCATCATCGGGAGTGAGACCGATTTTGAATGGGCCGAGCAAAATGCTGGACGTGTTGGCCGTGAATGCTTGCTTTACCTTCAGCCCGAGTGGAGCGCCGCTGAGCACATGATGCCCGCTATTGTGGAATATGCCAAGGCTCACCCGGCTTGGAGTGTCTCTGTTCAGACCCACAAATACATGCGTATTCCCTGATGAACCTTCAGCTTGGCAAACGTTTCTGGATTGTCGTTACGACCTCTATCCTGCTCTTTACCTTTTTTGTGGTGGGCCGCAATGCCCTTCATGCCGTACGGATCAAGCGCCAGATACGGGCGTTGACTCGTGAGCGGGATGCTTATAAGGCGCGAATTGCTGCGGACAGTATTTTGCTGGAGCAGCTGAAATACGACGATTTCCTCGAAGAATACGCCCGCGAACAATTTCGGATGCAGCGGCGGGATGAACAAGTCTATATTGTCGAATAACATCCTTGTGTCGCAGACCTGCTGTCCGGTTATTCTTTGGCTTTAGCTTACCGAGCAGCAGCCCCTGCTGGCTTCGGCTCACTTTTTACCTTTCACTTTGCCCGCTCCCTCTCTTATTCCTGCACGCAGCGAACGGGGAAACCGCCCGCACGGTAGTCGCTGTTCTCGGGGTTCACGTGGGAACTGTTGAAGTCCACGTATGATCCGTACACGCCCGACGTCGAGTAAGGCGCACTGCTCCAGGCGTAGCCGTACGCGCCCACAGCGTTCAGGCCTCCGGAGCCGCTGGCGCGCCCACCCGAAGCG
>CAJUIE010000039.1 GCA_910586375.1 uncultured Alistipes sp. | reverse complement strand
CTACGAACGCGGTTACGTGGGCGACGTCACGGGCGATTACAACGGTGTCGTCACGGGGCAGGACCTCTCCGAAAAACGCTCCGGGGAGCGGTTGATCGCCGATGCCGTGGCTGCGGCCCGCGAAGCCGACGCCGTGATCTTCGTGGGTGGCCTCAATAAGAGCGACTTTCAGGACTGCGAAGGCGCCGACCGCCAGCAATACGGACTTCCTTATGCACAGGATCGGGTGATCGAGGCGCTGGCCGGGGTCAATCCACGTCTGGCCGTCGTGCTGGTCAGCGGCAATGCCGTGGCCATGCCGTGGATCGACCAGGTGCCGACGGTGTTGCAGGCGTGGTTCTCCGGTTCCGAGACGGGCAACGCTCTGGCAGACGTAGTGTTCGGCGAGGTCAACCCTTCGGGTAAGCTGCCTTTCACCTTCCCCGTGCGGATCGAGGATAACAGCGCGGCGGAGGCAGGTGAATTCCCCGGAGGCGATAGTGTGACTTATAAAGAGGGTATCTTCGTGGGTTATCGTTGGCACGAAGCACAGCAGATCAAACCGCTGTTCGCATTCGGTCACGGTCTGAGCTATACCACTTTCGAAATCGCCGATGTTCGGGCCGACCGCACTTCGCTCTCCCGGAACGGACATATCCGGGTTTCGGCCGACGTAACCAATACGGGCGACCGGGCCGGGGCCGAGGTCGTACAGCTGTATATCGGCGATGAGGAGTCGTCGTTGCCGCGGCCTGTCAAGGAGCTCAAGGACTTTCGCAAGATCACTCTGGAACCGGGTCAGACGCAACGGGTCGTTTTCGACATCACACCCGACATGTTGCAATATTACGACGATAAGGCCGGGGCATGGGTTGCCGAGCAAGGACGTTTCACGGCTTATGTCGGCGTCGCGTCGGACGACATCCGCGGCACTGTGGACTTCGGGCTGAAGTAATCATTCGGTCCATCTATAAAAGCCTCCTCGCTTTATTTCTGCGCGAGGGGGCTTTGTATTCTGGCAGAGAACCGATGCCCCCCCTCTCTTATTCCTGCACGCAGCGAACGGGGAAACCGTTCGCACGGTTGGTGTAGTACTCGGGGTTCACGTAGGAACTGCCGAAGTCCAAGTACGACCCGCCCACGCTCGACGCCGAAGAAGGCGAACTGCCCCAGGCGTAACCGTACGAGCCCACACGGTACAGGCCGCCGGAATTGCTGGCGCGGTAACCCGAAGCGGGGATCGATGCAAATAAATTTGTTTTGCTGCCGGCTTAATCGTATCTTTATCCCCTCAAAAAACCGATTGCCATGTTCGAAAACCTGACCGACAAACTCGAACGGTCGTTCAAAATACTCAAAGGCGAGGGCCGCATCACGGAGATAAACGTAGCAGAGACCCTCAAGGAGATACGCCGTGCGTTGATCGACGCCGACGTCAACTACAAGGTAGCCAAGACCTTCACCGACACGGTGAAGCAGAAAGCTCTGGGCCAGAATGTGCTGACAGCCGTCAAACCGGGGCAGATGATGACCAAGATCGTGCGCGATGAACTGGCCGCTCTGATGGGCGGCACAGCGACCGATATTCGTCTGGACGGCACGCCGGCCGTGATCCTGATTGCGGGTCTGCAAGGTTCGGGTAAGACGACCTTCTCGGGCAAGTTAGCCGCGCTGCTCAAGACAAAAAAGGGCCGTCAGGTGCTTTTAGTCGCGGGCGACGTCTACCGTCCGGCAGCGATCGACCAGCTGAAAGTACTGGGACAGCAGACCGGCGTGGAGGTCTACACCGAAGAGGGCAACCGCAATCCGGTAGAAATCGCGCAGAACGCCATTCAATACGCCCGGCAGAGAGGTTATAACGTCGTGATCGTCGACACGGCGGGCCGTCTGGCCGTGGACGAAGCAATGATGCAGGAGATTGCGGCAGTGAAGGCAGCAGTGAAGCCCTCGGAGACCCTTTTCGTGGTGGATGCCATGACGGGTCAGGACGCCGTGAACACAGCCCGCGAGTTCAACGACCGGCTCGACTTCGACGGCGTGGTGCTGACCAAACTCGACGGCGACACGCGCGGCGGTGCCGCGATTTCGATCCGCTCCGTAGTGGACAAACCGCTGAAATTCCTCTCCACGGGCGAAAAGATGGACGCTCTGCAAGTGTTCCACCCCGAGCGTATGGCCGACCGTATTCTGGGCATGGGCGACGTGGTGTCGCTCGTGGAACGCGCTCAGGAACAGTACGATGAAGAGGAGGCCCGGCGTCTGAAGAAGAAAATCGTCAAGAATCAGTTCGATTTCAACGACTTCATCGCCCAGATCCAGCAGATCAAGAAGATGGGCAACCTCAAGGACCTCGCCTCGATGATCCCCGGCATGGGCAAGATGCTCAAGGATGTGGACATTCCCGACGATGCCTTCAAGCAGACCGAGGCGATCATTTCGTCGATGACCCCCGACGAACGCTCGCACCCCGAAATCATCAACGCCCGCCGTCGTGAACGCATAGCCAAAGGCTCGGGCACCACGATGGCCGACGTAAACAAGCTCCTGAAACAATTCGAGCAGACGCGCAAGATGATGAAGACCGTAGCGGGCGGCAACCTGCGGATGCCCAGGCTCCCGGGCGGTATGATGCGTCGCTAAGCCCCCGTTTCACAACTTCACAAAGGCCCCGGATTCCTTTTATTGGGCAGGAATCCGGGGCTTTTTTTGGAGGGGGGGGGCTAAGAGACAAGGATGATAAAGATGGGCAACGACCCGAGGATGCCTACCCCGAAACAAACGGAGCAGGCGGAGGCCAGAAAGGCGAATTTACCAGCACGAGCCCCGAAGGAGTGCATCCGCACACTGGCTTGGTAAAGGTTATACGCCAGAATCGCAACGACTATGGCCGCGACAACGACCTTAAGCTCCGCAACGAAGTATCCGAAGCAGTACAGACCACTTATCAGAACTCCGCAGACTGCACTGACAAGCAGCTGGGAGCGACCGAACGGCTCATAATCCTGCGCAGCTCCCACCTGGGAACCACCAAAAAAGAAACAGTCGAGACGATCATAACATGTAAAAAAAAGATAACCCGACAACAGCGCGCCAAGAGCCACACCGGAAAAAAAGGAGAGATTTTCCATGACTTATTCAGAAAATTGGGTATTCATTCGGGAACAAAACAAAAAAAACGTGGGACAAAACTTTATATCTGTCTCTGAGGTTCTCGACAACCCTTGGCACAAATACGAAAGTGAAGCCCACGCTGAACACGTGAGCATCAACTTCACTTCTTGTGCCATATGAAACTGTCGAGATTTCAGAGACAAGACGCAAAATTAACGCTTTTTATATGTAAGTGCCGGCGCTTTTAATGCGTAGACGGCACGGGAAATTCAAGCAGAACAAAAAACAATCAATCTTATTTTACCATAGGCTCCCGGATTTGGGTGAATCTATTGCAAAGATAGGAAAAATCCGCAGAAATCACTACCTTTGGACGATAAAACAAGAATACGAAGATGCACAAATCGGGCTTTGTAAACATCATAGGGAATCCCAATGTAGGAAAATCGACGCTGATGAACGCCTTAGTGGGAGAGAAGCTCTCGATCATAACCTCGAAAGCCCAGACCACACGCCACCGCATCATGGGCATCGTCTCGGGCGAGGAGTTCCAAATCGTCTATTCCGACACGCCGGGCATCCTGAAACCCGCCTACAAGCTGCAGGAGTCGATGATGAAATTCGTAACCGGAGCGCTGACCGATGCCGACGTGCTGCTCTACGTCACCGACACGGTGGAGCAGGGCGATCGTTCGGCCGAAGTCGTGGAGCGCATAGCCCACAGCGGCATTCCAACGATTGTAGTCATCAACAAAATCGACCTCTCGACGCCCGCAGCATTAGACGCTCTGGTGGAGAAGTGGCACGCAGCACTGCCCGAAGCCCGGATCATTCCGACCTCAGCCCGGGAACGGTTCAATGTCGAGGGGTTGTTCGAAACGATCCTGGAGCTACTGCCTGAGGGCCCGGCGTTCTACCCCAAAGATACGCTCACGGACAAAACCCTGCGTTTCTTCGCCTCGGAGATCATCCGCGAAAAAATCCTGCGCAACTACGACAAGGAGATACCCTACTGTTGCGAAATCGAAATCGACACCTACAAGGAGGAGCCGACGATCGACCGCATCGCGGCAACAATCTACGTATCCCGGGACTCCCAAAAAGGCATCATCATAGGTCACAAAGGCGAGAAACTCAAGCGTGTAGGCCGCGCAGCCCGCGAAGAGATGGAGCAATTCCTGGGCAAGAAGGTCTTCCTGGAGCTCTTCGTCAAGGTGGCCGACGACTGGCGCAACAACCCCCGCCAGCTGCGCCGATTCGGCTACGAACAGGAATAGAGGGGGGGGGATTTTCGGGCCGGAGCCTGCCCCCGCGGAGGCCCGCAACTTTGCGTTGCGTTCCGTCCGCAGTCTCCGGCCCGAAAAGTCCGGCATTTGCCGGTCGAGCCGCAGCCCCCGGATGCGGAGGCTCGACACCGCTGGCTGCGAGCTCGCAATCGATTCCCCGCTCTTCTCTCAGAAAGGCAGGAACGACAAAATAAACACCGCAAAAATGCGTTAAAAAGAGAAAATGCGGAAAATAATCATAGCCATCATGCTGGGTGCAGCGCTGCTGTGCGGGTCGAGAGTCCGGGCACAGTACAACCGGGAGTATTTCTTCTGGATGGGCCAGCGCTGCATGATGGACAACAACTACCAGGAGGCTATCCGCACACTCAACACCCTGCTGCGCTTCGATGAAGAGGCCTACGAAGGCTATTTTCTGCGCGGCATTGCCAAGTATAACCTCGATGACCTGATCGGTGCCGAAGCCGACTTCTCGACGGCCATCGGTAAAAACCCGGTCTACACCCAAGCCTACACCTATCGCGCTGTGACGCGCTCGCGCTTAGGCAATTACGATGACGCCCTGCAAGATTTCCGGGAAGCCATCGATCTGCGTCCCGACCTGCCGGGCCCCTACTACAGCCGCGGCGTGACGCGCCTGCTGAACCAGCAGTTCAAGGAGGCTGTGGAGGACTTCGACCAATTCATCCGCCAGGACAACAAGGTAGCCGATGCCTACATCTGCCGGGGCCTGAGCCACCTGCATCTGAAGGACACGGTGCGCGCCTACGCCGACTTCGACACCGCAATCCGCACCAACCGCGAAAATCCCAACGGCTACAACCGCCGCGGAGCGCTCTACATGCAGCAGGAACGCTACGCCGAAGCCGAAAAAGACTTCGACAAGGCCGTAACGTGCGACTCGACCTTCGTACTCTCCTTCTTCAACCGGGCCCTGGTCTACTCGTCGACCAACCGCCCGACGCAGGCACTGGCCGACTTCGACCGGGTGATTGCACTCGACACGCTCAACTCGCTGGCCTACTTCAACCGGGCAATGCTGCGCACGCAGGTGGGCGACTACAACCGGGCACTCGACGATTATGACCGCGTGGCGCTTTACTCGCCAGGCAACGTGCTGGTCTACTACAACCGGGCGGGAGTCCACACCCAGTTAGGCAACATCGAAAAGGCTGTCGAAGACTACACGTCAGCCATCGAGCTCTACCCCGACTTCGCCAATGCCTACATCTACCGCGGGCGCCTGCGCGAGCTGCTGCGCGACTCCCGCGGAGCCCGGCAAGACCGCGACACAGCCCAAAAAAAGATCGCCGCCTATCGCTCGCGCCTGAACGACAGCACCTGGTCGATCTATGCCGACACAACGCAGCGCTTCGACCGCCTGCTCTCGTTCGAAACCAAGCTCTCGGGCAACAGCTTCGAGAACATCACGGGACACAACGGAGGCCGTGAAGATATGCGGTTGCTGCCGCTCTTCAAATTCACACTCATGCAGCCCGACACCCTGCCAGCCCGCAACGCGTACCACCTGCAACGTGTCGAGGATTTCAAGCAGCGGGCCGGCAATCCCTGCCTGACCCTCTCGTGTCGCGAGAGTGACCTGACACCCGACACCTTACTGCTTCTGGACAAAGAGCTTGCCCAAAGGCTCAGAACCGGCACGGCTACATGGGAGGTTCTCTTCGAACGCGGCGTTACACAGTCGCTCATCAAACAATACACCAACTCGGTGAACACCTACACGCTGGCCATAGAGCAGAACCCGGGTAACCCGTTTCTCTACCTCAACCGGTCGACCACACGGGCCGAAATGATCGACTTCATCTCGTCGATCGACAACTCCTACCAGCAAATAACGATCGACTCGGACCCTGCGAACAGACTCAACAACAACTCGAAACGCACCTACAACTACGACGAGGCAGTGGCCGACCTGAACAAGGCTGCGAAGCTCTTCCCCGACTTCGCCCACACCTATTATAACCGGGCCAACCTCAAAGCCCTCTCGGGGAACCTGCCCGAAGCTTTCGAAGACTACACACGGGCCATCGAGCGCAATCCCTGGTTTGCCGAGGCCTACTACAACCGGGGCATCATCCAGATTTTCATGAAAGACACGCGCAAAGGGTGCCTCGACCTCTCGAAAGCCGGAGAGCTCGGCATCACGGAGGCATACGAGGTACTCAAGCGCTGCGCACCGATCGACAACTAACTAAAAATCAAGATAACATGACAGAAACTATCCAACGCAAACTCAACGATTCGGCCCTCGCACGGTGGACGGCCCTGGTGCTCATCGCCTCGATGATGTTCTTCGGCTACATGTTCGTCGACGTGATGTCGCCGCTCAAAACGCTTCTGGGCGAGACCCTCAACTGGGACAGCGCGACCTTCGGCACTTACGCCGCGTCGGAGTATTTTCTGAACGTCTTCGTCTTTTTCCTCATCTTCGCGGGCATCATCCTCGACAAAATGGGCATTCGCTTCACGGGCCTGCTGTCGGCCGGATTGATGGTGCTGGGCGCCTCGATCAAGTTCGTGGGTATCACCGACTGGTTTCAGACCACGGCACTCTGCCACTGGCTTGGCAGCTGGTGGACGGCCTTTCCCGCCAGTGCCAAGATGGCGTCACTGGGCTTCATGATCTTCGGATGCGGTTGCGAAATGGCCGGTACGACGGTCTCCAAGGCCATCGCCAAGTGGTTCCAGGGCAAGGAAATGGCGCTCGCGATGGGTCTGGAAATGGCCATCGCGCGTCTGGGAGTCTTCGCCGTGATGTGGATCTCCCCGATGATCTCCAACCGCTACGACCAGTCGATCGTGGCCCCCGTGGCGTTCTGCACCGCCCTGCTCGTCGTCGGGCTGCTGTGTTATACGGTCTTCGTCCTCATGGATCGGAAGCTCGACAAACAGCTGATCGCCTCCGGCGAAAGGAAGGAAGAGAAATCGTCGGACGAGGAGTTCCATATTTCGGACTTAGGTAAAATCTTCTCCAGCAAGATGTTCTGGCTTGTGGCGCTGCTGTGCGTGCTCTACTACTCGGCTATCTTCCCCTTCCAGCGCTACGCGCCCAATTTCCTCGAAGTGACACTGGGAATCGGTGCCGAACCGGCCGCCCGGCTCTTCAGCTGCTTCCCCATTCTGGCCATGATCCTCACTCCGTTCCTGGGCGCACTGCTCGATTTCCGGGGCAAGGGCGCCACGATGCTGATGGTCGGAGCTGTAATCATGATCTGCTGCCACCTGAGCTTCGCATTTCTGCTGCCGCTCTTCCCCTCGAAAGGGCTGGCGCTGCTGCTGGTCGTGACCCTCGGCGTGTCGTTCTCGTTGGTGCCGGCCGCCCTGTGGCCCTCGGTGCCGAAGATCATCGACGAAAAGATCCTCGGCTCGGCCTACTGCCTCATCTTCTGGATTCAGAACATCGGGCTGTGCCTCGTACCGCTGTTGATCGGCAAAGTGCTCGACGCAACGGGCGGCTACACGATGCCGATGATCATCTTCTCGTCGTTCGGTGTGCTGGCCTTCATCTTCAGCTTCTACCTCAAGACAGAGGACCGCAAGAAAGGCTACGGTCTCGAACTGCCCAATATCAAAAAATAGACGACCGAATTCCGGCATAAAAGAAACCGACATCCTGCCTTGAGGATGTCGGTTGTTTTTTGCAACTCGCAGCGTTGCGTGAGCCGCAGCCAACGGATTTGTACTCGGGTCGAAGCCTGCGGAGTGCACGCGACAAAATGTTGCGGGCCTCCGCGCGGCGAAGGCTGCGGCCCGCACGACCTGCGGTCGAAAATCATTCGGGACACAGCCAACGCTTATTTCACCTTCTCGTACAGCTCCGTAATCCGGCTGCACATCTCCTCCCACGAAAACCGCCGCCGCTCCTCGACGCAGTTTTCGCGGAACCGCTCCAGCACACCCGGCTCGTAGATACGCCCGATGGCATCGGCCACACCTTCGGCCGTCGGCGGGCAGACATACCCTACCCGGCCGTCGGGCACAATCTCGGGCAATCCGCCGACCGCCGTGACAATCATCGGCGTGCAAAACTGGTAAGCGATCTGCGTAACACCGCTTTGCGTAGCGGTTTTATAGGGCTGCACCACGCAGTCAGCCACCGAAAAGTAGTACTTAACCTCTGTGTCGGGGACAAAACGGTCGTGGAGAATCACTTCGTCCTCCAATCCATGTGCGGCGATCCGAGCCAAGTAAGGCTCCCTGGGAGTATAAAACTCCCCCGCCACGAGGAGTTTCCGTCCTTGAACACGTCCCTCGCGCCGCAGCAAGGCCCAGGCATCCAGGAGCAGGTCGAGCCCCTTATAATCGCGAATCAGACCAAAGAAAAGCACATAATTTATCGCCGGGTCGAGCCCCAAGCGCACGCAGGCCTCGCCGCGATCGACCCGCCCGCCGAAGTGCTCGAACAACGGGTGCGGCGAAAAGAGCGCCGGAGCGTCGGTATAAGCCGTCAGCTCGCGGTGCACCTGCTCGGACATGTAGACGAACCCGTCGACCGAGCGTAAAAAGTAACGATTGAACGGCTTGTCGGTGAAATGGTGTTCGTGCGGCTCCACATTGTCAATCTGGCACAGCACCCGCGTATGGCCGTTCTTGCGGGCCAGCCGGGCGATGGTGCCGAAACAGGGCGCCATGAACGGCGTCCAGTACTTCAGCAGCACAAAATCGACCCGCTCACGCCGCAAACGCCGTCCCACACGCCACCAGTTGAACGGATTCATCGTATTAACACTGCGCCCGATACATAGATCGTCGGGCGGCGGCGTGTCGACCGTCTGACTTTTACCGGGAAAGAACAGTGCCGGGTACTGCAAGGTGAACGTGTCGATCTTCACCTGGTCGCCCCGCCGCTGGAAGACACGGGCCATCGTCTCCATGATCGATGCCAAGCCGCCCCGATAAGGGTGCGCCGGGCCCAGAATCGCAATCTTCATATCGGCAAAGATACGATAAAAGCCGGGAGTTGCAACCCGTACCTGCCAAAAAGCACGACGCCCCGGCCCATCCCTGCAAACCCTCAACCCCGCTTCGGGTATCCGCGCCGGCGATTCCGGCGGCCTGTACGGTGTGGGCACGGGCGGTTACGCCTGGAGCAGTGCGCCTGCCTCGGCGTCGGGCGTGAGCGGGTCGAACTTGTACTTTCTCAGTTCCTTCGTGTACCCCGAGAACTACGGCAACCGTTCAAGCAGTCTCCCCGTTCGCTGCGTGCAACTTTGCGTAAGCCGAGAGCAGAGGCCGCCCGCGGACTTTGCCGAGGCGAAGAAAAGTGGCGCCTCCAATGGGGGCGTCATGGATAAGAGAGGGGCGGGGCAAGCCGCCCGCGGACTTTGCCAAGACAAAGAAAAGTGGCGCCAGGAATAAGAGCCGGAGCCAGCGAAAAATTTCTCTTCGGCGGCGAGGGGGAGGGCTCGCCGAAGAGACAACGCCCCAAAGGCGTTGCAAAAAAAGGCCTCTACCGGGCGGAGCGATGTTTATATTCGGGCCGCAGACTGCGGGGGCGTAAATGCCCGGGGACGCAAAAGCAGCAGCAGCGGGAGGTAGGGCTACCGTTGCAAAAACAATTGGCGCCCCGCAAAAGAAAGGGGCTACTCCTCCTCACCGGAGTGATGGAGACTGCGGGCGGCCTGCTTGCTGCCAGCGACGGACTGAAGCGCCAGATACTTCTCGCCGTAATCTTCGAGGTTCTGCAACTCGGTGCGGAATGTATCGAAATGGTTCTCCTCCTCAGCGATGATGTCCTGGAACATTTTATGCGTCACGGCGTCCTTCTGCTCCGCAGCAATGCGCGACGCTTCGTTATAACGATCGATGGTGCTCGCTTCGAGCTCCATAGCCATACGCAACATCTCCTTAACATCGGTGATCTGCCGCGTGCGGAACGCGGGATTCATATCGACGTCGCCCTCCAAAAAGAGAATCCGTTCGGAGAACTCCTCAATGTGACGCATCTCGGCAATCGAAATCTCCCGCATGATGCGCGAAAGATAACGATAACGGGCATCCTCAAAATGGGTGTGGAAATACATATACTGGAGCGACGTGGCGATCTCCTTGGCTACGGCATCGTTCAGCAGGTCGATGCTCACCTGATACTTGTTCTTGACGGCTGTGGCTTCCATAATCGCGTATAAAAAAAGGTTTTGCAGCTTCTCTGCAAAACCTGTTCCACAACCGACCCGAAGAGGGCTATTTCCAGACAACAGCAGCACGTACCGCAGCAATGCCTGGCTCGGCACACACCTCAAAGAGTGCCCCCCGCTCCTGCTGTTCGCAACCCACAGAGAGCGTCTGCCCATAACGGCACTCCCTGAGAAAATGAACATCGAGACGCACGGACTCCTCGCTCGTCAGCCACTCGATGGGCAACAGATCGAGCATCATCTCGATATAACGCATCGTGTTGACATGACAATTGAAATCTATATCGCTATATACCACCGGATGTTCCACGACCTTGCCGGGGTGCACCTCGCGAATCTTGCGAGGCCGTTCTGCCGGCACGGGGATGTCGACCACGGCATCGGCATGTTCGCGCCCCACACCCGAAAGATCAATGGCCGAGCGAGTTGCAAGGTCGATCATCGCCCACTGCGACACAGCTCGCCCGAACTCATGGCCCCGGGCATCGGTAAGGACGAAGTTACGGGTCGACAATACCCGGCCGTAATCGCTGATCCATGTAGCAACATCGTAATCGACATACTGCCCGGGGCGACTGTCGAACTCGAAAGCAATGCGCGAGAGTACCCACGAATGGTTGGCAGCATTCAGGGCATCAACACCGAAACCTTTGCCATGAGCGTCGGCCCCCGCCGTATTAAGCACGGCAGCCCCCAGTGCGGGTATCGTAGCGCGAAGCGTGAAATCAACATCCTGGGGCTCGACCCGGTAAGTATAGTGCGATTCTGCAACCATAAATTCGTACCTTTTCAAAAACAACAGACAAAGATAACTTTTTTTTCTCTTTTTGTCTAAATTATTAACTGTCAAAATACTTAACCTATGGAAACCACCAGACTCAACCTGGATTCCCTACATCAACGCAGGCACCACGATCGCCTATTTCTACCTGCTCGAAAAGGGCAAGAACCCCATCGAAGCCATCAAGGCCTCGAACGACGCAACCTACGGCAACAAATGGAGCCTCTTCGGAGACGACACGTGCATCGGAAAGACGGCTCTGTAGGCCGTCTTTTTTTTTGTATCGCGACAACGATTTTATCGCAAAACGATAAATATTATTTGTTTTTCAGGCAACAAATCGTATATTTGCTGCAACTATTCGGGCTGAAGCCTGTCGTGGACTGCAACACCTGAGTGTCAAAAAACAGAATAATGAAAATCTACCAATAAACACCACACAATGCAGAACAAGAAAACGCTTCTGAAGCGCCTGCTGGTTATCTACATCACCTTTTTCATCGTACTCGTCGCAAGCCTCCTGCACGGGTTTCTGCCCTCCTTCGCCCAGAGCTGCGACGCGGGGACCCAGGTAGGCAACGACATAGCCAAAAACTGGGAGGCAGGCACACCCCACCGCATCTATCTCTTAGGCAAAATTCCCGTTCGCAGCACGCAAACCTTCGAAATAACCGCGGCAGACGGCATGTCGGTCGAAGCCAGCATCGCATCGCTCTCGATTATCGTAGACCGTGAAGCACCCGACGCGTCAGTGGCGGGAATAGCCTTCGGCTCGATAGGCGGTAATCCGTGGTTCTACGTCGCCTCGATTGCGAAGCTGCTCTTCCTGGTGGCAATCATCGTGCTGATGTTCCGGATCATCCACTCGCTGCGCCGCTCGGTCCGCGAAGAGCGACCGCTCGACCGCCGCAATGTAGGCCGCCTGCGCACGATCGGGGCCCTGACGATCGCTGCGGAGCTGCTGCGCGACATGGTCAACTGGCGTCTGGCCAGCCATGCCGCAGAACTGCTCTCCGGCACCGTCCATACGGTAGACGATACCCTGCATATATCCTACACCCCGATCATTATGGGGATTCTCATTCTCTTCGCTGCCGAGGTCTTCGCCATCGGCCAGAACCTGAGCGAAGAGCAGAAACTGACGATCTAAAAAAACGCGAAATGACTCTTATACAGCACATAACCCCAGTCGGGGGGGG
>CAJUIE010000038.1 GCA_910586375.1 uncultured Alistipes sp. | reverse complement strand
CGGCATGCCAGCCGTAGAGCACCTCGATCTCCTCGATGAGGGCGGTATAATCGCGCCCCTGCACGCCGTAACAGTGCACCCGCTCGCCCTGACGAGCGCAGGGCACGAGGCCGTAAGCCGCAGCCTCGGACGCCGGAAGCAGTTGCAGCACCTCGGTAGGGATATGGGCCTCGGGCGCAGTCATAAGCGGAAGAGTTGAAGGAGGACCCACCCGGTGAGCGCGATGCCGACCATGGCTACGAACGGAACGGTCCGCCTCCGTTTCCGCCGCACGGCCCACCACACAAGGGAGACGAGGCACGCGGCGATCAGGAAGCGTATGAACTCCTGCGCTCCGAACAGCGGCGTGATGGCCACGAGGCATAGCAGGTCCCCGGCACCTACCGAGTATCGCACGGCGAAACGCCGCATGAACAGATACACGCCGAGCAGCGCCGCGACGACCAGCAGCGAGCACGTGTTGACCGCCGCTTGCCGCAGCATCGTCTGCCAGCCGACGACATGCCACGAGGCGCTGACCGCCGAAGTACCCAGCAGGGCGAGCCACACGACGCTGACGCGCCGCGTGCCGAGGTCCTCCCCGACGAGCACGGCGGCCGGGGTGAGCAGCAGCAGATAAGGCCAGGCGCACGACATAGGGCGTCAGTCTTTGACCGTCTCGCGCAAGGTGCGATCCTGATCGATCTCCCAGACGTTATAAACGCCGTCGCCGTCGAAATCCGCGACGGCCGTGGCCGTAGCCCGGAATCCGTGCTCCGAGGCCTCGACGATCTCGATGCGGTAATTGGCCTGACCGCCCTCGGAGACCAGACGCGCCTGCTCGAAGCCCAGCTCGTCGAGCGACGACGAGTAACGCGACACGCTGTAAAAGTGGGATTTCTGCAACGTATGCAGGTAAGTAAGCTGCTGCTGCGCCTCGGTGGCCTTGGCACGCGAGATCAAAGGCATGAGGTTCGGCAGGGCGATCAACACCAGAATGCCGATGATGACCAGCACGACCAACAGCTCGGGAAGCGAGAAAGCGCGAAGATGCGCTCGCGAACGGAAACGACTGCGTGGCATAAACACGGGGATTTTACGGTTCGACCTACTGCAAAATTAATCCTCCGCAGCCCCGTCGCCAAGCGTTTCGAGCGTTTTCACACTCTTAACAATCGATTTGCAAATACCTAATAAACAATCGGTTGCGAAATAAAAATCTTAACAAGACCTTAACAGCCCTTTTTTTGCCCTTTTTCGGGGTGTTTTATAGAGATCATCGCAGGATTTCTGCGGGATTTTCGTGAGGCCGGGCGAAGATTCTCGGATTATGTGCCGAACCTTTCCCGGTCTCGTCCTGCCGGGAATTTTTCGGGATAACTGTCGTTTTTCTGCTGGCGTTGGTGACTGCGGGGCACGCTGTTTTGCAGGCCTCCGCAGGGCAGAGGCTTCGGCCCGACTGGCTCCGCCGGAAAAATTCTCGCAAATGTCATCCTGAGCGTCAGCGGCCCGAGGCCCGCAGCGAGGGCAGAGGCTGCTTGCGGACTATGCCGAGCCAGTAGGAGGTAAAACAAGCGCAGCGCAGTTTAAGGATCTGTATGGCAATGGGGCTTTCGTTCAGGTCGGAGCCAGCGGAGGCGACGCGCAGAATTGCGCAAGCCTACGCCAGGGGTAGTTCCGGCTTGACCGACCAAAGGCCGGCCTCATGTCATTTTTCACAGACGTTCAGAATGACAAGCGGGGCAAACAAAAAACCGCCCCTGCCGCGTTCATGCAACAGGGGCGAGTGGTTCAGGATTTCAAATCAGGACGCGGGACGCGCTGTTTCCCGGTTCGCGGCGAGCGTTTCTCCATCCGCGCGAGCTTCTTTTTCGCCCGGTGATACTTCACGTAAAAACAATTGACGCTCTTGAGGTTGAAGATCGCACAGACCTCTTTGCGCGTAAAACCCGCATCGAGCAGCCCGACCAGAAAACGTTCGTCCTCTTCGTCCTCCGAGCCGGTCGGGCGAGCGGAGGATTCGACGATCCCCGCATTCCGAAGTTTGCGGGCCGCGATCTCCGCGCAGAACGTATGGGCGAACTGTTGGGGGCGATCCTTGTAGAGATACGCCATCTCGATCATATGCCGCAGGAGCAGCAGGCGTTTATCGGCCAAACGGTGCCAGCGGCGGCTTCGGCCGGTCATGCAGGCGAGCAGTCCCGATGTCAGGAGCAGACATCCCCCGCAGACGTACAACGACCAGTTCATCGTCCCCCTCCTTTCTTTGCTGAGAGGTCGGAGCCAAGCGTAATGTGTGTGTCATAAGCAACAGAATTTAAGGGTTAATAAATTGGATGGTACGAATAATTTGCGTATATTGTAAGGCTGCCGCGGCAGCACTTTTGCATCCCGTAATTCTGTGCTCGGGGCGGGAAAAAGAAACACGGCCTACACTTGCAAGACTCAAACAAAATTTACCACAATTTTAATGATAACAAGTGCAGGGCCGTGTATTTTTTCACGTCCACACCTGTCTATTTATCATTAGAATTGTGGTATTTGAGTCTTAATAAACAGACTGGAGGTTTTCTTCTCGCTATGTCGGTATTCTGATCTTTGTCGGTTGTTTTCGGGGTATTTGTTCAAAACAAATATAGTTAAATTCCCGCAGAAAACAAAACCTCGTGAAACTTTTTTTGCTAAAAACCGATCCGAACAGCATGTCGTTGTAGCGCGCTTTTCCGAAAGAAGTTTTCCGAAAAACGCATTATACACTAACAATTAATGATTTGCAATATTTTTTTTGTTACAGGACAGTTGTGTTTGTTGCCGCTCGTTCCTCCGCCCTTTCGGCCAGCAAAGATAGGCACGGCTCCCGACACGCCAAGGCATGAAGCCTTGTCTATGGTCGTTCGCCACGCCTGGCGGTCCTTTGCTGGCCGGGCGTTCCGGCAGTGTAAATATCGATTGTTATGAAACTGCTTACGAAAGCAATAATCTCGAAATTCGAGAATCATCCGTTCCATTCGCAAGAGGAGAAAGGCTTCGATGCCGAGGTGCTGGTCAAGTATTTCAACCCGATGGGTGCCGGCACGTGGCTCATCACCGAGGCCGAACGCGACGGCTACGACTGGCGTCTATTCGGCTATTGCCACATCTGCGAATGGGAGTGGGGCTACGTGATGCTCTCCGAGCTCGAATCCCTCCGCCTGCCGTTCGGCCTGACCATCGAACGGGATCTGTACTCCACGGGGCGACTTGTCCGCGATTTCGTCGCCCCGATGGAGTGAAGCGATCATAAAAAAGCTCCCGTAGCGGTGAAAACCGTCTCGGGAGCCTGAAAACTTACCGCAGAGCTTTTCGGTAGTTGCGTTCCAATACATCGAATATTCGGGACTGCGGGTAGAGGAACTTTCCTCCGATAGTCGTGTAAGGGATAATCCGGGCGTCGCGGTAATTCTGGAGCGAACGTTTGCTGATGCCGAACATCTCGCGGACCTCCTCGCCGGTAAGATACACCTCGTCGAAGATCGACGGGCGGTGCTCCTCGATCAGACGATTCACCGACTTCAGGGCTTGAAAAACGGTCTTGCGCAACTCCTTATACTCCTCGGAGCTGCGGGTAATGAAATCTTCCATTATCTTTTAGGTGTAATCAGGCGAGCATTCAGCAGACGATGAATGTCTGCCTCCTTGATGAAGATTTTGTTACCGATTGCCGTATAGGGGACAATCCCTTGCTGACGCAAATACTGCAAAGCCCGTTTGGTGATGCGCAGGGCTCGGCAAACCTCCTCCTGAGCCAGTCACTTGTCCGGCTTATGCGGCGCACACAGCGAATCCAGGTGAGCGACTCGGTCGCACAAGCGCTGAAACAGGGCGCGAAGCTCATCATAAGCTCCCGCTTCGATCATTTTACATTCCATAACCGATAGAGTTTTAGATGTGTTTTACAACAGTTGTTTTCTTACCTCGGCAGATATCGAACTGTCTTCGTCTCTGCATTCGGCTTGTCGAAAACCCCGCCTGCGCGGGACAGATGCAAAATAAAACCCTTTTCCGACAAATCCTTCCCCGCGTCCTCCGCAGACCGCATAGGGCCGGATTGTCGTATTTTCCAAGTGCTTTTATATTATCGGCATAAACCCGCAGCCGGCAGAAGTGGACGCTGCGCATCGATGCCGAAGCTCTTGTGTTATGTCTGCCGGGCCCACGCTCAAAGAAACTGGGCTTGGCACTCGATTTTGCCTATCTATTCAGAGACTCCACCTCGGCCGTACAAATAAACTTGGCTTTACCCTCGTTCATCCGTATCTTTGGCTAACGCCTTAAATACTCCCGCTCGGCGAAAGGCAAGTAAACTTGCTTTTGCTCTCGCTTATTCGTATCTTTGCCGTGGAGTTGTTTGACAGGTGAAGAACGACGCACAACGATGAAACCGTTCCGTTGCCAAATCATTACCCCGCATTTTCCTATTTGCTATAAATTAGCCATTTAGAACCATGCAGCACTTTTGATGCCAAAAATTACCGTTTCTTCGTTTTTAATTCGTACTTTTGTAGCAAAATGATTCTTTATGGCAGGTTCCAACTTCGTCGACTATGTGAAGATATTCGCCCGCTCGGGGCACGGAGGCGCCGGCTCGGCCCATTTCCGCCGCGAGAAGTTCGTGGCCTTCGGCGGCCCCGACGGCGGTGACGGCGGCAAAGGCGGCAGCATCATTCTCCAGGGCGACCGGCAATACTGGACGCTCATTCACCTTAAGTACCAGCGCCACCAGTTCGCCGAGGACGGACAGTGCGGCTCAGGAGCCCGTTCGTCGGGCAAGGACGCACCCAATATCGTCATCCCTGTGCCCCTTGGCACAGTTGCCAAACGACTTGTGGAACAGGAAGACGGCACAACCTCCATTGAATCCGTAGGCGAGGTGACCGAGCACGGCGAGCAACTAGTGCTGCTCAAGGGCGGTCGCGGAGGCCTGGGCAACTGGCACTTCAAGAGCGCCACCAACCAGACGCCGCGTTATGCCCAGCCCGGCGAAGAGGGCGACGAAGGGGCCTTCATTCTGGAACTGAAAGTACTGGCCGACGTGGGCCTGGTCGGCTTCCCCAATGCCGGAAAGTCGACGTTGTTGTCGGTCGTTTCGGCCGCCAGACCCAAGATCGCCAATTATGCCTTCACTACACTCGAACCCAACCTGGGCATCGTCGAGGTGCGCGACCACAAGTCGTTCGTCATGGCCGACATTCCGGGTATCATCGAGGGGGCGCACGAGGGGCGCGGGCTCGGCACGCGGTTCCTGCGGCATATCGAGCGCAATTCGGTGCTGCTGTTCATGATTCCGGCCGACAGCGACGACGTGCGGCGCGATTACGAAATTCTGCTGGGCGAGCTGACGCAGTACAACCCCGAGTTGCTGGACAAACGACGCCTGCTTGCCGTCACCAAATGCGACATGCTCGATGAGGAGCTGATCGACCAGATGAAGCCCCAACTTCCCGAAGGCATCCCGTCGGTCTTCATTTCGTCGGTCTCGGGCCTCAACATCCAACAGCTTAAGGACATGCTGTGGCAGACGTTGCAGGAGTAGGGGAGGGGCTGGCTTGCCCGACTCCACGAAAGCCGTAGTTTTTCGATAATAAAATTCACTCTTCAGACTGGCGGGGCGAAGGCTTCGCCCCGCGGAGGCCCACGCGTTGCCCGTCCAGTCCGCAGTCTTCGGTCCGCAAAATGCTGCGCCCCCCGGAAACCTCCACGAACGCTGTTTCTAAGGCCGTGATCCGGAGCGTGTAAGCACCGCCGAAATAGTCGAGAATACCGCACAACGAGCCACAACCTTCAGGTAGCGGCTCGTCGGCATATACGGCACTGCCCGACGTGCGGAGTGCCAGAGGAAGAGGATTCCCGGCCACGTCGGTGAGCCTGTGCTCTGTAGTTACGGAGCGACCGGTCTGCGGGTCGCGGTCGCACCACGTGCCCCGCCCGGCGAACCGTACCCGGTCGATACGCACATAAGTGTCGACACGATACGGCGTAAGTTCATCCATGCCGATGGGCTGCGCTGCCGGTCGGCAGGCTTCGCCGTCGGTAAGCCTCAGATAACGGGCCAGCTCCTCCGCGGGAATGCGGCGGTCCGTTCCGGTCTGCCAGTAGTCGGCATCTTCATTGGGCCTGCCCATCTCTATCTTACCGCCGTAGTCATAGAGCGTCAGACCGTTACAGTAAACGATCAACTCGCAGCCCAGCGGATAAGAGTTCTGCAAGGCGGGGTAATCAGCGGCTATGCAGATACCACCGCTTGTATCCTGAATCACGATTTCGTAAGGAAATTCACCATAGCGGTTATTGCCCGTCACCCGGCCACATACGGCTATCTGCTCCGTCACCACGTACTGGGGCCCGTCACAAAGCGATTTAAGGTAAGCTATCGATACCACACGGCCCGGCACCTGATCGTAGACGAGCGTCGTGGAGCGATCGCACGCCCAAAGCAACAAACCAACGAGCAACCTGCTACTGTAACTGACAATCGCTTTCATCGCGCAGCTTCAGGATATAGCGACCGGAACCCCTGTCGTCGTACTGAAGAACTCCCCGAAGCGTACAACGGCCCAGTGGCATCTCCTCTTCAGCAAAGCGGGCATACGCCCGTACATAGGTATGGATCGTCGCACCCGATTCATCCATAAAACGCTTATAACCAGCCCATGTTGTCCCTGTTGCCAGCCCTTCCGGAGCGTAACGCACTCCCTCGAGACGCACCAACGTGCCGCACATCGCAGGTGTCAGTTCTGCAATCGTCCGCAGTGTCGGCTCCGGGACCGTCTTTTCAAGCGAAGTTCTCACCACGGCTTTATCCAGGGCCGCCCGCGACGAAGCTATATAATCCGTGGTATAGCTGCTCCCCGAAGCGGGTTTGCGGCCAAATTGGAGCACGCCATAATGCCGCCCCAGGGCGTAGCCCTTCAGCTGCAACGTGACATACGTTCCTTCAGGGAAATCGGTATGCAGATGGTCCACACCCGCCATCACCTCTATGGCTGCCCCGTCCTGCTCGATGCAGAAGGTGCGGTAGAAATTTTCGGCCCGGTCGCTCGTCGTCACGCGCCCTGCAACCCGCAGATCGCTCGTGACCTCGGTCGTCCCTCCCTTGAATGCAGCACACAGCTGTGTTAGGGTCATCGTCTCCGGTACAGGGGCTTCATCGCGCGAATGCTCGCCAAAAGACGAATCATGACACCCGGCCAACAGCAGGACCACACCCCACAACAGCCGTCGCATCACTCTTCGATACGTGAATCCTTCAGCCCCAGGAAATAAAGAATGCCATCCAGGCCGGTCGTCGAAATAGACTGACGCGCCGTGGCTTTCACCTTAGGCTTGGCGTGAAACGCAATGCCCAAACCCGCCAGATTAAGCATCGGCAGGTCGTTGGCTCCGTCACCCACGGCCACCGACTGGGCCAGGTTGATCGACTCGAACTGGCACAGCAGGCGCAACAGCTCAGCCTTGCGACGTCCGTCGACGATCTCGCCGACGTAGCGGCCCGTCAGACGACCGTTCTCAACCTCCAGTTCGTTGGCATAAACATAATCAAAGCCGTATTTCTGACGCAGGTAGTTGCCGAAGTAGGTAAAGCCGCCCGAGAGGATCGCCGTCTTATAACCCACGCGCTTGAGGATCGTCATCATGCGCTCCAGCCCCTCCGTGATGGGCAGGTTGCGGGCTATCTCCTCCATAACACTCACGTCCAGCCCTTTGAGTAGCGCCACACGGCGCGTGAAACTCTCCCGGAAGTCGATTTCGCCGCGCATGGCGCTCTCAGTGATGGCGCGCACCTGGCCGCCTACGCCAGCGCGGTCGGCCAGCTCGTCGATCACTTCGGTTTCAATGAGCGTCGAATCCATGTCGAAGCAGATCAGACGACGGCTGCGGCGGTAAATATCATCGCGCTGGAACGAGACGTCGAGCCCGAGCTCCGAGAGGTTCAGAAAACGCTCCTGCATGGCGCTGCGCTCCTCGTCTGTCAACGTGCCACGCACCGACAATTCAATGCAGGCCTTGGCTGCACGGTTCTCTTCGTGCAGCGGCATACGGCCCGTCAGTCGCTTGATGGCGTCGATATTAAGCCCGTGCTCTGCCACCACGGCCGTTACTTCGGCAATATGGCGCGCCGAAACCGTGCGGCCCAGCAACGTGATGATGTAGCGATTCTTGCCCTGCCGGCCGACCCACGCCTCGTAATCCTCCTCCGAAATGGGGGTAAAGCGGATCATCACGCCGAGCTCCGAAGCCTTGAACAGCAGCTCTTTCATGATGTTGCCCGACTTGTCGGGCGTGGTCATGATGAGGATGCCCAACGTCAGCGACTGGTGGATGTTGGCCTGGCCGATGTCGAGGATACAGGCGTCGTAGCACGCCAGGATGGCCGTCAGCGACGAGGTCATGCCCGGCTTGTCGGCCCCCGAAATGTTGATCTGTATGATTTCGATGTTTTCCTGCATGGTGTCTTGCGTCCGTACGATTTTATTTATACAAAGGTAGCAAAGTTCTTTTCTTTTCCTGCAAATTATCTGCTCCTTTTTGCGGTGGAACAGTCGATTATTTCCGTGTTTGGCGGATTTTGCCTATTTTTGCGTGCAAACTAAAACCGACAGACTTATGTGGAATTTTTTCGCCCAGTCAGCCCCGACCGGCCCCTTAATCCTGCCCGACAGCGTGCAGAAGGCCAACCTCGCACAGACCATTGACAAGGTGATCCACATGGATTACCGCGAATTTTTCGTCAACCTCGCGGGTGATGCCGTATGGATCGTTCTCAAGATTCTGCTTGCGCTGGTTATCTACTTCATCGGACGGTGGATCGTGCGGCGCATCGTGCGGTTGCTCGACCTGGCATTCGAACACCGGCAGGTCGACGCTTCGCTGCGTTCGTTCATGCGCAACATGATCCGGGTCATCTTCACACTGCTGCTGACTCTGGTCATCGTACAGACCCTGGGCATTAACGTCACCTCGATCATCGCTCTTTTCTCGGCCGCCACGCTGGCCATCGGTATGGCCCTGAGCGGCACGGCCCAGAACTTCGCCGGCGGGGTGATGATCCTGCTGATGAAGCCTTATCGCGTCGGCGACTTCATCTCGGCACAGGGGCAGTCAGGCACCGTGCGCGAAATCAAGCTCTTCTCCACGATCATCACCACGGGCGATAACCGCACCATCTACATCCCCAACAACTCCATCGCCACGGCCATCGTCGACAACTATTCCACGGCCGGCCGCCGGCGCGTAGACTGGACGGTCAGCATAGCTTATGGCGACGACATCCGCGTCGCCCGGGAAACGCTGCTCGAAATCCTCAGGGCCGACAGCCGCATACAGACCGAACCTGCGCCGGTGGTGTGGGTCGCCACGCTGGGCGAATCGTCGGTCGACCTCTCCGTGCGGGCCTGGGTCAACAACGACGACTACTGGAACGTATTTTTCGAAAACAACGAACGTTTCTACAACCTCCTGCCCACTCGGGGCATCCATTTCCCCTTCCCGCAGATAGACGTACACATGCAACAAGAGTAGTATCTATAAAAACATAGTAATCATGGAATTGAAAGAAATTTTGGCTATTTCGGGCCAGCCCGGTTTGTATAAGTATGTGGCGCAGTCAACACGCGGCGTGATCGTCGAATCGCTGCTCGATGCGCGGCGGATGAACGTTTCGGCCTCATCGAAGGTCAGCGCACTGACCGAAATTTCGATGTATACCGAAGGCGATGATATTCCGCTGGCCGAGGTCTTTTCGAAGATCTACACCCATACAAAGGGCAAGGAGTACGTAAACCCCAAGGAGACGCCCGAAAAACTCAAGGCAGCCTTTGCCGAGGTGCTGCCCGAGTATGACCGCGAACGGGTCCATGTCTCCGACATCAAGAAGTGCCTGAACTGGTATAACGTGCTCGTCGCTGCCGGTTTTACTGAGTTCAAGCTGCCCGAAGAGGTGCAGGAGTAGCCTGGCGCTTCTTCGCATTCGAACAGGTCCCGGTTTTATACCGGGACTTTTTTCATCTTCTTTTTCGGCCTCTTCCCGGAAAACCCGGCAAAAACGAAATAATTTGAATAATTTCGTAAATATTTTAGGCGATTATATACAATTTTGCACTAAGGGTCAGCCAAATCTCCGAAACTTTGCGGGGTGCACCCGAAGTCCCCTCCGAGGAGGGGGTTTGGGGGTGGGTCCAATCAGCGAACGCGGCTGCAAGCCGCGACACTACGACCGGGAGCCGCAAAAAGGCAATCCGAAAACTTCCGAGGTAGAAAGGTGTATATAGTTTCCTTATTTTTAATAATATCATTTCTTTGCATTATCTTTGCACCCGGAAAATATTCGATGTAAGTTGAAACCGGAAACCGGCAGGCGGTTTCCCCAGATGTGAAGTTATGGATAAAAAGAAGATGGTGGCGCTCGTAGCGCACGACAACATGAAACGCGGCCTGGCCGAATGGGTCGACTGGAACTGCACCGTTCTGGCGCAGCACCCCCTGGTCTGCACCGGTACGACGGGCAAAATGGTCGAAAAGACCCTCAAAAATCATAAAAACGAGGCGTGCAATGTCGATGACCTCGATATCACGCTCCTGAAGTCGGGCCCGCTGGGCGGCGATCAGCAATTAGGCTCTCTGATCGTCTCGGGTAAGATCAGCGCCCTGATCTTTTTCTGCGACCCGATGGCTGCGCAGCCCCACGACGTCGACGTCAAGGCGCTGTTGCGTCTGGCTTCGCTCTACAACGTACCTACGGCCATCAACCGCGCCACGGCCGATTTTCTGATTTCGTCGCCCCTTTTCAAGGACGATGCCTACGAACCCGTGGTCAAGGATTACCGCGAGTATGTCGAGCGCGTGCTGAATTAGTCGCCACCGCGCCCCGCCGGCTTCGGCCCGAAAATAAAGGTTTATAGGTTGTGCGACAGCGGGGCAGGGACAGCATTTCTGGCATCGAAATCGCCCCAGCGATCGGCGATAAAGTCGAGTGTGGCGAAGAGTTCGTCGATATCGAGCGACGTCACCAGTTTGAGCCGCGTCTCCTTGAAGTTGGACAGCCCCTTGAAATAGTTGGTCAGGTGGCGGCGCATCTCCAATATGCCCACATGGTCGCCTTTGATTTCGAGCGATTTGCGAAGGTGATCCTTCGCTATCGCCACGCGCTCCGCCACCGATGGCTGCGGCAGCACCTCACCCGTGGCTAAGTAGTGTTTCACTTCACGGAAAATCCACGGACGGCCGTAAGTCGCACGGCCGATCATCACGCCATCTACTCCGTAACGGTCGAACATCTCCGCCGCCCGGGGAGCCGAGTCCACGTCGCCGTTGCCGATGATCGGAATGCGTATCTGCGGGTTGTTCTTCACCTTGCCGATCAGTGTCCAGTCCGCTTCGCCGCGGTACATCTGGGCCCGCGTGCGGCCATGAATCGTCAGCGCCGCAATCCCCACGTCCTGCAGGCGCAGGGCGATCTCTTCGATGTTCTTGTGTTCGTCGTCCCAACCCAGACGGGTTTTGACCGTTACCGGCTTGCGCACCGCTTCCACGATGCGGCGCGTCATTTCGACCATCGTCGGCACGTCGCGCATCATCCCCGACCCAGCGCCGCGCCCCGCGATCTTCTTCACCGGACACCCGAAGTTGATGTCTATCACATCGGGATTTGCCGCTTCGGCCATGCGGGCTGCCTCCACCATCGGTTCGATCAGGTGACCATAGATCTGGATGCCCACCGGGCGTTCCGCTTCGTCGATCTCCAGCTTCTTGAGCGACTTGGCTGCATCGCGGATCAGCCCGTCGGAGGAAATAAATTCGGTGTACACCATGTCGGCCCCGAACCGTTTGCACATGTAACGAAACGAGGGGTCGGTCACGTCTTCCATCGGCGCCAGCAGCAGCGGGCGCTCTCCGAGGTCTATGTCGGCAATCTTCATGGCAGGGGACGATTTTGGCTACAAAGGTAGTTGTTATTTGGTAATAAAACGCTAACTTTGTACGCTAAATTCCATCTTACGAACATGAATATCGAGACCTTTATTTCGGATGCCGTCCGCCGCACGGTCGAAACGCTCTACGGACCGCTGGAAGGCGAGGAGCTGCAAATTCAGAAGACCCGCAAGGAGTTTGAGGGCGATTATACGCTCGTAACGTTCCCGCTGCTGCGACGAAGCCGCAAATCGCCTGAAGCCACGGCCACCGAAATAGGCACATATATGACGGCCAACGTGCCGCAAATCAAGGGATTCAACGTCATCAAGGGATTCCTGAACCTCTCGCTCGATTCATCATTCTGGGCGGCGCGCTTCGCCGAAATCGCATCCGACGACCGGTTCGGGCAAGCGGCTCCCTCGGGCCGCACGGTAATGGTCGAATATTCGTCGCCCAACACCAACAAGCCCCTGCACCTGGGCCACATCCGCAACAACCTGTTGGGTTATTCAGTGGCGCAGATTCTGGCGGCGAATGGCCATAAGGTCATTAAGGCCAACCTGGTCAACGACCGCGGCATCCACATCTGCAAGTCGATGCTCGCGTGGAAGCTCTACGGAGGCGGCGAGACCCCCGCATCGTCGGGCATGAAGGGCGACCACCTCGTCGGCAAATACTACGTCGAGTTCGACAAGCACTACAAGGCCCAGATCAAGGAGCTCGTGGCGCAGGGACTCTCCGAGGAGGAGGCCAAGAAGCAGGCGCCCGTGATGTTGCAGGCGCAGGAGATGCTGCGCAAGTGGGAGGCCAAGGACCCCGAAGTCTATGCCTTGTGGGAGACCAAGAACTGCTGGGTATACG
>CAJUIE010000037.1 GCA_910586375.1 uncultured Alistipes sp. | reverse complement strand
TCGGGATTCACGACGGAATTGGTGAAGCCCAAGTACGACCCGTTCACGCTCGACGCCGAGTGAGGCGAACTGCTCCAGGCGTAACCGCTCGCGCCCACATAGAGCAGGTCGCCGGAATTGCCGGCGCGGTAACCCGAAGCGGGGTAGGGAGGGTGGCGTTGCAGGTCTTTATGAAAAGACCGAAGCGGTGGAAACGACCGACGCAATGACGTTGCACTTGCAAATATCGCGGACTGTGGCTCGTTTCCCGACCTGAAATCCGAAATCTTTCTTATCTTTGCACCGTATTTTTCGGAAATAATGCCGGCGCATCATGAAAATACTGATTCTCAACGGTCCCAACCTCAATTTACAGGGGCGGCGCGATATGGACATTTACGGGACGCAGAGTTTTGACGACTTTTTCGTTGCTCTGGAGAGATGCTTCCCGCATGTGGATTTCGCTCGTTTTCAATCCAATATCGAGGGTGAATTGATCGATGCCGTGCAACAGGCCGATGGCCTTTACGATGGTGTGGTGCTCAATGCCGGGGGATATACCCATACATCGGTTGCGTTGCGCGATGCCGTGGCGGCTGTCGCACTCCCCGTTGTCGAGGTGCATATATCCTCGATCCTGGCGCGTGAGGAGTTTCGCCATACGTCGTTGCTGGCCCCTGTGGTCATGGGGTCGATCATGGGGTTCGGGCTCGATTCCTACCGGCTTGGGGTCGAGGCATTGTTATTGAAAACGCAAAAATAAATTAAGAGACCATGCATAGAGCAAAGAAGACCAAGATCGTAGCTACGATGTCCGATTTTCGCTGTACCGAACAGTTTGTGCAGCAGCTTTTTGAGGCAGGTATGGATGTCGTGCGCATCAATTCGGCTCATGTGACCGAGGAGGGTGCCACGCGCATCGTCGAGACCGTCCATCGGGTCAATCCTGCTATTCCTGTGATGATCGACACCAAAGGCCCTGAGATACGCGTTACCACCATTGCCGATGAGTACGGTAACAGCATTCGTTTTGCCGATGGCGATCGGGTTGTCGTGCGGGGTTCTGATGGCTCGGATTTCACTACGCGAAAGACGATCTTTATGAACGTTCCCTCCATCGTAGGCGACATTCCTGTCGGGGCGCGCATGTTGATCGCCGACGGCGAGCTGGAGCTGCGGGTCGTGGGTAAGACCGACAGCGAATTGGAGTGTGAATTTATGGTCGGGGGGGCACTGCGTTCGCGTAAGAGCGTCAATGTCCCGGGAGTGTCGATCGACTTGCCGTCGGTCACCGACAAGGACCGCCGCTTCATCGAGTGGGCTATCAGCCACGACGTGGACTTCATCGCTCATTCGTTCGTTCGCTCGGCGCGCGACATCCGGGCTGTGCAGGAGATTCTCGATGCGCACGACAGCCCCATTAAGATTATTTCGAAGATCGAGAATCAGGAAGGGCTGGATCATATTGACGAGATCATTGAGGCCTCTTATGGCATCATGGTCGCGCGCGGTGATCTGGGTGTCGAACTCCCGGCCGAGCAGATACCTAACACCCAGCGCCGCATTGTCGAGAAGTGTATCGCGGCCAAGCGCCCGGTCATCATCGCGACCCAGATGCTTTATTCGATGGTCCACTCTCCGCGGCCCACACGTGCCGAGGTAAGCGACGTGGCCAGCGCCATTTATGAACGGGTCGATGCCGTGATGTTGAGCGACGAGACAGCTATGGGCGACTTCCCCGTGGAGTCGGTCTCCACGATGGCACGTATTGCCCGGGAAATTGAGCGTGACGAGAATCATTTCAAGCCGATGATCGACATGGATATGGTGTCTGTCAACCACGAAATTACGGCCCAGCTGGCCCGTTCGGCTGTGAGGGCTTGCACCAACCTTCCGATCCGTTATGTAGTCCTCGATACCAAGACGGGGCGTACGGGTCGTTATCTGGCGGCTTTCCGGGGCCGTAAGACCGTTGTGGCTGTCTGTTATCGGCTCCATGCCCAGCGTATTCTGGCCCTCTCTTATGGAGTGGTTCCTATCCTGCGCAATCAGCAACTGGGGGATCGTTATCACTTTCTGGTCGACGCTCTGGAGCTCATCGATCAACACTGGCAGCTTTCCGAGAGCGACCTGCTGGCCATCGTAGGCGGCAGCTTCGGACCCGACGGCGGGGCTTCGTATGTCGAGATCGCCGATGTGAAGAATATCCGTATGCGCAACGAGCAGATCGCTGCACATACGGTCGAAGGTTAGGCGCTTTGCGGGAGGGGCTCAGAGACAGGGTTGCGCGCGGCGTGGCGTGGTCCGTGGCGGAAAAGGTCGGGACGATGCTTTTGCAGATGGGCGTGTCGATCGTCGTGCTGCGGCTGCTGATGCCCGACGACTTCGGCGTTGTAGCTATCCTGACCGCTTTCACTGCCTTTGCGCTGGTGGTCGTTGACAGCGGATTTTCGCAGACTCTGATCCGCAAGAGTGATCCCGCACCGGAGGATTACGGTTCAGTATTTTTTTTCAATATCTCCGTTGCACTCATACTTTATGCCGTGGTCGTGGCTGTGGCTCCGTGGATTGCGCGTTATTACGCCATGCCTGTCATGGCGCGTATCGCACCGGTTTTCTTTTTGTTGCTGCCCGTCAATGCGCTGTGTGTCATCCAGCATACGATTTTCACGCGGCAGTTCCGTTTTGCGCTGCTCTCCAAGGTGACTTTTGCAGCCTCGCTCGTCAGCGGCTTTGCAGCTATTTTGCTGGCGCTTGCCGGATGTGGGGTCTGGAGTCTCGTTGTGCAGCGTCTGTTGCAGATGGGGGTGCGGGCAGTGCTGCTGTGGTGGTTGAGTGACTGGCGCCCACGCCTCTGCGGCTGGAGTGGCGGAGCTTTGCGGCAAATGGCCCCTTATAGCCTGAGCCTGATGGTTACTGATCTTATTTCGGCTCTCTATAACAAGGTTCCCCAGCTTTTTATCGGCAAACTTTATTCGGCCGATACACTGGGCTATTTCGATCAGGCTCTTAAACTTAAGGAGTTGCCCGTTACATCGACGATGACCGCCGTGCAGGGTGTAACCTTCCCGGCGTTGTCGAAAATCGCGGGTGACGACCGTAAATTTGCAGAGAGTTACCGTCAGGTGGTCATGATTGTGGCTTATGTCCTGTTTCCGGTGATGTTGGGACTCTCGGCTGTGGCGCACGATCTGTTTGCGGTGCTTTTGGGCGAGAAGTGGATGCCTACGGTACCTTATTTCGAGGCAATCTGCCTGGGCGGGTTGTTTTATCCTGTAGCGATGATTGCTTATAACGTCATGAAGGTGAAGTGCCCGGGGGGCACTATTGTGCGGCTCGAATTGGCCAAAAAAGCCGTCATGACGATTATACTCGTTGTAACGATTCCGCACAGCGTGCAGGCTGTAGTGTGGGGCCTGGTGCTCTTTTCGTTCTGCGAAATGGCGGTCAACCTCTGGGCTGCGCAGCGTATTACGTCGCTGTCGTTCAGTCGGTTGGCCGGAACATTGTTCCCCATAGTCCTCACTGCCGGGGCCATGTATGCGGCTGTCCGGGCAGTGGGGACCTTGCTTCCCGAGGCCGATTTGCTGCGGCTCATGGCCGAGGTCACTGCGGGAGGAGTGGTCTACCTGTTGCTCTCTGCTCTCTGCGGACTTGAAGCGTTTCGTGAGATGATAGCCATTATTCGCAGTCAGTCAGGCTATCAGGCTTAAACGTATTTTTTCGGTTCAATTTCCCCTTTCAATACGACTAAGGCATTCAGCGCCAGTGCTTCGAGTTCATTTTCGCCGGGGTATATCCGGATTGGCGCGATGAACGAGCAGTGTTCGCGGATATAGTTTGTAACGGTTTCGTTGTGGGCGATACCGCCCGTAAGCAGGATGCCGTCGACACGTCCCGAGAGCGCCGCAGCCAGCGAGCCGATCTGTTTGGCTACGTTGTAACACATGGCCTCCAGCATCTTGCGGGCACGCTGGTCGCCCGCCGCGATGCGTTCCATGACCTCCATGACAGAATTGGTGCCCAGCAGGGCGACTAAACCACCCTTGCTCGAAATGAAACGAAGAAGCTCTTCTTGTGTGTATTTCCCTGAAAAACAGGTTTTTATTAATTCGTTGCCGGGAAGACTTCCCGCACGGTCGGGGGCAAAAGGCCCATCGCCATCGAGGGCGTTGTTGACATCGACGATGCGTCCCTCACGATGCGCCGCGACGGATATTCCGCCGCCCATATGTGCGACGATCAGGTGGGCTTTTTCATAGTCGATTCCTTCACGTCGACAGTGTAGCCGGGCGATGGCTTTTTGGTTGAGAGCATGGAAGATCGGCTTCCGCGGACAGAGGGGCATTCCTGTGATGCGGGCTACGTCGTCCATCTCATCGACCACGGGAGGATCGGCGATGTAGGCTTTTACTTTGGCCATGTGGGCGATTTGGGCGGCCAGCAGCCCGCCTAAGTTGCAGGCGTGTTTCATCGGGGCGTTGCGCAGGTCGTAACGCATTCGCGAGTTGACCTCATAGACGCCTGCCGGGACGGGGCGGATAAGCCCGCCGCGACCGATGACGGCAGATAATTCGCTGATGTCGAAATTATTGTCCCGGAGTGCTTGCAGAATAAGGCCCCGGCGCCATGTGAGCTGGTCGATGACCTGGGGAAATTGGGCGAGTTCTTCGGCGGAGTGGCGCAGGGTTGATTCCCACAAAGGTCGCTCCTCGCAGTAGAGGGCGACCTTTGTGGAGGTGGAGCCGGGATTTATTGCTAAAATATTATAGCTCATGAAATTCTCGGTTCGTATTTCAAGTTTGGGTGTACTTGGCGCCCGTTACTGCTTGACTGCCAGGCAGGCCAGGGCTATTGAGTAGAGCTTGGTGCGGCTGCTGTCGCCACGCGAGGTCAGCACACACGGAACTTTGGTGCCCATGACCATGGCTGCCAGCTCGCCGCCACAGAGGTGGGTTGTCGACTTGAAGAAGACATTGGCCGACTCGATATTGGGAAAGAGCAGGCAGTCGGGATCGCCGGCGACCGACGAACCCTTGACTTTCTTGTGCTCGGCCACCTCCTTGAAAAGCGCGACGTCGAGCGACAGCGGGCCGTCGACGATCACGTTGCCCAGCTGGCCGCGGTCGCCCATCTTGGCCAGCAGCGCTCCCTCGGTCGACGAGACGACATTGGGCAGCACTTGCTCCGAAGGCGCGATGCAGGCGATCTTGGGAGTCTTGATGCCTAATAGGTTGGCCGTCTGCGCGAGGTAGCTGATCTGTTTCTGCTTCTGCTTGAAGTCGGGTTGCGGGATTACTGCGACATCGGACATGATGAGCAGCTTATGATAGCAGGACATTTCCGAAATCGCCACGTGGCTCAGCACGCCTTTCGGTGGGAAAAGCCCCGCATCCTTGTTGAGGATGCCTCGCATGTATTTGTCGGTGGAGACGAGACCTTTCATCAGCACATCGGCATTGCCCGCAACGACAGCGGCCACGGCCAGCTCTACGCACTTGACGTCGGATTTTTCGTCGATGATGTTGAACGCGGCGATGTCGAATCCCGCCTCTTTGCAGACCTGCTCGATGACGGCTTTTTCACCGTAGAGTGTCGGTTCAACCAAGCCCTCCTTGCAGGCTTCGTAAACGGCTTCGATGGTGTGTGAATCCTGGCCGTAAGCGACAGCCAAGCGTTTTTTGCCTCTCTTTCTCGCCTCCTCGACGATTTCTGTAAGATGTTGGATCATGGTTGTGTAGATGTTTTAGTCGTTTGTTTGAATAATCGGTTCCTGGCCTCGGGCTACAGCCGTGTATCTGCCTTCAGGCAGGTGGGCCGAAGCCTCCGGCAGCGGAGGCCCGCACTTGCTGCGTTCCGTCCGCAGGCTTCGGTCTTATTTCACCAGATTGTATGTATCCGTGGCAATGACCAGTTCTTCATTGGTGGTTACGACGGCAACCTGGACTTTGGAGTCGGGGGCCGAAAGGATCTTATCCACCCCCCGGGCACCGGCGTTGGCTGCCTTGTCGAACTTCACGCCCATAAATTCGAGACCCGAGCATACCGATTCGCGCATTTCGCACGAGTTTTCGCCCACACCGCCCGTGAAGACGATCAGGTCGACGCCGCCCATTTCGGCTGCATATTGACCCACGAACTTTTTGATGCGTCCGTAGTACATATCGCGGGCGAGGATTGCGCGGGTGTTGCCTTCGTTGTAGGCCCGGTCGATGTCGCGCATGTCGCTCGAAATGCCTGTGAGACCGAATACCCCCGATTTCTTATTCATCATGGCGTTTAACGCTGCATAGCTCAGGCCCTCCTTTTCGCCGATGAACGTAATGGCGCTGGCGTCGACCTGGCCGCAGCGGGTGCCCATCACCAGGCCGTCGAGGGGAGAGAAACCCATCGAGGTGTCGTAGGACTTGCCATTCAGCACGGCCGTGACCGAACCTCCGTTGCCGATGTGGCAGGTGATGATTTTCGAACGATCGAAGTCCAGCCCTGCGAGTTTGGCGCCTGCGCGGGCAACGTACTTGTGGCTTGTTCCGTGGAAGCCGTATTTGCGGACGCGGTACTTTTCATAATATTCATAGGGCAGGGCGAACATGTAGTTTTCTGCCGGAATGGTCTGGTGGAACGAGGTGTCGAATACGGTCACTTGCGGTATGCCCGGCAGTACCTGGTCGATGGCATGGATGCCTTCAAGGCTGGCGGGGTTATGCAGCGGGGCGATTTCGCACAGGGAGCGGATTTTTGCCTTTACGTCATCGTTGACCACGCAGCTCTGGGGGAAGAACTCGCCGCCGTGTGCGACGCGATGACCTACGGCCTTCACTTCGTCGAGCGTGCGGATGACCCCGTGCCGGGGATCGGTCAGGGCCTGCATCACCAGCTCGATGCCGGTGGTGTGGTCGGGGATGGGGCGGTGCAGTTCGAATGGCTCCTTGTCGACGGGTTTGTGCGTCAGATCGCCCTCCGGGAGTCCTATGCGCTCGACCAGACCTTTGGCGAGCAGCTTGTTGGTCGCGGTCTCCATGTCGATGACCTGATATTTGATCGAGGAGGAGCCGCAGTTGAGTACCAATATGATCATGGTTGTGAGATTTTTGGATTTTTCGGTATTGGTGACGAATTATTACATAAATATAGACGAATTTCTATAACCATGCAAATTTATGCAAAAAATACTTGAGGACCGAATTAATTTTTGTTTGATTCGGACAAAAAACCGTCGAAAAGGTTCCGGCGGTTGCCACGCTGTGTCTTGCCCCACAGGCTCCGGCTCTCTTATTCCTGGGGCCCCGGGACGGTTCCCCGTTTCTTCGGCCCGGCAGAGTTCGCAAGCCCGCCCCTCTCTTATCCATGACGCCCCCATTGGAGGCGCCACTTTTCTTCGCCTCGGCAAAGTCCGCAAGCGGTCTCTGCTCTCGGCTTACGCAAAGTTGCACGCAGCGAACGGGGAAACCGCTCGCACGGCTGTTGCCGTTGCCCTCGGGAAAGAGGGTGGTGCTGCGGATCGTCAGGTCCGAGCTGTTCGTACTCGTAGCTGAGGCGGGAGAACTGCTCCAGGCGAAACCGCGCGTGCTCACATCACTCAGGTCGCCAGACCAGCCGACGCGGTAACCCGAAGCGGGGGTGTCGGGTTCAGGGCTCGTAGCGATAGCCTACGCCTTTGACGGTGGTAATTCGGTGCTCTCCGATTTTCTGGCGCAGTTTGCGGATGTGAACGTCGATCGTGCGGTCGCCGACTACTACTTCGTTGCCCCAGATGCGGGTATAGATCTCTTCGCGGGGGATGAGTTTGCCGGGGGCCGAGGCCAGCAGGTCCAGCAGTGCGAACTCCTTGCGTGGCAGGGCGATTTCATGACCGTTGCAATGTACTGTGTAGCGTTCGCGGTCGATTGTGAGCCCGGAAGTTATGGGGGATGGGTCGTCGGCATCGATACGTTTGAGGATGGCCTTTATCCGACTTTTGAGCAGCTTCATCTTAATCGGCTTGACCAGGTAGTCGTCGGCCCCCACGCCAAAGCCTGAGAGTTGTTGTTCCTCTTCGCCTAAGGCTGAGAGGAATACGACCATTGTATCGCGCAGCTGCGGGTCGCGGCGAATGGCCCGGCAAGTCTCGGCGCCATCCATTACGGGCATCATCCGGTCGAGCAGGATCAGATGGGGCCGGCAGGTCGCAGCCATGCGGAGCGCCTCGTCGCCGTTCTGTGCCGTGAAGACTTCGTAGCCCTCTTTGAGGAGGTTGTAGCGGACGAATTCGAGAATGTCGACTTCGTCGTCGACCAGCAGGATGCGATGGGACATGGATGTGCAAATTGTTTTATGCGAAGATACGCATTTTCCGGCGAAAAAACTACTGTATGCGGGGAAAAATGGTTATATTTGCAGGATTCATATACTCCCGTATCGGGGAGACCAAAAATTGTATCGAGAGATGGCTACTGAAAAATCGACTCTCAATGCTCCCGAGGAGCTTGCAGGCCCCGTGGCTGAAGATGTGCAGACGGCTGCCGAAGTCGCTGAAAGAGAAACGACCGCCGCGATTGCGGAGGACGAGGCGGCGGTGCAAGTCGATTTCGCGGATGAAGATGCTGCTCTGGCAGCCCGGCAGGCCGGGTTGGAGATCGAGGGCGAGGGGGCTGAGGAGCTGCCCGATGAAGCCGGAGAAGCTGCAGTGGAGGCGGGGGCCGGAGATAAGTTCGCCGGGAAGAGCAAGGAGGAGCTCGTTGCTCTCTTCGCGCGAATGCTGGAGGAGCAGCCCGTGCAGACGCTTCGGCGTGATGTCGAGGCGTTGAAGATTGCGTTTTATCGTCTTCGTCGTGCAGAGGTTGAAGCCCTGCGCCGTACGTTTGAGCAGGAGGGCGGGGCTGCCGGGGAGTTTACGCCTCCGGTGGATGGCGCCGAGACGCAGCTCAAAGAGCTGTTCAAGGAGTATCGCAGTCGTCGCGACGCTTTCATTGCCGATCTGGAGGCTGAAAAGGTGCGCAACTTAGAGATCAAGTTAGCTATCATCGAAGAACTCAAGGTGTTGATCGGTTCGGACGAGAAACTTGATCATACCTTCGCGAAGTTCCGCGAATTGCAGCAGCGCTGGAAGGAGACCGGTATTGTGCCGCAGGCGAATGTCAAGGACCTGTGGGAGAATTATAATCTTCAGGTGGAAAATTTCTACGGTTTCATCAAGATCAACCGGGAGCTGCGCGATTTGGACCTGAAGAAGAACTACGAGCATAAAGTAGCCCTTTGTGAGCAGGCCGAGGCGCTTGTGCTGGAGCCCTCGGTGGTTGAGGCTTTCCGTAAGTTGCAAAAGCTGCACGACGAGTGGCGTGAGACAGGGCCGGTAGCTCATGAATATAAAGAGGTGCTGTGGGAGCGGTTTAAGGATGCCTCGACACGCATCAACAAGGCCCATCAGGCCCATTTTGAAGCGCTCAAAGCCGAGCAGATGAAGAACTTCGAACTGAAGAACGAATTATGCGTCGCTATGGAGGAGTTGCTTTCCCGGCCCCTGACTGCCCGTAAGGAGTGGAACCGTGCGAGCGACCGGCTTCTGGAGATTCAGAAGACCTGGAAAAGCATCGGCTTCGCACCCAAAAAGGAGAACAGCCGGGTGTACGAGCGTTTCCGCACGGCGTGTGATAAGTTTTTCGAAGCCAAGCGCCGCTTTTATGCGGGGCTGAAGGCCGAGATGGAGCACAATCTGCAGCTTAAGAACGAGTTGTGCGAAGCTGCTGAGGCATTGGCCGGCAGCGAAGAGTGGAAGAAGACGACCGACGAGCTGATCGCTTTGCAGGCCCGCTGGCGGGAGGTGGGCGCCGTGTCGCGTCGTCATGCGGATGTTGTGTGGAAGCGTTTCCGCGCAGCGTGTGACAAGTTTTTCGAGCGCAAAAGCGCCCATTTCGCCTCGGTGGATGGCGAGCAGGAGGAGAACCTCCGCAAGAAACTTTTGCTGCTTGACCAGATGGCTGCGGCCGATGTTAAGGAGGGGGGCTATGAGGTGATCCGCGACTTCCAGCGTCGCTGGGGCGAGATCGGTTTTGTGCCCATCAAGCGTAAGGAGGCCTTGCAAAAGCGTTATAAAGAGACGGTTGATGCGCTTTTCGACGTGCTGCGTGGCTCGGAGCGCGACCGTTCGATGAACCGCTTCCGCGAGAAGGTTTCGACACTGCGGGCCGCGGGTGACAGACGTGTGCGCTCGGAGCGTGAACGTCTCTGCAATCGGGTACGGCAGCTGGAGCAGGAGGCCGCGCAGTTGGAGAACAACATCGGCTTCTTCGCCAAATCGAAGAACGCCGAGGCGCTGGTTGCTGACGTGAGGGCCAAGATTGACCGTGTGCGTGACGAAATAGCCGCTACTGTCGAAAAGGTGAAGCTTCTCGACCGGGAGGCAACCGCCGGGGAGTAATTTTTCCCCGCAAGGGGGGCTAAAAGTGCAAGGGGGGGGCGGAGCCAGCGGAGGCGAAACGCAATTTTGCGCGAGCCTGCGCCAGGGTGGCTCCGACTTGCGTAAAATACAGCCGCGGGCACTCCGCAGTCTTCGGCCCGATTAATATTTGAATAAAACAAGCCAATAAACAGCAAAACATTCATGAAACTCACTAAACCCAAGTACATCTTCGTTACGGGCGGCGTGGCTTCGTCGTTGGGTAAGGGTATTATTTCGGCCTCCATTGCGCGGCTGCTGCAGGCCCGCGGCTACTCGGTGACCATTCAGAAGCTCGACCCTTATATCAACGTCGATCCCGGAACGCTCAATCCTTATGAGCACGGCGAGTGCTATGTAACGGAAGACGGTGCCGAAACCGACCTCGACCTGGGTCATTACGAGCGTTTTACGAACCATCCGACTTCGAAAGCCAACAACGTAACGACGGGTAAGATTTATAAGAGTGTTATCGAGAAGGAGCGCAAGGGCGAGTATCTGGGTAAGACGGTGCAGGTCATTCCCCACATCACTGACGAGATTAAGCGCCGTATTCAGCTGCTGGGGCAGACTAAGAAGTACGACGTCATCATCACCGAGATCGGCGGCACGGTGGGCGACATCGAGTCGCTGCCCTTCATCGAGTCGGTGCGTCAGTTGCGTTATTCGCTGGGTTACAAGAATACGGCACTGGTGCATCTGACCCTGATTCCGTATATGGCAGCTTCGGGCGAACTGAAGACCAAGCCCACGCAGCATTCGGTCAAGGCGCTTCTGGAGAACGGATTGCAGCCCGATATTCTGGTGTTGCGCACGGAGCATCCCCTCTCATCGTCGCTGCGCCGCAAGGTGGCCCTGTTCTGTAATGTCGACGCCAATGCCGTGATGGAGTCGGTCGACGTGCCGACGATTTATGAAGTGCCACTGAGGATGCACGCCCAGCATCTGGATGAAGTGGTGCTCGATAAGCTCAATATCCCCTCGGTCGAAGAGCCCGACATGGCAGCCTGGAGCGCCTTCGTGGAGCGGGTGAAGCACCCCTCGAAGCAGGTGGACATCGCCCTCGTGGGCAAATACACAGAGTTGCCCGACGCTTATAAGTCGATTTGCGAGTCGTTCGTCCATGCAGGGGCCGTCAACGACTGCAAGGTGAAGCTGCATTATGTCAATTCGGAGAAAATCGACCGTAGCAACGTGGGCGCACAGCTGGGCAAGATGGCCGGCATATTGGTGGCTCCGGGCTTCGGCAACCGCGGCATCGAGGGTAAGATCGAGGCGGTGCGTTTTGCCCGGGAAAGCAAGATTCCCTTCCTGGGCATCTGCCTGGGTATGCAGTGTGCCGTGATTGAGTTTGCCCGTAATGTGTTGGGCCTCGCCGACGCCAATTCGAGCGAAATGGAGCCCACCTCCCACCCGGTTATCGACCTCATGGAGGAGCAAAAAGGTGTCACGGCCTATGGCGGCACGATGCGCCTGGGGGCATATCCGTGCCAGCTGAAGAAAGGTTCGAAGGTCGCTGCAGCCTATGGCAAGCTCAACATTTCGGAGCGCCACCGTCATCGTTATGAGTTCAATAGCGACTACCGGGAGCAGTTCGAGGCGGCGGGTATGCAGGCCGTGGGGGTCAATCCTGACACCAATCTGGTTGAAGTCGTCGAGGTGGCGGATCATCCCTGGTTCGTCGGCACACAGTATCATCCCGAGTACAAGAGTACCGTGGCGAGCCCTTCGCCGCTCTTCGTGGCGTTTGTGGATGCGGCGCTCGGACACGAGGCCCGGAACAAGTAGCCGGGGGCCGGACGGGAGGGCGGAGATTTAAAAATGAAGAATTAAAAATCGGAAATCCCCCGTTTTGTCATTGTGAGCGGAGCGAAGAATCTGTTCTGCCTTTTAGGCAGGCGGGCCGCAGCCTTCGGCCCGCGAAAAATACAGCCGCAAGGCAGGTGAGCCGTAGCTCCGCCCTGGGCATGGCTCGCGACTTTTAGGGTGGCAAGTATACAACGCCAGGCGTTGTACAAATAGAAACAAGCAGATAAAAAAGATCGAATGGATAAAAAAACAATTGCAGGTGTAGCCGTCATGGCGATTCTGTTTTTAGGGTTCGCTTATATCAGCTCACAACAGCAGAAAAAATATCAGGAGGAGATGGCCGCATGGCAGGCCCGGCAGGACTCGATCGCTGCCGCACAGCGGCCCGTGGTGCCGGAGGTTGGCGCAACCGTTGCAGCTGCTTCACCGGAGGAGGTTACGGAGGCTGAAGCAGCTGCGGCCGCAGCGCTCCGCGAACGGCAGGTGGCTCTGCTGGGTGAGTATCTGGCCGGGGCGCGTGAAGCCCAGGCCGAGGAGATCGTGGTGGAGAATGACGTGATGACGGTTCGTTTCTCAACGCGTGGCGGCCGGATCACGGGCGTGACGCTTAAGGACTACACGAAATATGCCGCGCGCGGTGAGCGCAACGAACCGGTCGAGCTGTTCGATCCTGCAACTGCTCGCTTCGGATTGACCTTTTATGTGAAGAACGGCGCCAACAATGTGCCGGTCAACACGATGGACTATACCTTTGCAGCCGGTCCCGTGACCCGCACGGGCGAGGGTGCGCAGTCGGTGACGATGCGGTTGGCGGTCGGCGCCGATGCCTGGTTGGAATATGAGTACCTTATATATAACGGAGATTCGCCCCAGCGTGATTATTTAGTCGATTTCGACGTTCGGTTGGTGAACATGGCGTCCGAGATGGCCGATCAGTCGTCGATAAGCATCGAGTGGGCGAACACCTCTTATCAGAACGAGCGCGGTTTCAAGAACGAGAACATGTATACTACCGTCGTCTATCGCTTTCCCGGCGCAAGTTCGATCGAGGAGCTGGGCATGAGCGAGGAGGGTAAGTCGGAGAACGTCGACAAGGCGATCGACTGGGTGGCTTTCAAGCAGCAATTCTTCTCGTCGGTGATGATCGCACCGCAGAACTTCGGGGGGGCCGAACTGAAGTTCGTCACGGAGCAACCGGGTAGTGGTTATATGAAGCGCTTCTCAGCCGTGATGTCGGTTCCCTATACAGCCC
>CAJUIE010000036.1:11671-13899 GCA_910586375.1 uncultured Alistipes sp. | reverse complement strand
GCCGACCTGTTCGCACGAAATGGGGCAGCCCCACAGCACGAGTGTCACGTGGGCGCCTGTCTCCTGGGCCAGATCAAGTACCTGGTAGAGCGACTGCATCTCCAACGACTCGAAAGTAAACCGGGAGAGGTCTGCGACTGCGGGATTGTCATTGTCGTTGACGGGTTCCCACCAGTGGGGCAGCAGCATCACGCGAAAGCGCTCGATGCCCATCTGGCGGATGCGGGGCGCGAAGACCCGTTCCCAGGAGGCGGGCGAAGGGCCATTCGGGCGTGTGGTATTCTGCGCAAGGAAATGAGGATCGAGTTCGACGCCCAGTCCGACAAGTTCCACTCCTGTGGAGCGTTCGGTGCGTACTGTGAAACTTTCGGCGGGTTTGTAGCCGGGAATGTGGTCGCCTGTTGCGAGCGGGGTGTCGGGTATTTTGGATCGGATCTCTCCGTCGTCGGATGCCGAGCATCCGCTGATCAGGACGAAGAGTCCCGACAGTACGGTGCAGAGCGTTTTCAGAGAGGTGCGGGTCATAGGGCGTGGGGTTTCTGAAGGGGGTTAGAGGTTGAAGGCTTGTTTGAGCTGGTCCATTTGCTCCTGGGTAGTGCCGGTGGGGGTGAAGCCCATGGATTTGGCCGTGAGGTAGATTTGGGCCGACTTGGAGAGTACGTCGATCTGGTCGAAAGCCTCCATGACATCCTTGCCCACGGCACAGACACCGTGTTTCTCCCACATCACCACGTCGTACTCCTTCAGGGCTTCGATCGTGGCCTGGGCCAGGTCGAGCGACGAGGGCATTTCGTAGGGCACGATGCCCAGCCCTTTGGGGCAGAAGGCGCGTGTCTCGGGGATCATCGACCACAGCAGATTCGTAAGCACGTCCTTGTGGAGGAACATCGGGTTGTGCGTCATGGCCACCAGGTCGATGGGGTGGGTGTGGATAGCTGCCGTGTAACCGTTGCCCGAGGCGATCATCTGATCGTGCATGGCCAGGTGCGACGGCAGTTCTGAAGTTGGCCGCACAGGGTTGTCGGCGACGATTACATAGGAGGTGCAGTCGTCCAGAATGCGGATTACAGAGCCGTTATCCATCGGGTGACGCGCCAGGTCACGCATCCGGCGGTTGGTGCCCTTACAGAAGAAGTAGCAGCCTTTCAGGTGGGGCAGAGTCATGCCTATGGCTACAGGCTCGCTGAGGGGGGGCAGGGTGCGGATCGCGTCGTCTATGCAGTCGGTGATGTTGATTGTGATGTTGCCTCCGTTGCGTTCGGCCCAGCCTTTCTGCCAGAGGTAGCCGGCGACTTCGGCCACGTCGCCGATGCGCGCGGTCAGTTCGGGCCTGTTTTCGAGTATGGATTTCATGTTTTTCGTGAAGTTAAATGTGAAAAAAACGGACCGCAGTCAGCGGAGGCAAGCTGTTTTTTGAGCGAGCCTCCGCATTCGGGCAGCAGACAGCAGTACTGCTTATTTCAGTAACTCGGGCACAAACGTCGAGACAATCAGCACCACGATACCGGCCAGCAGCACGGCCACGGTCTTCGTCGAACACCCTTTCCACTCCTTGAGGAGGATGCCCCAGACATTGGAGAAGGTGACGTTGAGGGCCATGAGGATGCAGAAGGCAAAGGTCGTCAGCGTGGGCGACCCGGCGAGCATTCCCTTGCCGAGGCTCAGACCGAAAAATTGCGAGTACCACAGCACGCCGGCCAGGGCACAGAAGAACAGGTTGTTGGCCCAGAGAGAGGTTTTGCCGTAGTCGTTCCACGTCTTGTTGCGCGTGTTTTGGGTGAAGCAGTAGACGGTATTGGTCAGGAATCCTCCGAGAGTTACCAGCAGCGTGCCCGGCAGCGTCTTGAACATGTCGGGAGTGTCGGCGAAGTGGAGACTGCCGCCGAACTCGAGGCCTACGTTGAAGCAGGCGCTCATAACACCAGCCAGCAGTGCGATAGCGATGCCTTTGGGGAAGTTGAAATCCTTGACGGCGGCTCGCTTCTCCTCCTCGGAGAGTGAGGAGGCCTTCATGTTGCCGGCGATGCCGATGATCGAGATGCCTGCGAGCGTAACGATCACGCCGATGATCACCGAGGCGGTCAGCTTTTCGAGGTGCCCCGCTTCGGGGTAGAAAATATGGAGCATGACCGGACCGAGGATCGTGCCCAGACCGGCGCAGGTGCCCAGTGATATGGACTGCCCGAGTGCTACGCCTAAGTAGCGCATGGAGAGGCCGAAAGTCAGAC
>CAJUIE010000036.1:0-11661 GCA_910586375.1 uncultured Alistipes sp. | reverse complement strand
CCCCGACGCCCCACAGGATGCCGAAGAGGATGGTCATGCCGATCTTGAACGAGTTTTCGAGCGTGAACAGCTCGAAGAGCGAATGCCCCTCCGGCACGGCCAGCAGGGCCCCCAAAAGCGGGAAGACGAGCCAGGCGAAGAGGCCCTGGACGAGCCAGAAGCTCTCCCAGGACCAGCTCTTCACCTTATTGATCGGCACGTAGCACGACGACTGGCAGAACGAGCCGATGGCAATGATCAGAAGTCCGATGACGATTTCCATAGTTTAGGCGCGTTTCGAGGTTACCTCCTTTTCATACTGTTGGATTTCGGCGATGAACTCCTCGCCTACAGGCACGCCGCAATCCATGCAGAACTTGTCCCATACGGCATTCCAGGGCAGCGACTTGGCCTCCTCCAGCAATGCCAGGCGCTCGAAACCCTTGCCGGCGGCTTCATATTCGCGCAGCTTGGTCAGGGGCTCCAGCAGCGCCTGCATCAGGCACTTTTGCGTGGCGCGTGTGCCGACGACATAGGCGCCGATGCGGTTGATCGAAGCATCGAAGTAGTCGAGGCCGATATGCACCTTGTCCAGAGCGTCGCAGCGCACGATCTCCTTCATGAGGTCCAGCGTCTCGTCGTTCATGATCGTTACGTGGTCCGAGTCCCAGCGTACCGGGCGCGAGACGTGGAGCATTACCTCGGGGGTGTAGAGCAGCAGTGACGAGAGTTTGTCGGCGACTGATTCCGTGGGGTGGAAATGTCCCGTGTCGAGGGTTACGATCTTGCCGCGGCTGGCGGCGTAGCCGATGTAGAAGTCGTTGGAGCCCACGGTGTAGCTTTCCAGACCGATGCCGAAGACCTTCGATTCCACGCAGTCCTTCATGTGCTCATACTTCGTCTCGAAGATCTTGTCGAGCGAATCTTTCAGCAGCTCGCGGTACTTCATGCGGTTGACGGTGAGGTCCTTCGAACCATCGTGTACCCACACGTTCATGATCGAGGGGTCGCCCTGAGCCTTACCCATCTCTTCGGCGATGGCGCGGCAGCGCCTGGTGTGCTCGATCCAGAAGTTGCGGATGGCCGGATCGGGATTCGACAGCGACAGATCGCCCGACTTGGGATGGGAGAACGACGTGGAGTTGAAGTCGAGCTTCAGACCGTTTTCCCGGGCCCAGGCGATCCAGCCGGCGAAGTGGCGCGGTTCGACCTGATCGCGGTCGACTTGCTCCGAGCCGAATTCGCCGTAGATTTCATGGAGGTTCAGGCGATGCCGGTCTCCCGGGATGTAGCTCTTTGCCTTGAGGATGTCGGCGCGCAGCTCCTCGATGTTGCGGGCTTTGCCGGGGTAGTTGCCTGTGGCCTGGATGCCGCCCGTGAGGTCGCCGCCCTGGTTTTCGAAGCCGGTCACGTCGTCGGCTTGCCAACAGTGGAGGGAAATGGGGATGTTGCGCAGCTTTTCGATTGCGGCGTCGGTATCAACGCCTGCGGCAGCGTAACGTTCTTTGGCAATGGCGTAGGCTTTTTCAATCAATTCAGGTTTCATAGCGTGTGATGTTTTTTTGAGTTTTATGGTTTTCTTGAGTTTTATGTTCGGGCCGGAGCCAGCGGAGGCGGCGCGGTGACGCGAGCCTACGCCGGGGATGGCTGCGGCTCGCCGGTCTGACGACCGGCTTTTTCCGCCCGAGGGCTTTATTTCTGACCGATGATTTTTTCAAAATGGGTATAGGCTGCTTCCCACGCTTCGCGTTCGTTGGGTATGAAGGTCTCTGTGGGCACGCAGCGGCCAATCAGCTGCCGCATTTCGGCCAGTGAGCCGACCAGACCAGCAGCTTTGGCCTGGAGCATGACGTTGCCGATTGCCGTGGCTTCGGAGGGCCCTGCGACGACCGGAATAGCCGTAGAATTGGCTGTAAACTGGTTGAGCTGCGCGTTTTTCGACCCTCCGCCGATGACGTGGAGCTTCTCTATGGGGTGGGGCGCCAGTTCGCGGAAACAGTCGAGCACACGGCGGTATTTGAGAGCCAGGCTCTCGAAGATCGTGCGGATAAACTCGGCGTGGCTCTCAGGCAGTGGCTGGCTGGTCCGGGCGCAGTAGGCTTCGATTGCGGCAATCATACTCTCGGGGTGAGCGAATGACGCATCGTCGGGATCGATCATCGAGCGGAAAGGCTCGGCCTTGTCGGCGAGCTCCACGATCTGGGGATAGGTGTATTCCGTTCCGAGGGCTTTCCACTCCTTGAGGCATTGCTCCAGAAGCCACATGCCCGTGATATTCTTCAGCAGTCGGGTGGTGCCGTCGACGCCTCCCTCGTTGGTGATGTTGAGGGCGTATGTGCGCTCGTCGATTACCGGAGAGCGGGTTTCGATACCCATAAGCGACCAGGTGCCCGACGAGAGGTAGGCGAAATGTTCGTCGGAGGCCGGAACAGCTGCCACGGCTGATGCCGTGTCGTGCCCCGCCACAGCGATTACCGGAATCTCCGGGAGCCCGCATGCGGCGGCCAGTTCAGGACGGAGGGTGCCGATACGGTGGCCGGGCATCACGATGTCGGGGAACTTGGCGGGGGTGACGCCCATCCGCTCCAGAAGCTCGTTTTCGAGCTTTTGGGTGCGGGGGTTCAGCAGCTGTGAGGTCGAGGCGATGGTGTATTCGGTGACCATTTTGCCCGTGAGCAGGTACGACAGAGCGTCGGGTATGAAGAGGAGGCGGTCTGCGGCTTCGAGTTGTGAGGAGCCCGCTCTGCGCAGGGCGAAGAGCTGGTAGATCGTATTGAAATCCATGATCTGGATACCGGTGCGGGCATATACCTCTTTTCGTGACATCACCTCCTTGAAGTAGGCTTCGGGTGCCCCTTCGGTGTGGGGGTCGCGGTAGGCGTAGGGCATACCCAGCAAAGTGCCGTCTTCGGCGATGAAGGCCACGTCGACGCCCCACGTGTCGATACCTATCGATCGGATTTTGACTCCTTCCCGTGCTGCGGCGCGCAGACCTTCGCAGAGGTGCTCGTAGAGCGAGAAGATGTTCCAGAAGACGTGCCCCTGCATCGGGAGTACCTGGTTGGGGAATCGGGTCAACTCTTTCATGTGTAGGGAGTTGTCGTCGATTGTGCCGAGAATGGTCCGGCCGCTTGTAGCGCCCAGGTCGAATGCGAGGAAGTGTTCGGGTTGCATGTGTGTGTAGTTTTACGTATACAAAACAACTCATTTTTTCGGTGAAAGAACATCGCTATATGACGGATGAATGTTGTTTTTTGATTTTTCTTTCGTTTTCTCTCCAGGCAGGATGTGTGCGAATACCGAATTTTACATATATTTGTACAAAGGAAATACTTATCCGATTAAGTAATGGGGGTATATGAAACCTGTAAATTATCATAAATACTTGGTAAGCAGTGAAAAAGACCGGGATTGGGGCGTTACTGTAGACACGGTAGGCAGCGAGACCGTCGATCCGGGCTATGCGACTTATCCGCCGCCGGTGGGGCATCCGTCAGGTTTCTATTTTGATGTTGGAAAAGGGCGCGTTCTGGAGAGTTACCAACTTCTCTATATTACTTCGGGGCGCGGGGCTTTTTATGGCCCCGATCGTCAGGCTACCGAAGTGGGGGCGGGTGACATGATTCTGCTGCGACCCAACCGCTGGCACAGTTACATGCCAGACCGGAAGACCGGATGGCACGAGTACTGGATCGGCTTTCATGGCCCCAACATCGACAGTCGCTTTCGTGGAGACTTCTTTTTTTTCGATTCCCACCGGGAGGTCTATCGTGTAGGGGTGCGTGAGGAGATTACGGCCCTTTATGACAAGGCTATTGAGGTGGCTGAAAAGGAGCGTTCGTCCTTCCAGCAATATTTGGCTGGTATTGCTAATATGCTGCTGGGTATGGCTATGTATTATCATGCCAATCACCACTTCGTCTCGCTCGATGTTGTGGGGCAGATCGACCGGGCGCGGCGTATCATGCGCGAGGAGCTCTTCACCAATATTTCGCCCGATGAAGTGGCCCGGCGTGTGAATATGAGTTACTCGTGGTTTCGTAAGATGTTCCGCGACTATACCAACATATCGCCTGCCCGCTATATGCAGGAGCTGCGTTTGCAGGAGGCGTGTCGCTTGCTGTCGGGTACGGCTATGAGTATCAAGGAGATCGCTTTTCGGCTCAACTGTGGCGATGCGTCTTATTTCTCGAATATGTTCCGGCGTCATCTGCGGATGACGCCCGTCGAATATCGGCGTCGGTTCGGTGCTGCGGAAATGCCCCGGCCGGAGCATGACAAAAAATGCAATCTGCAACCTTAAAATTACTGATCCTATGAAATTTTTGTTTTCTCCAAGAGCTTTTTGGACGTGGTGCCTGGCGCTTGTCGCTGTGGCGTGCGGTAAGAGCGCTTCGATTGACGACATGCGGTGCGAGTACACCGTAGCACCGTTGGCTGTCGATACGCAGTCGCCGCGTTTTACGTGGACTTATGCCCATGCCGGGGGCTTTGGGCAGACCGCTTATCGTCTTGTCGTGGCTACATCGGTGGAGGCGCTGGCTGCGCCCGATGTGTGGGACTCGGGCGAGGTCGCCTCGTCCGACAGCTTTGCAGTCATGCCTGATGAGGGCCTGTTGAAGAGCCGCACGGCTTACTGCTGGCAGGTTGTGGCACGCGATAGCGGGGGCCTTGAGATAGTCTCTCCCGTTGCCCGGTTCGAGACAGCGATCATGTCGACCGATGAGTGGCAGGCTGTGTGGATTTCGGATGCTTTCGACCGAGATCATGCAGCGGCACCCATGCTGCGTAAAAGTTTCGGGGTGAAGGAAGGCTTGCGGTCGGCACGCCTCTATATCAGCGCTGCGGCTTATGCCCGCACCCGGCTGAATGGGGCACCGGTTTCGGAGAATCGTCTCGATCCGGGTTATACCCATTATGACAAGCGGAACCTTTACGTCGTGCACGACGTGAAGAAGCTGCTGCGCAAGGGTGAAAACGTCCTCTCGGCTGTGCTGGGCAATGGTTTTTATAATGAAATTCAACCCGTGGCAACGTGGAACTTCGAAAATGCCCGCTGGCGCAATCGTGCGCGTATGATCTGTGAATTGCACCTCGATTATGCCGACGGCTCGCACGAGGTGATCTGCTCCGACGGCACGTGGCGCACGACGGCCGACGGCCCCTATGTCTCGAACAACATCTACAGCGGCGACGTCTACGATGCCCGCCGCGAGATCGATGGTTGGGAGAAACCCGGTTTCGACGACTCGGCGTGGACTGCCGCGACCGAGGTTGCCGCTCCGTCTCCGTTGTTGAAGGCCCAAATGGCGCCTGCTGTGCGTGTGACGCGCGAGCTGAAGCCCGTGGCCGTGCAATCGTTCGGTGATACGGTCTATGTCTTCGACTTCGGGACCAACATCACGGGCGTATGCCGCCTTGAGGTTGAGGGCAAGTGCGGCACCCGGGTCGATTTCGTGCATGGCGAGTTCGTGCAATCCTCGGGCCGTATCGAGATGCGCAACCTCGACATTTACTATAAACCGCTGCCCGACTATGCCTTCCAGACCGATACCTATATCCTCCGGGGTAACGGCCGCGAGGTGTGGACGCCCGACTTCACCTACCACGGTTTCCGTTATGTAGAGCTCTCATCGTCCGAGCCGCTGAAGCTCGACGAAAAGAGCCTCACGGCCCTCTTTATGCACACCGATGTGCAGTCGGTCGGCGCGTTCGCCTCGTCGAGCGAGCTTTTCAACCGGTTGTGGACCATGACGCGCCAGACCTATCTGAATAACCTTACTTCGATTCCTACCGATTGCCCGCAGCGCGAGAAAAACGGCTGGATAGCCGATGCCTATCTGGCGCTCGAACTGGCGCTGCTCAATTATGACGGTATGTCGTTCTACGAGAAGTGGCTCGATGATTTTATCGATAATCAGAGTGCCGAAGGACGAATTTCGGGCATTATCCCCACATCGGATTGGGGCTATGACGACTGGATTGGTCCGGTGTGGGATGCTGCGGCGTTTATTATTCCGCAGACGCTCTACAACTACACGGGCGACCTGCGTCCCGTGGAGAAGATGTGGCCCGTGTGCGAGCGCTACCTCGACTATCTGGCTACGCGCGAGGAGGCTGACGGCGGCGTGACTTACGGCATCGGTGACTGGGTATTCTACCATACGCAGACCCCGACCGACTACACGTCGACCTGCTACTACTATTACGATAACTATCTTATGGCCGGGTTTGCCCGTCTGCTGGGACGCGACGCAAGCCGTTATGAGCAGAAAGCTGCAGCGCTGCGGGAGCTTATCAATACAAAGTATTACGACGTTGAAAAGGGCCTTTATGCCAACGGTTCGCAGGCAGCACAAGGCGTGGCGCTCTACATGGGTATCGTGCCTGAGGCGGAGGCGCAGCGTGTGGCTGACAACCTGGCCCGCATGATTGCTGACAACGATTATTTCCTCGATTTCGGGACTATCGGCAGCAAGACTGTCTTGCGGATGCTGACTCGTTACGGTCATGCCGATGTGGCGGCTCGTATGGCTCTGAAAAAGGAGTGTCCGTCGTGGGGCTGGTGGGTTGAGCAGGGCTTCACTACGCTGCCCGAGACCTGGGCCTTGTCGCCTGAATGGCGCGATGCGTCGGTCAATCATGTCTTTCTGGGCGACGTCGTGGCATGGTATGTCAATGACATTGCGGGCATTAATTATGATCCCGAGCAACCCGGATTTGCAAACATCGTCTTCGCTCCTCATTTTGTCGAGGGGTTGGATTGGGCGCGTGCTTCTTACGATTCGGTGCGTGGAGAAATTCATGCCGCATGGCGTCGCAAGGAGGGGCATGTGGAATATACGGTCACGGTGCCTGCCAACACCACGGCGACGCTTCGCTATGGCGGTGAAGAGCGGCAGCTGCAAGCCGGTACGCATACATTCAGGCTGTAGCGTGGCGGTCGGTGCCGCGGTTCCACGAAGAAGGTTAGGTCGCGAAATCGGTGGAACCGCGGCTCTTTTTTGTCCGCAACTTGTCGTCGCAGTCCCCGTACTCTTCGGCCCGCAAAAAAACAGTCGAAAGACTGTCCGAGCCGCAGCCCCCGGATGCGGAGGCTCGACACTTTGGGTGTCTCGTTCCGCTGGCTGCGGCCCGTAAGTTTCTCTTCGGCGAGCGGGGTGGGAAAATAAAAAACGGGAGAGACCTGAAAAGGTCTCTCCCGTTTTTCGTGACACTTCGAGCTCCTCTACCACATATAGATGCGCACGTCACCCGGAGCGATTGTCTGAATCTCTTCGTCTTCGTTGGCTAAGGTCACCGTGCCGTCCCGGTTGACGCGCCGTACGCCCTCTTTGAGGCGGATCATGCACTGCATCTTGTTGCTGACGTCGGTGTTCTGGAGCAGCATGAAGCGGAAACCGTGGTTGGCCAGAATGGAGACCAGCGCCTGACTGCCATTGCGAAGGGTCAGCGACTCGACACACTCCGGCAGACTGGTCAACTGGGTGGTCAGGTCGGGAATGGTACCGCCCGGGCGACTGTGGAAAACGCTCTCGACCGTGGCACCGCGGAAAATCCAGGCCACCTGCTGCACCTCGTCGAGCATGGCTTTCACGAGGTCGTAGGTTTCGGTGCGTGTACCGTCCAGTGTGATCGGGGCGTCGCGATACTGCCAGAAATCGTTGTTCTCGACTTCAGGCACCCAGTAGGTGAAGCACTGGAGCACCTGGGCGCCGTAGGCCAGATCGCTATAAGCCTGCAAACGCAGGTGGTCCATTGTAGGCTGGGGATAGGCCGTGTGGGGGCATGTGAGCATGAAAGCCCACAGCTCCAGTCCGTTGCGCCGTGCTTCATTGCGGGCCGTTTCGAGCGTGGGATACCATGTGCCTTTCACCAGAATTTGGCCGACGGTGCCGTCCATGCGGTCGGTGTGCACGGGGTATTCGTCGAATGAGAGGAACTGGGGCTTGGCCTTGCGGATAAAGTCGCGGACATAATCCGTATAGCCGTTCATTTTCCATGCCTGATAGGTCTCGGCGGTAAGTGTCGGGAAGATGTTGCAGTAGCAGATGTGATTGGGGTCGATGGCCTCGATTTCACGGATGCGCCGACCGATATCCTCGAATCGGTCGGGGGCAGGTTCGTCCTCCATGAAGTAGCCGCCCAGAGCCTCGTGGGTCATGAGCGTGCGTACGGCATCGGCCCGTTTGTCGTCGTTGTAGAGCTCCTCGCACTCGACGATGAGCTTCACGTCAGTGGTTGCTGCGGCGTCGAGCGCCTTGAGGGCTGTTTCCAGGTTGACAAGGCGCGAATAGTTGAGTGTTATACCCATCTGCTGAGCTTCGAGGAAACGTTCGGGCGTAGCGAAATCGTGGCGCACGCCGTGCCATGCCACGGCGGGGAAGCGGTCGGTTGCAGGAATGACTGTCGGGTACTCTTTGGGAGTGATGTCACCCCCCCCCTTGTTGTCGTCTTTGCAGCCGGCGCAAAGCAGAAGCGGGGTGGCGAAGAGCAGGGCCGATATAAGAATTCGTTTCATAATTGACGTTGTGAATTAGTATTTAAAGATATATCGATAGCGGAATCGGCTGTCGGGAGCCGAGTCTCCGTCGGTCATACATTCGCAAATGTCGCCCGCATCGACGGCGTTGTCGATCCATTTGAAGTCGATGGTGAACTCCCGCCGGTTGGTGATGCCCAGCTCGTCGAGCGGGATGGCTATCTCCATCTGCCGACCTTTGACGGCATAGTCCAGAATGGCGACGTCTTCCCACTCCCAACCCCCTTTGGAACGCTGGAGTGAGGTCTTCGAGTCGCTTACGACCCAGTTGTTCACCACCCACTGGAAGCCCTCCCAGCCGGGATTTGTGTCGCTCTTGACATCGATAAACAGACGCATCCATTTCGGGTCGCCCGATGGTGAGATCGGGTCGACGGTCTCGACGTAGAAATAGAGCATCCGGGCATCGGTCGCAACCTTACAGCGGTAAATGTCGTTACGGCCCGTGTCGTTCTTCAGACTGAGGTTCTTGTAGCCAAAGCCCCAGTGGTCGCGCTTCTCGGTATCGAAACGGTAGTCCTTATAGCACGTGCCCAGCAGCGCCCAGTCGTCGAAACGGCCGTCGATGGCGATGCGGTGTATTTCGTTGACGGGTTTCACGGTTTTTGTGCCCTTGTAACGACGCACATAGTCTACCATGTAATAGTAGTAGGTGTCCTTGAAATCGTCGGCACAGGGTTCGACGTCGCGGCTGTATTCGTGGTTGTAGCAGTCGACGAAATAGGTGTCGCCCGAGCTGATGTTTTTGCCGAGGAACTGCATGGGATTTTCGGCGATCTGGCGTTGGGCCACCCACTCGTTCCAGCCCGTGATGAAGATCAGGTCAGGGTCGCACTGGACGGCATGTTCGAATTGCTGCTTGAAGTAGGTGCCTGCCGCACGCTGCTGGGCCGTGGTGTTCTGGGGTTGTGAACCGCCCCGGAATGCGGGCGAGAGTCCCGAGAAGCTGCGCCCGATGTTGAGGTGGGCGTGGCTGGCGGCCATGACGGGAATCTCCTCCTTGACGTTGCGTTGGTGCGAAAATTCGCCCCATGACCAGCGGTTGGTGCCGTCGCCGTACCAGTCGCCGCCGTGGCCGAACTGGGTGTCGAACCAGCTGTAGCGGAACGTGTAGTAGTTGTTGATCTCCACGCCGTAGTCCTGAAGCGGTGCGAGCACCAGAGGCTTGCCGTTCATGCGGTACCACAGACGGTCGTAGCTGCCGCTCTTGTAGAGGGTCAGCAGCTGCTGCATGACGGGTGCGGGATTGGTGTTCAGCACGAAGGATATTTGCGGCGGGCGGTTGCCTTCGCGCAGCATTTGCTGGTACACGGTGCACAGCGTCTTGACCACCGGCAGGTAGGCATAGCCGTTGGTCAGGTCGATGAAGATGACGTCGATGCCTGCGTCGCGCAGCATCTGGGCATGTTTCCGGATGACCCACTTGTCGTTGGCCACATAGTAGTCTAAATAGGGCTTGCCCCAGTGGTGCATGGCTCCTTTAGGACCGAAGTTGATGGTTTGCGGGTCGGTGTGGCCGTGCTCCAGAATACTGATGTCGTAGGGCGAGTTGACGTCGCTGGCCGACGGCGGAACGATGTCGCCGTTGAAGTAGCCGCTGTCGTCGTAGCCGTGGGCACCCTGCCAGATGAAGTAGAAAATTCCGACGGTCTTGCCCTCCCGGCTTGCGGGGTAGTCGAAGGCGATCTCTTTGCCTGCGGGATCGAGCGCGATGGCCGATTCGAAGTCGTAGGTTATCAGATCGGCCGGTTCTGCCGGGGGGGGCAGGGAGGGATCGACGCCCGGGTCGTTGCCTGTAGCATCGTTGCTACAGGCAATCAACAGGGCGAAAAGGAGCGGGAATATGACTTTTTTCATGGTTGCATGTTTATTGTGCCTCAGGACACTGAATATTGAAGGTGATGAGCAGCGCGCGGTGGTCGCTGGGCCAGATGCCGTTCACCGGAGCGATTGCCTCTTCATAGTTATCTGCGACCTCCTTGTCATAGGCTACCGACGAGGTAGGACCCACGATCTGGGCCTTCTTGACCTCGATTTTCTCATCGGGCCGGAAGTAGCAGTAGTCGATACGGTCGCGGTCGTCGGTCTCAGGGGCCCACGTGGTCTTCTTGGTGGCAATGGGGTTGTAGGCGGGCCATGTGATGCCGGGATGCGCCACCGGATCGGGGTAAACCTCGCGGTAGGCGTCTTTCATGCCGTTGGCGATCGCATAGGACGAAATGGGCCAGGCCACTACGGTACCGTTGCGGGCGAAGAGATCTTTGGCCTCCTCGGTCCAGTCGAGGTGCGAGGGCTGGTTGAGGTCGCCGCCGAAGATGGCCAGGCGTCCGGCCTCGTGCTGCCGGGCAGCGTCGGCCACTAAATCTTTGGCTATCTGCGTGCGGCCCGACTTCTCCTCGCGCTCAAGGATATACTTTACGTCGGTGATGGGCGCCAGCTCCGTGGTGCTGCCTTCGGCGTAGATCGGTGTCCAGCCGTAGGGAACTTCGCCGTCGCCATAGCCGCGCGGCAGGTAGCAGGCGTAGTAGGCGGGATAGGCGTGTGAGGCGTAAATTGAAATCTCCTGACCGTAGAAGTCGACGGTCGTGCGGTAGAACCACGACGACTCGCCGTTGGCCGAGGGCACGCCGCCCGTTTCGACGATGGGGTAGCGCGTCAGCAGGCCGCGTGTGCCGTTGCCGCCGCGGTAGTTGTACCAGTAGTAGTGGCCCGTGCGTTCGAGCAGCGCCTTGGCGGCAGCCGATAGGATCGATTCGGCTGCGGGGTCCGAGGGGAACTCGCAGAACGACGCGGCGTCGGGCTGAAGCTCGACGATTTGATTGATGAAGGCATCCAGGCCGTTGGATATGTTGGCCAGTCCCTCCCAGATGTTGAACTGGTAGAAGACAAATTCGCGTTTGGCTCCGGGCTCGTAGGCTTCGATGTGTGCGGTGCCGACGATCTCGCCCACCGAGGCTGTGATCTCGGCCTTACCGCTTTTGACGGCTACGACATGTCCTTTGTCATCGACCGTGGCCACCGCGGGGTTGCTGCTCTTCCAGAGAAGGGGCTCTTCGACCTGAATACCGGAGGGAAGGAGCGTTGCCGTAAGGTCAAGAGAGGCACCTATGGCGAGCTGCGATGAAACGGGCGACACTTCG
>CAJUIE010000035.1 GCA_910586375.1 uncultured Alistipes sp. | reverse complement strand
GAGTAGGGGTTAATGTCGAAGTCGCGCTTCACCTCGCCGAATAGGGGGTCGGTAGTCTGCGACAGCGTACCGGGGGCTTTCTGCTTACGGTAAGAACCGTTGGTCAGCAGGTTGAGCGTCAGGTTGTCGAAGATGTTGAACGAGGCGTTGAGGTTGGCCGTATAACGTTCTACCTTGCTTGACTTGGTCCATCCCGGATCGAACATGGCACTCATCGACGCGTAGTATTGGGAGCGGTCCGTACCCGAGCTCATGCTCACCGAGTGGGTGTGCATGACATTACGCTCGAAAAGCTCCGAGAACCAGTCCGTGTTGCGGTATTCGGCCTGACGAAGATACTGGTTGCGGGCAGCCTCCGTGTTGGCCAGTGCGCCCGAGTTGACCAGCGACCACATTTTGCCGTAGATGCCGCTCTGTGCCGAATTGGCTATCGTGGCGTTGTTAAGCCAGCCTTTGGCCTCCATATCCTTGTAAATCGACATCTGATCCTGCGAGTTCATGATGTTGAAATCATTATAGGAGGGGGTCAGACGGTAGGTGAACTCACCCGTATAGCTGATGCGGCTGACGCCGGCCTGGCCCTTCTTGGTTGTGATGACGATCACGCCGGCCATGGCCCGGGCACCATAAATCGAGGTTGCCGAACCATCCTTGAGGATGTTGAAGCTTTCGATGTCGTCGGCATTCAGACCGGCAATAGCCGAGCTGATAAGAGTCGTAGCGTCGCCTGATGCCAGGTCGTCGGCGCTGATGTCCACGACGTCTTCCATGATAACGCCGTCGACCACCCACAGCGGTTTCGAACTTCCGAAGATCGACGTTGCACCGCGGATGCGGATCTTGGGTGCCGAGCCGAATGTACCCGATACGTTCTGTACCGAAACACCGGCCGCACGGCCTTCCAGACCACGGCTCACGTCCGGCATACCAGCCAGGATGGCATCTTCAGCGACGATGCGGTCGGCAGCACCCGTGAAGAGCCGCTTGTCGGTCTTGGTCATACCTGTCACAACGACCGATTCGATCTGCTGGGCGTCGGATTCGAGGATGACCTGCATCGTCGGTGCGATCTTTACGGTTTGGGGTATGTATCCCAGGAACGATATCTCCAGCTCTTCGGCGTTGGCCGGAATATTATTCAGCGTAAAAAAGCCCGCGAGGTCGGTGGAAACACCGATGCTCGTACCCTTCACGATGACGGAGGCGCCGATGACCGGCTGGCCCGTTGTGTCGACGACGTTTCCGCTGGCTTTCTTCGTCTGAGCGCAGACGAAAAGACCCGTGCAGAGCGTCCCGAGCAATAGTAGGAGAACTTTTTTTATCATAAATCTGGCATTTATAGGGAAAACATAAAAAAAATTTTTGCAATTTATATTTTTATCGTATCGGTGTTTTTCAGTCTCTGTTTTTCTTCATCGGCGACGGTTGTATAGGGTGTTTTTTCATGCGAATATTCGTTAGCAAATTTATGTATTTTGAAAGTCACAAACAAATATTTTATTAAAAAAATTTAATATATGTTACGAAATTCCCCCCCCCGCTATCGAAGTGCTTACAGTTAGTCTGTTTTTGGATGCAAAAGATGACAGATTACAATCAGTTGTTCAGGCGGTTTTTGTGGAATTTTACTGGATTTGGAGCCTGCCCAGAGCTTTTACGATGAAAAATCCGGCTGTTTTGTTTCATGCAATGGGCTTTTTTCAGTTGAAATCGGGGGATGGGCATCACGTCAGCCCCGCCCCCTCTTATTCCTGGCGCCACTTTTCTTGGTCTCGGCAAGGGCTGTGGTCGCTCCTCGCTTGCCCCGGCCAGTGCCCCGCCCCCTCTTATTCCTGGCGCCCCTTTTCTTGGTCTCGGCAAGGGCTGTGGTCGCTCCTCGCTTGCCCCGGTCAGTGCCCCGCCCCTCTCTTATTCCTGCACGCAGCGAACGGGGAAACCGTTCGAACGGTTGTCGCCGTTTTCGGGGCCCACGCCGGAACCGTCGAAGCCCAAGCCCGACCCGTACACGCTCGACGCCGAAGAAGGCGAACTGCTCCAGGCGTAACCGCCCGCGCCCACATTGTGCAGGCCGCCGGAACCGCTGGCGCGGTAACCCGAAGCGGGGGATAAAAAAAGAGGTGCAAAATCGTAATTTTGCACCTCTTGCGGAGAGAACGAGATTCGAACTCGTGGTACGGATTACTCCGTACGTCGGTTTAGCAAACCGGTGGTTTCAGCCACTCACCCATCTCTCCGGGTATTTTTCCCTCCTTATGAGGAGGATTGAAAAGGTGTGCAAATATAGAATCTTTTCGGAAAAATACCAAGAAATGCCGTGAAAATTTTTATATTTGTCCTCTGCGAGAAATGTTTTGCCCGATGAAATCTTTGTTGTGCTGCGCGTTTTTCCTATATAATATGGTGTGCCTCGTTTTTCCGGTCGTTGCGCAGCGGTCGATTGAGAGGCTGCGGGCACCGCGACCTTTGGCAGAGGTGTTGTCCGAAGTCGGCGCACAGTTCGGTGTCGAAGTGGTCTGCAAACGTTTTCAGCCCGATACGGTATGGGTCACGTGGCCCGATTCGCGCATCAGACCTTATTCGCTTGAGCAGACGCTTGACAATGTGCTGCGTCCGCTTGATCTGGTTTGGCGCCGTGACGGTCGGATTATCGTGCAGCCTTATGAATTTTATCGCCGGACACCTGCCGATGGTGAAAAGCTTCTGGCGTGGCTGTCGGCCCGGTATACGGATCGCGAAGCGTGGGAGCGTCGGCGGGAAGTGCTTTTGCATGAGGTGCGGGAGGTGCTGGCACTTGCTCCTTTCGTGCGGGGTGTCGCTGCACAGCCCGATGTGAGGCTGGGGCGGGTCAGGAAGCATGACGGTTATACGACACAAAATTATGCGCTCGAAACGTTGCCGGGACTTTATGTCTGCGGCACAATTTACGCGCCTTCGGGGCGGGGGCGTCACCCGGCGATCCTTGTGCCGTCGGGCCACTGGCCGGGCGGGCGTTATCGGTCCGATCATCAGATACTGCTGGGTAACCTGGCCCGTATGGGGGCCGTAGCGGTTGATATGGACATCTTCGGCTGGGGCGACTCCGGGCGGCAGGTCGGAGCGGAGACCCATCGGGCGCCTTATGCCATGCAGGTGCAGGCTCTTTGGTCGAAGTGTGTACTTGACTGGCTTGTTGCTTCGCGGCGTGACATAGATACGGCCCGGCTGGCTGCGGCTGGCGGTTCGGGTGGGGCCACTCATGCGTTGTTGCTGGCGCTTCTCGACGGGAGGCTGGCGGCGCTGGCTCCGGTTGTGCACCTGGTTTCCCATTTCGATGGCGGATGTCCGTGTGAAAATGCCCGGCCGGTGACTGAGACTGCCGGAGGAAGCTGTCTGCCCGAAATTCTGGCTGCTGCGATGGCTCCGCGACCTGTGTTGACGGTCAGCGACGGCGGCGACTGGACGGCCTCTTATCCCAAACTGGAATACCCTTTTCTGCGTCGTATCTGGGATTTTTATGGAGTGGGGAATAGCCTCCGCAACGTCCATCTGGCCAATGAACGCCACGATTTCGGGATCAACAAGTGCCTTGCGGTTTGCGAATTTTTTGCCGAAACGCTTGGGCTCGATCTGGCGCAGTTTGATCAGGCGCGGGTAGACATTGAGTCTGAAGATGTGTTGCGGAGTTTTCCGGGCGAGTTGCCGGCAGGGGCCATAAGTTCGCGTGCGGAACTGGAACGAATCATTGAAAATCTGAAATAGTTATGAAATCTGTTTTGCTGCTTGTGCTGGCGCTTTGCACTGCCGGTATTGCCCACGCGAAGACTTATAGGGTGCATTATCGTCTCTCGACCCCTTATGAAACTGCCCGCACATGGGCTGTGGTGCGTGATGTCCCGGCCGATGCCAAAGGGGCGACGGTTTATATGCACAAGGCTACTTATGAGGGCGAATACGTTTATTCCGAATCCGAAATTGTCGAGGTGCCCTCGCAGCTCGACGATCTGGATGGCGACGGGGTGTTCGACGAACTGGTTTTTGCAGTCGGGCTCAATACGGATGAACCGGTGGATGCGTGGGTCGATTACTCGACGGACCCGATCGTTCATGATTATGAATCGTTGGTCAATGCGCAAATGTGGTTGAAGAACCCCGACAAGACGCTGCGGGCCGTCGACGTGCTCTCCTCCGATAAGGACGATATGTATCATAAACTACACCACCATGGCCCGGCCTTCGAATCGGAATATGCCGCCTATCGCATCTATTTTGACAAGAAGCAGACTATCGACACCTACGGTAAGAAGCAGCCGCGCCTGGAGTTGGCCGAGACGATGTGGTACCCCTCCGACGAACAGCTGGCAGCCGGATATGGCCATGATAATTTGCGTGTTTTCGGGTCGGTGGGAGTCGGGACGCTCAGGGGGTGGGATGTTGCGAAGCTGCGGACGACCCACATTGCCGACTTCCGGCGTCGCGAGGCGCGTATTGTTGCCCGGGGGCCCTTGCGCACGGTGGTCGACATGCGGGTTGAGGGATGGCGCTATTGCGGTCGTGAAATCGACATGACCTCGCGCTATATTCTTTATGGCGGGGGATCGGTCGTGAAGGCGGAAAACCGTATTTCAGATGTTGGGACCGATACGCTGAAATTTGCGACGGGTGTGATGAAGATGCGCGATAACCAAACGGCGATCTGGCACTGGCGGAGGGGCGACTACATGTATCCCGACTGCTGGGTGATGCAGACCGTCGGCTGTGACTATCCCGAGAACGATACGCTCAGGTGGGAGCGTGAGACGGTGGGGTTGGCTCTGTGGCTTCCGGACCGTTATGTCGTGTCGCGCGTCGATGATCCGGGCAATTATCTCTGCCAGGTGCATCCGGTGGATGGGCGTATCGACTACTGGTTTGTCATGGGGTGGCGCAAGAGCGAGGACAATGATTTTGCCGACGATGATTTCGGGAAGACGTTCGGATGCAACTATACTTCGTTCGAGTTTCCCCGCAGCGGTAATTATCCCTATGCCGAGGTGACGGTCGAACGGTTGGAGTAGCGTTTAAGTTGCGGCTGCCAATCCGAGTGGGAGTAATGTTTTCGGCTTTAGCCGATGCGGGCCTTCGCAACAGGAGGCGAAGGCCCGCAACTTTGTTGCTGTCCCGTCCGCAGTCTCCGGCCCGCGCATGACAACCGGAGGCCGACCGGGCCGCCACCCCGGGCAAAAGCTCGTCTCCGGACGTTTGAACCGTTTTTTGACGAAAAGTGCATTGTTTGCGTCAAAAAATCCCATTCCGGGAGGTGGTATTCTTCTACATTTGTATACTTGAAATTTCATGTATACGAATTTTATGAATCCGAAACACCTCTTTCTGTCGTTCTTCGCTGCCGTGCTGACTGCGGCATGCTGTCAGGTTCCGGTTCCGCAGAAGGCCTTGCCTTTTGATATGCCGCAGGTTGCCCGGCCCGCCATTCCAGCCCGCTCGGTGAGCGTGGCTGACTTCGGTGGTGTGGGCGACGGCCATACGCTTGCGACCGGAGCTTTCGCCCAAGCCATTGCGGCGCTTTCTGCTGAGGGGGGCGGCCGGGTTGTTGTTCCTGCCGGAGTCTGGTATACCGGGCCGATTGAGCTTCGGGATCGTATCGAGCTTCACCTCGAACGCAATGCCCTGCTTGTCTTCAGTGACGACAAGAGCCTCTATCCGTTGGTCGAGACTATTTTTGAGGGGCTCGACACGTGGCGGTGCCAGTCGCCCATATCGGCCCGCGGTGCGAAGGAGATTGCCATTACGGGATATGGGGTGATCGACGGTAACGGCGATGCGTGGCGCGCTGTCAAGCAGGATAAGTTGACCGAGCGGGAGTGGAAGGCCAAAGTGCGGAGCGGCGGCGTGCTCTCCGACGACGGCAAGACGTGGTATCCCTCGGAGGGTTATCGCTTCGGCGCCACCTCGGGAGCCGATCAGAACGTCTCGACGTGGGCCACGACCCGCGAGGAGTTCGAGTCGATGCGCGACTTCCTGCGTCCGGTGCTTGTCAGTCTCCATAACTGCGAAAATGTCCTCATTGAGGGTGTTACTTTCCAGAACTCGCCCTGCTGGAACCTCCATCCTGCCCTGTGTACCAATCTTATCGTAGATAATATTACGGTCCGCTGTCCCGATTATGCGCAGAACGGCGACGGCATCGACATCGAGTCGTGCAAGAACGTTGTGCTGACCAATTCGCGTTTTGACGTGGGCGACGACGGCATCTGCATCAAGAGCGGCAAGGACAAGTCCGGGCGCGACCGTGGTATTCCGTGTGAAAATATTTTGGTAGATAATTGTGTCGTTTTTCATGGTCACGGCGGTTTTGTCGTAGGCAGCGAAATGTCGGGTGGCGTGAAGAATGTCATGGTCTCCAATTGTACATTCTCGGGCACCGACGTGGGGCTGCGCTTCAAGTCGACGCGCGGGCGCGGCGGTGTGGTGGAGGCCATTCATATTGAGAATGTCTCTATGTCCGACATTATGCAGGACGCGCTGTTGTTCGACCTCTTTTATGGTGGCAAGTCGGCTTCCGAAGCTGCTGCTGAGGGGGGCGAGGTTTCGACCGACCTGGTGGCGGTACCTGTTGACGAGACGACGCCTGCTTTTCGCGACATCCACATCCGCAATATCTGGTGCCGCGGTGCTCGTCGGGCTATGTATTTCAATGGGTTGCCTGAAATGAATGTCGAGCGGGTGGTGGTCGAGAATGCCCGTATTTATGCCCGCACGGGAGCTTGCATCAACGAATCCTCCCGGGTGGTGTTGCGCGACGTGGAGATCGTGCCCGAAAAGGGACCGGCGTTGAAGCTCAATAACGTCCGCGATTTCCGCACGGAGGGTTTTGCTTGCCCGGGGGGACTGAAGTGCGCGTTGGAGGTTACCGGCAGCCGCAATCGTAATATTGTTGTGGAGGCTCCGCAGATCGATGCCGGGAATGCCCGGATCGTGCCGGTGAGTGCTTCTGCTGTTACTTTGCTTTAATCGTTTTGGGCGATTCCATCCAACTTCCTATTAACGGTCATCTAAACCCCTACAGCCGGGAGAAGCGAAAAAATGGTCCGATAGTTCCTTGGGTGGAAAATAGTATTATTATAGTTACATTGCTTATGAAGTGGTTTCGTTATTTGCCTTTGACGGCATTGTTTTTTCTGTGTGCGGCGTGTGGCGGCGACGATGCCGGACCGGCGGGGCCTTCGACCCCTTTGGCTGTGCCCGCTCCTGCGGTTGCGATTGATGGGCTCAAGGCCACGTTGCGCTGGGCGCGTATTGACAACGCCCGGGCTTATGAATACGAACTTTATGCGGAGGGAGCCGCCGCGGCCGAAACGGGATCGGTGCCGTCGATTACTTATAGCTTCGAGATGTCTGCCGGGGTAGCTTATCGTTTCCGGGTTCGGGCCGTACCAGCTGTGGGCAGTGCTTATGTCGCCTCGGGCTGGTCGGAGGAGGTCTCCTTTTCGAATGCCATGCTCGCCGCTCCGGTCGTGAAGGTCGACGAGGAGGCGCTGACCCCTACAGCTGCCCGGCTTTATTGGACCGAGGTGTCTGGAGCTGCGGGGTATGCTTATGAACTTTATGAGGGTTCTGCCACTTCGGCCAGTCGGTCCGATAGGATCGAAGCTGCTGAAGTATTTTTCGACGACTTGACGGAAGCTACTTCTTATCGTTTTCGGGTCCGGGCATTGGCGGCGGCGGATGATGAATATACGCAGGCGTCCAATTGGTCGGTTGCAGTGTCGTTCACCACATCGGGTGGTGCGGGGGTCGATTTAGGACTGCCTCTGGCCCACGAGAACGACGGTGTGGTGCGTGCTTTTCCCGGTGCTGAAGGGGGTGGCATGTATGTCTCGGGCGGTCGTGGCGGCGCGGTTTACTACGTCACTACGCTTGAAGACAACAGTTCTGCGGGTTCGTTGCGTTATGCCGTGACCCGTCCGGGGGCTCGTACCGTGGTTTTCGATGTTGCAGGCGATATTATCCTGAAATCGGACCTCAAAATAACTCAGGGCAACCTGACCATCGCAGGGCAGACGGCGCCCGGTGGCGGCATCTGTATTCGTGGTGGTACGGTTCAGGTAAACGCCGACAACATCATCATGCGCTATCTGCGTTTCCGCCTGGGCGATGAGAGCTCGTTTCTCTCTGATGGGTCCGATGCCATCTGGGGGCGTTATCACGAAAACATCATTCTCGACCACTGCTCCATGTCGTGGTCGATCGACGAGGTGGCCTCGTTTTATGCCAACCGCAACTTCACGATGCAGTGGTGTTTAGTGGCTGAAGCACTGCGTCACTCCGTGCATGATAAGGGGAGCCACGGTTACGGTGGCATCTGGGGCGGGCGCAACGCGTCGTTTCACCACAACATGCTGGCCAATAACGATAGCCGCAATGCGCGCATCGATCATCCGGGTATTTACCTGCAAGGTACTACCGACTATCGGCCGACTCACCGGGGTAATGTCGATTACCGCAACAATGTGATTTATAACTGGGGCAGCAACTCGACTTATGGCGGTGAGGATGGCCATTATAACATGGTCGGTAATTACTTCAAGCCCGGTCCTGCGTCGGTGCAGCGCAATTATTTCCTCGATGCCTACTGGTACAACTCCAGTATGGGGATCGGCACGGCTTACCCCGAGCTCTACCTGGAGGATAACTACCATGCCGGGAGTTATGCCACGGCGATCAATAGCGACCAGTGGTCCGGTATTTATTACCACGACCAGTCTTCGGCCGGTGGCGGGGCGAATCCCCCGACCACGGCGGGCCGTCGGACGGCTCCGCTGCCGATCAAGTCCAATGATACGCAAACCTGCTATACGACGACCCATTCGGCAGCCGATGCTTTCGACGCGGTTCTGGCCCATGTGGGTGCTTCGCTGCGGCGCGATGCCGTTGATAGCCGCATTACCAGCGATGCCCGGACGGGCACGGCGACTTATCCCGATGGAGGCAACGGCTCCACGGGTGGTATTATTGACACGCAGAGTGCCGTGGGAGGCTGGCCGACGCTCGCGGCTACAACCGACGAACTGGCACGGGTGAAGGACTCCGATGGCGATGGCATCCCCGATTATTACGAGGAGCTCTTTGGGCTGGATAAGAACGACAAGGCCGATGGCAACCTTAAGACGCTCGATCCGCAGGGGCTCTATACTAACTTAGAGGTTTATCTCCACTATTTGGTGCGGGACATTACGGAAGCTCAGGTGGCCGGCGCCGATTACCGGGCGCTCGACTGAGAGGCGACGCAGACGAATCGATGAGCGGGAGGCCGCAGCCTCGGGCTTGTCGCATAGTGAGCATACAACCATGAAATCGAGGTTTTTTCTACTTTTGTTGCTGGCGCTGCTGCCCGTTGGGCAGAGCGTTGCGGCTGCCGATACGTTGAGGCTCTTTCTTGTCGGTGACTCGACGTGTGCCACCAAGGAGCTCGCGGGGCAGAATCCCGAGCGGGGATGGGGGCATATGTTCCAGCCGCTGTTCGACGGCTCGGTTGTGGTGGAGAACCACGCCGCCAACGGGCGTTCCACGCGGTCGTTTCGCAGTGAAGGTCGTTGGCGGCGGGTCTGCGGGCGGTTGCAGCCCGGCGATTATGTTTTTGTTCAGTTTGGGCACAACGATTCCAAGAGTGACACGGCGCGTTATTCATCGCCGGAGCAGTACGCCGAAAATTTGCGGTGTTATGTGCGGGAGGCGCGGGAGAGGGGAGCTACGCCCGTCCTGCTGACACCCATTGTCCGGCGGCATTTCGTCGATGGCGTGCTGACTGACACCCACGGTGATTATCCCGGGGCCATGCGGCGCGTGGCCCGGGAAGAGGGTGTCGTGCTGCTTGATATGGAAGCTCTGACCCGGCAGTGGGTGGCGCAGTTGGGCGACGAACATTCGCGGGAGTGCTTTATGTGGGTTGAACCGGGCACTTGTCCGCGTTATCCTGAGGGGCAGCGCGACGATACACATCTTAACGTTCGTGGTGCACATGCCGTGGCGCGTATGGTCGCCTCGTTGCTGCGGGAGCAGGTGCCCGAGATCGGCGCACGCCTTGCCGTGCCCGACTGGGTGGTGGCCCAGGATGGGTCGGGCGACTTTTTTACGCTTTCGGAGGGTGTGGCAGCCATTCCCGACTTCGGGCGCGACACGACACGCATTGTCGTTTGCGGGGGGATTTATCGCGAAAAGGTCGTTATCCCTGCCACCAAGCGTAACGTTATGCTCGAAGGCCGGGGCGAAGTTCGTATTATGTGGGATGATTATGCCTCGAAAATTGGTCAGACGGGGCATATATTGGGTACTTCGGGCTCTTCGACCGTTTATTTCGGCGGTGAGGGATGGCTGGTGCGTGGTGTGACTTTCGAAAACAGCGCAGGATGCGTGGGGCAGGCTGTGGCCGTGCAGTGCATGGCCGACCGGTTGCATTTTGTTGGTTGCCGTTTCCTCGGTAATCAGGATACGCTTTACCTTTATGCTTCAGGCAATCGTGACGGCGAAACCGTGGAGCGCAACATGCATATGCTCTTCGAGGATTGTTATATTGAAGGCACGACCGATTTCATTTTTGGGGCCGCTGCGGCGCTTTTCCGGCGGTGCGAGATACGCTCCAGGGCCGATTCGTTCATCACGGCCGCCTCGACGTGCCGCGGCCAGTCGTGCGGGCTGATCTTCCACGAATGCCGTCTGACGGCCGACGAAGGGGTGAGGGCATGTTATCTGGGGCGCCCGTGGCGGGACTATGCCCAGACGCTCTTCGTCGATTGTTATTTGGGCCCGCATATCCGCCCCGAAGGGTGGCACGACTGGAATAAACCCCATGCCCGGCACACTGTTCGTTATGCTGAGTGCGGCTCTTCGGGCCTCGGAGCTTCGGCAGACCGACGGGTGAAGTGGGTGCGGAGCGTTTCGTCCAAAGAGGCGTTGCGGATGATCGCTTTTTTTGAAAAAGAGGCGGATTTTCGTTGATTTTTCGCCGAAATTATCTATCTTTAGACCGGGCCGCTGCCTGCGGACGGACTGCAACGATAAGTTGCGGGCCTCCGCGGGGCGAGGCTGCGACCCGCACGACTTCCGTTTGGCATTAGTCGCAAAAATGTCAGCCGTCAGGCTGGCAAGCCGGAGCCCCGGACGGCGAAGGCTTGCGCCATTCGTGCGCGTCGCCTCCGTTGGCTCCGGACTTGCATTTCCGACGCGAAAAAGATTGACTGTGCTGCATTCGGAATGCCGGATAAAATATCGTATTTGCCTTGAAACGACTTCTGCTAACCCTGTTGCTGCTCGGCACGCTGCTTCCCTGCCGGGTTGTGGGCGAGCCACCTCAGTGCCTTTTTCAGTACTACTCGACCCTGGACGGGTTGACACATGACCGCATTGCCGACATTTATACCGATTCGCGGGGGTTCGTGTGGCTCTGCACGTGGTATGGGGTCAGTCGTTTCGACGGTTATACGTTCCGCAATTTCAATGCAGGTGCAGAGGAGCTTTCGCCCTTGTCGCACCATCGTTTCGTCTCCGTGAGTGAGGACGCCAACGGTCATTTGTGGTTTACGACTTATAACCTGCATCTTTATCGTCTGAATCGCTTCACCGAGCAGTTTGAGGAGGTCACTACAGGAATCGTGGGGCTTGATGTCCAGCATTATCGCATGACGCATTGCCTCCATGATGCCGATGGTGGCACCTGGGTGGCTATTGCCGGGGTGGGAGCCGTGCGTTTTGTTGACACGGCCGATGCCGGGCCTGTGCAGGTTGATGTACTGCACGACGTTGCGACGCTGGGCGGCGATGTCTCGGCGTTTCATCTTGATGATTGCGGCAATGCCTGGATTGCGACCCAGAGCGGGACTCTGAATCTGGTGCTGGCTGGTGCGCGGGGCGAGGTTCGCCGGGTGTGCGAAATGCCGGCCCCGGGTGTTGGTTTCGCAGCCGATTCGACGAGTGTCTATTGCCTCACAGCCCGGGCGGTGGTCCGGACCGGGAAGCGTGACGGCGTTGTTTGCCGGATGACGGGCGGAGCGTCCGACCTGACGGCTATTGAGGTCGATGTGACGCACCAGAGGACTTATGTCGGCAGCTGCTCGGGCGAGCTGTTTTGCGTCGATGGCGACCGCCTTGCGCGTCTGACACCCCTGGGCGCCCGGCCACGCCGTATTCGTGACCTGGCTGCCGATTCTTATGGCACGTTGTGGATTACTACGCCTGAGGCGGGTATTACGCGGTATGACCCCCGGCGCAACGATTTCCGCCATTTCGAGCAGAAGCCTTACACGGTCTCCTACAACCTCGACACCATCACGCGCATCGCCGAAGGTGGCGGGCGGTTGTGGATCAAGATGAACCAATACGGTTTCGGCTATTACGATCGCGAGCACGACCGCATCGAGCCTTTTTATAACGATCCGAGCCTGCCCGACTGCCAGATGACCAACGCCGTGGTGCGTTTCGACGTCCGCGACGATGTATTGTGGCTGTCGACTTATTATGAACGGGGTTTGCGCAAGGCGACCTTGCTGCAACAGCCCGCTGAGGTTTTTGCGCTCGATGGCCCGCTGCCAGATTCGTTTTCGGGCGAAATCCGGGCCCTGATGCACGACAGCAAGGGCCGGACCTGGGTCGGGACGCGCGATGGCGAGCTGCTGGCTTTTGATGCGGGGCGCCGTCCCGTTTATCGGTTACCGCTGAAGGGTGCAGGGATGATTTATGCCCTTAAGGAGGACTCCCGGGGGCATATATGGGTCGGCACGAAGGGCAAGGGGCTTTATTGTATGACGCCGCGTGGCAGCGATTTTGGTGTCAAGCACTTCAGGCATTCGCCTATGGATGCCTTTTCGCTCAGCCACGATCAGGTCTACTCCATTGAGGAGGATCACCTGGGCCGCATCTGGGTAGCCACTTATGGGGGCGGGATCGACGTGCTCGAACAGCCTGACGGCGACCGTTTCATCCATGCGGGCAACCTTCTCGCGCATTATCCTTCCGAGGAGGCGGGCCGGGTCAGGTGGCTGCTTTATGACCGGCCCGACCGTATGTTCGCCGCTACGGTCGACGGACTGTTGCTCTTCGATCCCCGGGAGCCGTTTGCGCAGATGCGTTTCCGCTCGGTGCAGAAGGTTGCGGGTGACAGTTTGTCATTGAGCAACAACGACATCATCCACATGCTCAAGGACTCGCGCGGGGAGATCTGGTTGGCGACATACGGCGGAGGCCTGAACCGTATCGTGGGGTATGACAAGCAGGGTGTGCCCCGTTTCCGGCATTACGACCACGCCGCCGGTCTGGCGAGTAATATCTGTCTGGCGCTCGCTGAGGATCGGACGGGCGATTTGTGGGTATCGACCCATAACTCCGTCTCGCGGCTCGACATCGATCAGGGGCTCTTTTCCAACTACAGCCTTTACGACAACATGCGCTCGGCCGTGTTGAGCGAAGCCACAGCCCTGACTCTGCCCGACGGAGGTGTGCTTTTCGGCGGTGGGCGTCGCGTTTATCGGTTTGATCCCGATCGCATACGGGCGTCAAAGGTCGATTACGATCTTTGTTTTACGGGTCTTGAGGTGCGCAACCGGCCTGTCGTGCCGGGGCGACGTTCTCCTTTGAGTGAGGCCGTTTCGGAGGCCCGCAAGGTTGTGCTGCCTTATGATTTTGCCAATTTCCGGCTGGAGTTCGCGTCGCTGAACCACGCGGTTCAGCATGCCGTGGGGTATATGTACCGGCTCGAAGGTTATGATCACGATTGGAACGTTGCGGGCTCGACCAACCGGGCTGCTTATTCCAACGTTCCTGTCGGTGATTATACGTTGCGTGTCAAGGCGTTCGTCGGCAATCCCGATGCGGCCGATGAGGGGATTGCCATGCGGGTGCAGATCCTCCCCCCCCCGTGGTTGACCTGGTGGGCCAAAATCCTCTATATAGTGC
>CAJUIE010000034.1 GCA_910586375.1 uncultured Alistipes sp. | reverse complement strand
GTGTTTCACCTGTTCATAACGCCCCGCAATCCAGTTATATTGCCCCAGCGAATAAAAAACCTGATTGCCACCATAAGCTGCATCGAGGGAAAAATCAACGCCCAGACCGAAATAACGGGCGCCGAGCCGGACCACCGAGCCCTCGTGACGATTCCAGCCATAAGAGACAAAAGCCTCGGTGTTGGAGAGCAGGTTCTGCGAAAGAAGCGTCACCCCGGCATTGAGGTCGATGACATGTTCATCAACGGCCGAGAAGGGGTCGAATGCCGCAGGCATCCAACTGTGTACGTTGAGCAGATTAGGCGCCTTGCGGTAACGTTTCGCACGGAACGTCTGCTCCTGCTGCAGGGAGTCTGCCGCCGTGAAGCGCACCGTATCGAGGTTAATCACGGGCCACCGGCTACGAGGGGGATTGACCAGATTGCGCGGCACATGAACTGCTTCGGAGGCAATCAGCGCGCTGTCGGCAACAGACTGCCGGGCCACACAATACCCCCGACGGTCATAAACCGTGACCAACACTCCGCCGTCCATCGGGGACGGGTCAAACGATCCATAACGCGACGTAGTAAGACGGTACTGACGCCCTGAGGCAAGGTCGTAACACCAGGCCTCGTCCTTGCCGGAGGCGATCGAGCCATAATAAAGCCGCCCGCCCCCAGCCCGCAGGTCGGAGAGGGTGACATAAGCCCCATCAGTAAGGGGATGAACCCCCTCGTCGTCGATACGACCGAGCCACATGCCGCTGTCGTCGGTGACCAGCACATACCAGGCCGCAGTCACATTGTCCCACGCCAGACCGTGAAGTTCTGCCCGCCGGGGTGCGGCCCAACGTTCGCGTTCGCCCGAAGCACGCCGCACGATGACCGAATAACTGCCATCGTAATTGTACTCCACCCAGCCCAAATCGCGACCAGCGGCTGTGGGATAAAGCACGCGACGCTCACGCGCAACGCTCCGGGGCCGTCCGACGGACAAGTCCATATAACAAAGCTGCGAATTGACCCGCTGCTCGAAGAGTTTTGAACGTCGATACTCGGTCCACCACACCCGGCCATCATGACCCAGTACGGGGCGGGTCGAAAAGGCCCCGACACGGGCCACCGTCCGCTCCCGACCCGTGGCAACGTCGATCTTCACGAAGCGCTCCGTCCGCTTCAGGTCACTCCGCAAAGCGAGCACCTGCCCCTCACCCAGCCACAACGGCCACCGATAAGTCGTATGATCGTCATCAGGCAGCCTCACCAACGGCTCGGCGCTGTCGGCCTCGTCGGGCAGCGTCGCCCAATAGGCCTCCAGATTATCGAACGTCTCACGAAAAAGCTGCGAAACGTGGGTTTTATAAAATTTCTTCAACGCCACGTGGGTGGTCATCAATACATAAGGATTGCGGGCACTGTACCAGGCAACCTTGTCCCAGATGTTCTCGCCGTACTTTTCATAAGCGTATGAACAAATCTGGTATCCCAGTTCATAATGATCGGGGATGTAATTGCGATAAGAACCGCAGAACCAGCGGTCAAGGTTACGCCGCTCACGACCGATATTACCCAGAGCCCGAAAACCCATCGAAAAGGAGGGTTGCAGTCCCCGCCCGAAGGTGGACATCTGCGTTTCGGTCATCACCGCGTCGCCTTCCATCGCCCAGATGGGCATACACAACAGCCCCATCGTCGATCCCTGCTGTCCCAGGATATAACTCAGCGCCCGAATAACGCCCCGGTCGAGGTTGTTATACTGCACGGCATGACGATATTCGTGGGCCACGAGCTGCTTATACCACGGCATGGAATAACTCTCGATGGCCGGCGCAGTGAGAAACTCCACGCGCTTGGGCAAGTACATCACCAGACCGTTGGACCGGAAATTCTCGGGGTGCATGACAAACGGAATACGCATGGGACCGTGACGAAAGCCATAACCAATATCGGGCTGCACGGCACGGACATAAAAGAGCGTCCGGCGCGCGACATCGGCCACCGTATCGGGATAAATCATCCTTACATCAGGCGTACGGATCGTCGACCACTTGAGGTTGGCCGGGTCGGATCCCCACGTATAATACTGTGCAACAGCCCGGTGCGTCCCCATCAGGATGCAGAGCCAACAGATTATGCGCAGCAGTCGTTTCACCTCAGCTACCCGCTTTCTTACAGCGGTAACCGCTCTGCGTGAGAATCTCGACCACCCGGTCGCGATGGTCTCCCTGGATGATGATCTCACCCTCTTTGGCCGCACCGCCCACACCGCACCTGGTCTTGAGCAGTCGTGCCAAAGCCGTCAGATCGTCACTGCGGCCCACGAAGCCCCGGACGAGCGTGGCGACCTTGCCCCCCCGCTGCTTGCGGTCGAGCCACACGCGCAGCTCCTGCTGCACCGGAGGCAGCGTCTCCGGCTCCTCGGCCTGTGCAGTCGTATATTCGAAGTCGGGATTAGTTGAATAAACCATCCCCAACCGTGATTTCCAGTCGTTGTCTGCCATAAATTCGGGAGTTAAACTCGTTTACGGACAATGCGCACGGTAGACTGCGTAGCCTGACGGACAAACACATGCGGGCCACAGGCATACCGCGCCCATAAAGAATCGGTATATCCACGTATGGTGAGCAGCTCCATACAGTCGATCTTCATGACGTCGAAACCCTCCCCGCGCAACGCAGCAACAGCTTCGTCGACGTGCCACGACTCGTCGATGCAGAGACTCAGGTTGACCGCCGAGTTATGGATCAAATTGGTTTTGACGCGGTAACGTTCCAAAAGCAGGAAAATCGCCGCGAACTTCTCCTCCAGGACAAACGAAAAGTCGCGCGGACGGATCGTCAGCAGCACCTGGTTCTTTTTAAGAATCAAAATCGGCACATCGACGGGCGCCGAAACGCCCCGAATGACCGTGCCGGGCTTGCGCTTGTCGTCGAAAGGACGCACATAAAGCGGGATATTCTTGTTTTGCAGCGGTTTAATCGTCTTGGGATGGATGATCTGGGCGCCACTATAAGCCAATTCGATCGTGTCGAGATAATTAAGCTCTGCGATCTTCACAGCATCGGGAAAAATCTTGGGATCGGCATTCAGCACCCCATCGACATCCTTCCACACCGACATCGACTCAGCGTCGAGGATGTGGGCCACGACCGCCGCCGAGTAATCCGAACCCTCGCGTCCTAAGGTCGTGGTGGTGCCATCGGGAGCGCCACCGATAAAACCCTGCCCTACAAAAACACGCTCCGGGCCCCTTCCTACCTCTGCCCGCAACAACGGTGCCGAAGCTTCGATGTCGACCCCGGCGTCCTTGTGGCGCTGCCCGGTGACGAAGCAGCGCCGCATATCAATCCAGCGATTAGCAACGCCCGCATGGGCAAGGTAAGCAGAAACGATGGTCGTGGAAAGCAGCTCGCCATACGCCACGATGCGGTCGTACCACAGCTCGGCATCGGCCGGACGATAATCGGCATGGGCGACGACCTCTTCGAGCCCGGCGAAGAGCTCCTCAACTTGCGGAAGCTGCTGCGGAGCATGCCACAGATCATCGATAATAGCGGCGTGATATTCACGCAGAACGGCGATTTCGGCGGTCGCAGCCGCACGATCCCCCCGCTGTACCCCCTCGAAAACACGCTCCAGAGCGTTGGTCGTCTTGCCCATCGCCGAAACGACGATGAACAGGTCGCGTTCGCCGGCAATGATCTTGTGGAGGTTACGCACCCCATCGGCATGGCGCACCGAGGCTCCGCCGAACTTATAAACTTTCATGCGCCTTACTTCTTGACGGGCCGATAAGGCACACCGATATTCTGAAAGAGGAACGAATACATGTCGGTTGCCTCGTCGATGCGTTTGGAGGTCGGTTTGCCGGCACCATGCCCGGCGTTGGTCTCGATGCGGATGAGCACGGGAGCGTCGCCTGCCTGGCAGTGCTGGAGCTCGGCAGCGAACTTGAACGAGTGGGCCGGCACGACGCGGTCGTCGTGGTCGGCCGTCATGACCAGCGTAGCGGGATAGGAGACACCCTCCTTTATATTATGCAAAGGAGAGTAGTTATAAATATACGAAAACTGCTCCTCCTTGTCGGATGAGCCATACTCCACGGCCCAGCCCCAGCCACACGTGAATTTGTGATAACGGAGCATGTCCATTACCCCCACGGCAGGCAGGCAGACGGCATAAAGATCGGGGCGCTGCACCTCGCAGGCACCGACCAACAGGCCGCCGTTCGAGCCGCCGTTGATGGCCAGCCTGTCGGACGAAGTGTACTTCTCGGCAATGAGGTATTCGGCCGCTGCAATGAAGTCATCGAAGACGTTCTGCTTGTTTTCGAGCATCCCGGCCTTGTGCCACGCCTCGCCGTACTCCGAGCCGCCGCGCAGGTTGGCCACGCAATAAATACCGCCCTGCTCGACGAACATCAGCGCCGAAGGGTTGAATCCGGGCGTGAGGTTGATCTGGAAACCGCCATAAGCATAAAGCAGGCAGGGATTCTTGCCGTTGAGCTTCATATCGCGGCGGTGAGTGACGAACATCGGCACGCGCGTGCCGTCCTTCGAGGCATAGAAAACCTGCTCGGTGACAAACATCGAGGGATCGAACTGCACATCGGGAGCCTTGAACAAGGTTGACGCGCCCGAGCCGACGTCATAACGATAAAGGGTCGAGGGCGACGTATAGTTCGACAACGCATAATAAAGCTCCGTATCGTCATCTTCGCCGGCGAAACCACCCACGGTGCCGATGGCGGGAAGATCGATTTCGCGCACGAGGCGCCCCTCGAAGTCATACTGCGCGACTTTGCTCTGCGCATCCTGCAAATAAGCAGCAAAAAGGTAACCGCCGGCCGACGAAACCCCTTGAAGCTGCCGCTCCTGCTCAGCGATGACCACCTCGGGCACCGCAGCACCACGAAGGCCGATCTTCATCAGACGACGGTTCGAGGCGTCATGGTTGGTGGCGTAATAAAGAGCGTCGTCCTTACACTCGACCAGCTCGTAATCGGCATCGAAGCCCGGCAGCAGCACCCGGAATTTCTTCTCGCCCACACGCTTACAAAGAATTTCACTACCCGACGTGCCCTCCGAGGCGACGACGAAGAGCCACTTGCCATCATCGCTCGGCCAGGCCGAAAAGTAACGTAACGAATGGGCCGGATCGGCATAGACCAGTACATCGGCACTCTGCGGCGTACCAAGGGCATGATAATAGACCTTCTGAAACTGGTTCTGAGCCGAATAAATGCCCTCCTTCGGAGCATCGTAAGCGCTGTAATAAAAACCTCTGGAATCGGGAGACCACGCAGCGCCCGAGAACTTCACCCACTCGATGCAGTCGCTGGTTAACGTACCCGTCGCAGTGTCAAGCACCCGAATTTTCACCCAGTCGGAGCCTGACGCAGCCTCGCTATAAGCGCAATAACGCCCGTCCTCGGAGAACGACACGCCGCCCAAAGCCACCGTTCCGTCATCCGAGAGCGTATTGGGATCGAGGAAGAGTTCACCCGGCCCATCGGGTGATGCCGCCCGATAAAGGACGGACTGGTTCTGCAAACCGTCGTTATGGAACCAGTACCACCAGTCGCCATGCCTGGCCGGAAGACCCGTTTTGGGATAGTTCCACAGCTCAGTGAGGCGCTCGCGGATAGCTCCGCGGAACGGAATCTGCGACAAATAATCCTCCGTGACGACATTCTCGGCCGCAACCCACGCAGCCGTAGCCTCCGAGTTGTCGTCCTCGAGCCAGCGGTAGGGGTCGGCCACCTTCGTGCCGAAGTAGTCGTCGACCACCTCGCCGCGCGCGGTGTCGGGATAAGGCATGTGTTTGATTGTTTTCATCTGCGAACAACTTGTTGCAATCATCGCGACGCCGCACGCAAGCAATGCCGCCGCACGTATCTTTCCTGTCATCGTTCGGGTTTTTGCGTTATTTCGGGCAAAGTTAGGAAAAAATGCGTAATTTTGACTGCTCAAGCATGAAATCGAAATGTACGAAGAACTCAAGCAAACAATAGAGACTGCGTGGACCGACCGCACGCTGCTGCAAAAGCCGGAGATAGCCGAAGCGATCCGCAGAGCGATCGAACTGGTGGACAAGGGAGAGTTGCGTTGCGCCGAACCCGTCGATGCGGAAAAAAGCCAGTGGCGCGTGAACGAATGGGTCAAGAAAGCCGTGATCCTCTACTTCCCCATTCAGCCCATGCGCAAGATGGAGGCGGGCGAACTGGAGTGGTTCGACAAGATGGAGCTGAAGCACGGCTACGAAGCGCTGGGCGTACGGGCCGTGCCCCATGCCGTGGCGCGCTACGGCGCCTACATAGCTCCGGGAGCCATTCTGATGCCCTCGTACGTCAACATCGGTGCCTATGTCGACACGGGAACGATGGTCGACACCTGGGCCACCGTCGGATCGTGCGCTCAAATCGGCAAGCACGTACATCTGTCGGGCGGCGTAGGGATCGGCGGCGTGCTGGAGCCCGTGCAGGCGGCGCCCGTCATTATCGAAGATAACTGTTTCATCGGCTCCCGCGCAATAGTCGTGGAGGGTGCCCATATCTGCCGCGAAGCAGTGTTAGGGTCGAATACGGTCATCACGGGTTCAACGCACATCATTGACGTGACAGGGCCCGAGCCAGTGACCTACAAGGGCTACGTGCCGCCCCGTTCGGTGGTCGTACCAGGCAGCTACCGCAAGCAATTCCCGGCGGGCGAGTACAGCGTGACATGTGCGTTAATCATCGGGCAGCGCAAAGAGTCAACCGATAAGAAAACATCGCTTAACGACGCTTTGCGCGACTTTGGCGTCCCGGCATGATCTACCGCATTGCGCAGACCACCTCGACCAACGACGAGGCCCGCGACTCACGCTACCGGCACGGCGACGTGGTGTGGGCCGAACATCAAACTGCCGGACGCGGCCAGCGCGGTCATGTCTGGACCAGTCCCGAAGGTGAAAACCTCACCTTTACGCTGGTGCTGGAGCCCCGGTTTCTGCCCGTGAATGAGCAATTCCTCCTCAACGAGGCTGTGGCCCTGGCCCTGGCAGAGACGTTCGGAACCTTCGGGCTGGATGCCCGCATCAAGTGGACCAACGACATCTACATCGGCGACCGCAAGGCAGTGGGTATGTTGATCGAAAACAACTGTTCGGGCGGACGTCTCTCACGTACGCTGGCGGGCATAGGTATCAACATCAACCAAACGGAGTTCGACCCTTCGCTGCCCAATCCCGTCTCGATGGCACAAGTCGCAGGCCACACCTTCGACCGCGCCGAAGTGCTCGGCTGCTTTCTCGATCGCTGCGCAGCGCGTTACGCCCAGCTCGAACGGGGCGAGAGCGAGGCACTGCAACACGACTACAAACGCCATCTCTACCGTTTAGGAGAGCTGCACCCCTACCGCCGCCCGGACGGAACACTGTTCGATGCGACGATCGAGGGAGTGCGCCCGACGGGAGCGTTGGTGCTGCGCCATACCGACGGCACGCAGCACGAATACCTCTTCCGCGAAGTCGAGTTTGTCATCAACCGCTGAATCGAAAATTCCCCCTCTCCCACTTCGGGTTTTCGTAAAGGGCCTCGCTGCGAAGCAGACCGTCTGGGAGGTAAAAGCGGTTACGCCTGGAGCAGTGCGCCTGACTCGGCGTCGGGCGTATACGGATCGGACTTATACTTCCACGGTTCCGGCGTGAATCCCGAGAGCAATAACAACCGGGCACTCGCTTTCCCCGTTCGCTGCATGCAAGAATAAGACAAGACACTACAAAGCATCTTACAAAAATCGGCCGGGTCCATTAATGGATCCGGCCGAATCGTTATCGGAGCAAGCTGCTACCGCTGCGAGTTCCGCACCGGAGCAGGCACAGCGAGCGACTGAACCTTCGAATCCGAAGTCAGGGGTATCTCTCCCTTGAAGCTGCCAGAAACGGTGTGGGGAATGTAATCGTCATCCTCGATGGTGAACGTTGCGGTATAAACACCGGACTGGTCCACCTCCAGCACGAGGTCGCCCTTACGCAGAGGCGCCCAGACGGCCGAGTTCGTACCGTTACCCCTGGCCAGCCACGAACCGTTGGCCGTAGCCAGCGAAGTGTCATAAGCAAAGATATACCCCGGGACATAATTGTTCTGCTCGGGATAAAGCACATGGGCTGCAGCCGAGTAAGTGCCCGCAGGAATAGCCTTGTGATCGGTCGTGAGCGGAATTTCGAACTTGACGAAATGGCCCTCGGCACCCTTCGACGTCCACGACTGCTCGTCGTAGAAATAAATCGCCCAGATGTTGCCCTCATCCGAAGTGCTGGTGCACTTCTGGTTTACGTAATAGGCCTGGCCCATGTCATAATTCTCAGTCAACGACGTAAACGTACCCACAGCATCGTTGACGAAAGGCAGCGCACCAACATAGTTGAACGAAATTTCCTTGCCATAATTATCCTTGAGCGTACCGAAAACCTGGTATTTACCGTTATCGGCCGCACGCAGGGTGAAGAATCCGTCGGTCACCATATACCGCGTAGCACCGCCACTGCTGGAAGGTATCTGCCACAGCGTACCGTTGGCACCGTTCATCAGTCCCGGAAGGAAGGTGAATTCATCGAACATCAGATTGCCGTCGGGATAATAAGTTCCCAGGGCCGGCATAAGCGACCCGGCCGTACGCCCGCTGGTAAAGTCGAGGCAGATGCGATAATTATAAGGATCGCCCTCAGCGGCATGGAGCGTGTCGAACAGCACGATATAATAATCGGACGCATTGGGAATATAATACGAACCATAGAAAGTGCCGCGGGCGCTCTGACACTGAATGGCGTCGGCAAGGGGTTCTCCGTTATAATCGGCGAAGAGGAGCTGGCCCGAAAAAGCGAACTTCAGCACAGCATCGCCCGAACCTGTCAACTCACCCTCCAGCGAGTAGCTGCCATCGAGGAGACCAAGAATAAACGAGCCTCCGACAATCTTGCGCTTGACTTCCATACCGTCAGAGGTCGAAATCCAATAACTCTGCTCCGTATCGATGGTCATAGCTCCCGCTTCGGCAGCCACGGCATAAGTACCTGCCTCGGGCGTGGGATGGCCCGTACTTTCGAACTTCGGAGCAACGAAGACCAGGAAAAGCTCATCGTTCTGGCTGCCCAACGTCACCTCATAGCTGCCCGTGGTGCTGTCATGCGTCGTGCGGTAAACGCCGTTGGACGCAGTCGTAAAGAGAACCGTGCCGTTGGCACCCGGCGTCGGTGTATTGGTATTATTATCATCATCGCTGCAAGCCGCCACGAAAAGGGCAGCCGTGGCGGCCAGAGCCGCAATCGAAAAACCGAAAATTCTTTTCATATCTTTATACCTCTATTTTACACGATCAATAATCCTGTGCCCACAGGGCGTTGTCGCCCTCCAGAGCCCGCATGATGGCATAGTCCGACAGCTGCTCGTCATAAGAGAAGCAGTATTCGAACGCAGTGGGATTCTGGAAATAGTCGGGATAAAGATGACGTTCGTAAAGGTGGACCTTAGTCTCCCCGATAAGCGTATAGGGAGTTTCGCCCGTCAGATTTTCGCAACGGTAGAACGCGAAGTCCAACGACCGCAGGCCGCGGTTGTTGTCGAAGAGCGACGCGGGCAGCGACGCCAGACCCGTGCAGTTCTGGAAGCAATAACAAATGTCGTTGAGCGCCTTGCAATCGGCAAAAAGTCCGGCGGGGATCTCCTTAAGGGCCGCACACTCGGTAAATGCGCCATAGAAACTCTCGGCAGCCGTACATCCCTCGAAGGCATCGGGTGCAATACGCTCCAGGTTCGAACATTTGTTACAGAGGTAACGCAGCTCCGTGGTTTTGGAGTTGCCGGCAAAACATCGTGCAGGAAGTTCGGTAATGCCGGTGCCATAAAGAACACTCGCAAAAGTCGTATTCTGCTCGAACGAGGAGAACAGCCCGGCCGGAACCGACACAAGAGCCTTATCGTTCTGGAAGCAGTAGTTGAACGACCTGCAGGTGGCACGCATGGCATCGAACAGCCCATCGGGAATAGTCGTCAGCGCAATACACCCGTAGAATGCATACTCTGCCGTGGTGACGGCCGAGCATTTCGAGAAAATCTTATCCACCGAAACAAGCCCGCGGCAGTTATAAAAACAGCGTGCCAGCGTCGTGAGGACCGAGCAGTCAAGCGTATTGACCGTAACGGAGGTAAGATAGGTGTTCCCGGAGAAGGAGAGGGCCGTGATCTTGTTGGCCGAGCTGATCGTCACGGTATACTCGCCCGCCGTGGTATAGGTGTGTTTGTTGGCCGTGGAGGTGATGCCACTCGTGAAGGTCTCGGCAGCGGAGCCGTCGCCATAATCTACGGAGATCGAAATGTCCGTATCGTCCGACGATAAAGTGGGCATCGGCACCTCCTTGCCGTCAGCGGAGGTCTTAACAGTAAAGATAAGCTGGGCAGGAACAGGTTGCTGCGAGATGGTAATCTGCTTAGCGACGGTATTGTCGCCCGCACCAGCCGTGATGGTCACAACGACCGAACGAGCGCTGCCCGTGTCGTTGACCTCGGCCGAGAAGACGAGCTTACCCGCCTGCTTGTCGACCGAGAAACCGAGCCATGCGGTCTGAGAAGCCGACAGAGCAGTCTGGTTGCTCGTGTAACCTACCTGGACAGAGCCACCCTCGGCCGGAATTTCGGCCGTAGTACTGTCGACATCAAACGTCGCAACGGGTGCCGCCGCCTGATTGATCGTAATGACGGCTGTAGCGGTACCCTTGACATTTTTGGCCGAAAGGGTCAGTTCGGCACTACGGGCCGACGTGGCGCCGTTGGCAGCGATGGCAACCTTCAGGGCATCATCGCCCTTGGTAAGGACAACCCACTCGGGAGCTTCGCTCACACTCCACGTGGCGACGTTGGTCTCCACGCCGAAGTCGATCTCGACGCTCTCGATCGTAGCCTCAACGGTAGCAGCAGTGCCCGTCTGGTCGACAGTCACAAGGCTGCTTTCCGACGAGAGCTTCAGCTCGGGTTCAGAGACGACGGTGCCGTACTGGAACACCTTGACGGTGGCATCGGCCTTGCCCCCGGGGCTCTGGGCTGTAATGGTAAGGGTAATTTCGCGCGAATCGGTCGATTCGTTTTCCGCGATGGCCAACTCGAGAACGTCGGCCTCCTGGGAGAGTGTGATCCACTCAGGAGCTTCGCTTATGCTCCACGTGGCATCATCGGCGGTCGTGACCGCGAGGGTTGTCGTAAGGCCTTCGGCAGCGGCTTCGATCGTAGCCTTCAGGCCCGTTTCATCAACATCAACAGATTGATCTTCAGACGAAAGCTTCAGTTCAACCGCCGCAGAGGGGGGGGGATTTGTGCCCGCCTCGTCTCCATCGGAACTGCACGACGCAGCCGTCAGAAGAATGGTTGCCAGGGCGAATAATTTCTTCATCGCAGAAAATTTAAATTAAACGAATGATTTCGGGCGAACCGGCCGGGAAAGGCCTAACAGCCTAACCGACAGTTCGAGACAAAGATAACGATTAATAACCAAGATATACGCTCCTGTCCCATTTTTTTGCATCAACCGCCCCTACAAAGTCCCTGGAAACCAAAAAAACAGGTCGAAAAATTGCTGTTACAAAAATAACAATTATATTTGCATTCGAAAAAACACATTCCACCCAACAGCGAGCAGTCATGAACATACCTGCAAACCTCAAGTATTCCAACGACCACGAATGGTGCCGCCTCGAAGGCGATACAGCCATCGTAGGCATCACGGACTTCGCCCAGAGCCAGCTGGGCGATATCGTATTCGTCGACGTGCCGACTGTGGACGAGACGCTCGCCGCGGGCGATGTCTTCGGCTCGATCGAAGCTGTGAAGACCGTAAGCGACGCTTTCCTGCCCATAGAGGGCAAGGTCGTGGAGTTCAACCCGGCTGTTGATGCCGACCCTTCGTTGGTCAACAAAGACCCCTACGGCGAAGGGTGGTTGGTGAAGGTCGCAGTGGCCGACCCGACCGACTTTGAGTCGCTGCTCTCGCCCGAGCAATACGCCGAACTGATAGGCTGAGTTGCGCCTGTTCGCGGACCGTGGGAGGGGGCGTTTTTAACGCGATAAAGGCAGTCGTCGGGCTGGCGGGCCGAAGCCTCCGCCAGCGGAGGCCTGCAACTGACGGCGCAGACCACCGCAGTCTTCATCCCGCGAAAGCTGGTTGAAAGCCGAAAAAATTACGAAAACTACCAAACGAACGAATAGAAGATATGTCTAAAGTTACCGTCGTAGGCGCCGGCGCCGTGGGCGCTACCTGTGCGAACGTGATGGCTTGCCGCGAAGTGGCGAGCGAAGTAGTCCTTGTCGACATCAAGGAGGGTCTGTCTGAAGGCAAGATGCTGGACATGTACCAGACCTCGACGCTGATGGATTTCGACACCAAACTTGTCGGTGCCACCAACGACTACAAGAAGACCGCCAATTCGGACGTGGTGGTCATCTCATCGGGCATCCCCCGCAAACCGGGCATGACGCGCGAAGAACTGATCGGTACCAACGCCAACATCATGAAAGGCGTGATCGAAAACATCGTGAAGTACTCGCCCCGCGCCATCATCATCGTGGTGGCTAACCCGATGGACACGCTGACCTACCTGGCGCTCAAAGCCTCGGGCCTGCCCAAGAACCGCATCATCGGCATGGGCGGCGCGCTCGACTCGTCACGCTTCAAATGCTACCTGGCCAAAGCCACCGGCGCCAACATCAACAACGTCGACGGCATGGTGATCGGCGGCCACGGCGACACGACGATGATTCCGCTGCTCTCGAAGGCGACGGTCAACGGCGTACCCGTAGCGCAGTTCGCCTCGAAGAAAAAGCTCCAGCAGGCCGTGGCCAACACGATGGTCGGCGGCGCCACGCTGACCAAACTCATCGGCACTTCGGCCTGGTACGCCCCGGGCGCTGCGGCTTCAATGATGGTCGAGGCAATCCTCCACGACCAGAAAAAGATGATCCCCTGCTCGTGCTACTTAGAGGGCGAATATGGTGAGACGGATCTCTGCATCGGTGTACCGGCGATCATCGGACGCAAAGGCATCGAAAAGATCGTGGAAGTTGAACTGACCAGGGAGGAAGCTGCCCGATTTGCCGAGTCTGCCGCAGCGGTTCACAAGACCAACGCTGTGCTCCACGAAATCAAGGCATTATAAGACTTTACCTGTCACAAATCGAAAACCGCATCGGAAATCCGATGCGGTTTTTTTCGATCCTCCGCAGCACCCGAGCCTCCCCTCTCCAGCCTCCCCGGCAGTACACGACCGCCCGGCCTGCGACGATACCTATATATTATATATCTATGTCTACGATCTCGAAATGCACCGTTCCGGCCGGCACCTCAACGTCCACACGGTCGCCCTTCTTATGGCCCAGCAGTGCCTTGGCGATCGGCGTACCGATGGCGAGCTTGCCCTCCCGCAAATTAGCCTCGTGCTCGGCCACGATCGTATAAACCATTTGCTTCCTGGTGTTGTGATTCAGGAGCGTTACCTTGCTCAAAATCTGCACTTTGCTCTTGTCGATCTTCGTTTCATCGATCACACGGGCGTTAGCGATCGTAGCCTCCAGGTTAGCAATACGCATCTCCAGCAACCCCTGGGCCTCACGCGCCGCATCATACTCCGCATTCTCCGAAAGGTCGCCCTTATCGCGGGCATCCGCAATGGCCGCCGAAATCGCCGGACGTTCAACGGAACGCATATGATCCAACTCGTCCTTGAGCTTCTTATAGCCCTCCGCCGTCAGATAGATAATCTCTTTTTTCATAACCAAGAAACGTAAAAAAACAAGAATCCCGGCCGGTAAAGGCCAGAACCCTGCTACATTGCTCTGACAAAGGTAGCAAGTAAAATTCTATTTTCCAAATATTTTTTCCGCATCAATAAATTCCCCGCTTCGGGTTGGCGCTACGGCCCTTCCGGCGGCCTGTACTCTGTGGGCACG
>CAJUIE010000033.1:5847-14367 GCA_910586375.1 uncultured Alistipes sp. | reverse complement strand
AGAAGTCGGTAGCCTCCCTGTCTCTTATTCCTGCACGCAGCGAACGGGGAAACCGTACGCACGGCCGCTGGTGCTCTCGGGGCTCACGTAGGAACCGTCGAAGTACAAGTACAACCCGTTCACGCTCGACGCCGAGAGAGGCGCACTGCTCCAGGCGTAACCGTTCGAGCCCACACCGCCCAGGCCGCCGGAACTGCTGGCGCGGCAACCCGAAGTGGGGTAGACGGATACTCCCGTTCGGCAAAAAAATGAATAAATTCTTTTTTTGCTCTCGGCTTAATCGTATCTTTGTCACCTATGAACTTTGGTATGTTATGGATAATATTCTGAAGAGGTTGCGGCGTTATGTTTCGCCTGTTTTTCTGGCGTTGCTTGTCGCGTCGTTCGTTTTGTGGTATATCGCCAAGCTGAATTATACCTATTCTACGCGGCAGCGGGTGCGGGTTGATGTCGACGGTGTGCCGTTTGAGGTCACCTGTGTGGTCGAGGGCATTGGCACCAATCTTTTCGGGTACAGGATGTATATGAATAAGACTTTGCGCATTCCTCTTTCCGATCTTCGTTATAGGGTTTCGCGCGAGGAGGGGCACGAAGGTAAGATCATTCTCGATCCCCAGTCGTTGCAGAGCGCTATTGCCGTGCAGCTGAGCGACATTAAGGTTGTTTCGGTCGACGAGGTGCCCGAGATCGATAAACCGCAGAAAAAATGATGAAGATCGGCATCACCGGGGGTATTGGCAGTGGCAAGAGTACCTTTTGCCAGCTTTTCGCGCAGCGGGGCGTCGCGGTTTACGACTCCGATTGTGAGGCGAAACGGCTTATGAATGAAGATTCCTCTTTGCGGGCGGCTATCGCTGCGCGCTTTGGTGCCGATATTTACCGGGAGGGAATGCTTGACCGGGCACAGCTCGCCGCTGTCGTCTTTGCCGATCCGCAGGCTCTGGCTGACCTCAATAGTCTGGTGCACCCCGTTGTTAAGCGTGACTTCGGGACCTGGGCAGGACGGCAGGAGGGCGATTACGTCATCCTTGAGAGCGCGATCCTCTTTGAATCGGGATTTGATGCGCTGGTCGACCGCACGGTCGCCGTTCTCGCTCCCGCTGCGTTGCGGATCGAGCGGGCATGCCGTCGCGACAAGTGCGACGTTGAGGCTGTCCGGCGACGTATCGCCGCGCAGCTCGACGATGAGGCGTTATGCGCGCGTGCTGATTTTTCTGTTGTCAACATCCTTGAATCCGACCTCGAACCGGCCGTCGCCCAGCTCGACGGTATGTTCCGTCACGAATCCCCACGATACCATGCAGATTGATCTTTCGCAGCCGCGGGTCATGGCTATTCTCAACGTCACGCCCGACTCATTTTATGCCGGCAGCCGCGTGGTCACGCCCGAGGCTGTCGAGGCGCGGGTCCGCGAGTGTCTTGCCGGTGGAGCCGACATGATCGACATCGGGGGTTACTCTTCGCGGTCGGGTGCCGGCGTCGTGCCACCCGATGAGGAGTGGCGGCGCGTCGAAACGGCTCTTGCCGTTGTGCGTCGGGTTGCTCCCGGAATGCCCGTCTCGGTCGACACGTTCCGCTCCTGGGTGGCGCAGCGGGCGATCGACACCTTCGGACCGGTCATCATCAACGATATTTCGGCCGGAGAGCTCGATCCGCAGATGATCCCTGCGGTCGCACGGGCTGGTGTGCCTTATGTTGCGATGCACATGCAGGGCGATCCGCAGACCATGCAGACGCTGACCGATTATCGCCGCGACATCGTGACGGAGGTGGTCGCCTACTTTGAGCAGCGGGTCGATTACCTGCTTGCAGCGGGTCTGCGGCGCGAAAATATCGTCCTCGATCCCGGCTTCGGGTTCGCCAAGACTTTGGAGCAAAATTACGAACTGCTCGCCGGGCTTCATCGGCTTTGTGCGCTGGGTTATCCCGTTCTTGCAGGACTTTCGCGCAAGTCGATGATTTATAGGTTGCTCGGCACTACACCCGGTGAATCTTTGGCCGGGACCGTCGCTTTGGGATGGGAGTGTCTGCGTCAGGGAGCCGTTGTCCTGCGGGTGCACGATGTCCGTGAAGCGGCTGATACAGTTAAGATTTTCAACATGTTCCGATCATGATACAGGTTACTGACCTTCATAAACGTTTTGGCGAGCTTGAGGTGCTGAAAGGCGTTTCGCTCTCCGTGGCCCGGGGCGAGGTCATCTCCATAGTGGGAGCCAGTGGCGCCGGTAAGACGACGTTGTTGCAGATTGTGGGCACCTTGTCGCGGCCCGACGGAGGGCAGATTCTCATCGACGGTGTGGATCCTTTTGTGTTGGGTGACAAGGATTTGTCACGTTTCCGCAACCGGCATATCGGCTTCGTCTTCCAGTTCCACCACCTGTTGCCCGAATTTTCGGCTTTCGAGAATGTCTGCATCCCCGGGTTTATCGGGAGGCGCTCGCGGGGCGAAGTTGAGCGGCGGGCCGATGAGTTGCTCTCGATGTTGGGGCTCGCAGCGCGTCGCGACCATAAACCCGGCCAACTCTCTGGCGGGGAACAGCAGCGGGTGGCCATCGCCCGGGCGCTCATCAACTCGCCTGACGTGCTGTTGGCCGACGAACCGTCGGGTAATTTGGACTCGCGCAATCGCGACGAGATACACCGCCTCTTTTTCGACCTGCGTGATCGCCTGGGGCAGACGACGGTCCTTGTTACCCACGACGAGGGACTGGCCGCCATGGCCGACCGCAAGATCACCATGTCCGACGGCCTGATCGTATGATGAACAGCGAGTTACGAGACCTCCTCGAGCGCCTTTCCGATCGTTATAACCATCCTGGGTTCATCGACGACGATCCCATATCGGTGCCGCATCGGTTCAGCGACCGGGCCGATCGCGAGGTCTCAGGATTTTTTGCCGCTACCATCGCCTGGGGCAACCGCAAGTCGATCGTCCGCAACGGCCACCGGTTGATGCGCCTCATGGATGATGCCCCCGCCGACTTCGTGCGTCATGCTTCGTTGCGGGAGCTGGAGGGGCTTTCCTCTTATGCCCATCGTACGTTTAATGGCGGTGATGTCCGTGATTTTGTGCTGGCTTTGCGGTCGCTGGAGACGCGGTTTGGGGGCATAGGGGCCTTTTTTGAGAGCCGGTTTGAAGCTACCGGGAGCCTGCCGCAGACCCTGGCCGATTTCCGGCGCGAATTTTTTGTGTGCGACCACGCGCCGCGGTGCGAGAAACACCTTTCATCGATTGAACGAGGTGCAGCCTGCAAACGGTTGTGTATGTACTTGCGGTGGATGGTGCGCCGCGACGATCGGGGCGTTGATTTCGGACTGTGGCGGCGGATTCCTGCTTCGGCGCTTTATTTACCGCTCGACGTTCATACGGGCGAAGTGGGGCGGGCCCTGGGGCTTCTCTCCCGGCGTCAGAACGACTGGCGGGCCGTCGAGGAGATCACCGCGGCGCTCCGCGAGGCCGATGCCGACGATCCTGTGCGGTTTGACTTCGCCTTGTTCGGCGCCGGAATCGATGCGGTGGTGTAGGCGAGATACAACAACGAGCAGCAGACGGCGGACGGTGCAAATGTCCGGGGACGAAAAAGCAAGAACCGGGTTAAGGGCTCTGCGGCCTGTTATCGAAAAACCCGGCTCAGCCGGGCGGGCCTCCGCCCGGGGATGGCTGCGGCCCCCCTGCCTGAAGGCAGAAAAAAAGAATGTCCTTCTGAGGCTTTGCCAAAGAATCTAAACGGGTCGCAGCCTGCGGACGGAACGCAACGCCCAAGTTGCGGGCCTCCGCGGGGCAGAGGCTGCGGCCCGGCGGCTCTTTAAGAGCCGAAAACCTGCCCCCCCTAGCCGCCGACGAAAAATCAATTGGGCCTTCGCAAAGCCAGAACGCTATATACAACGATGTCCGTTTTTCGTTTCAAACAGTTCGTTATCCGGCAGGAGCTTACGCCGATGAAGGTCGGCACTGACGGGGTGCTCGTCGGTGCCTGGGCCTCGGTGCGGCCCTCCGACCGGCGGATCTTGGATATTGGCACCGGCACGGGCCTTATCGCTCTGATGATGGCGCAGCGGGCGCCCGGGGCATGGATTACGGGCATCGACATCGAAGACCTCACCGAGGCGCGGGCTAACGCTGCCTCGTCGCCCTGGGGTGGGCGTATCGATTTCGGGCAGTGCCGGGTGCAGGATTTTCGGCCTGCCGAAGGGTTTGACCTGGTGGTCTCCAACCCGCCATTTTTCGTCGGTTCGCTTCTTTGTCCCGACGTGGGACGGACCCACGCGCGTCATGCCGTGTCGCTTCCTTTCGCCGAGCTGCGCGATGCTGTTGTGCGGCTGCTGCGTCCGGCGGGGAGGTTTGCTGTCGTGCTTCCTGCCGATGAGGCCGGGCGGTTCATCGACCTTTGCCGGCCCGTTTTGCAGCTTGTGCGGCGTACCGATGTGCGGACCACGCCCCGGCGCCCCGTCAAGCGGGTGCTGATGGAGTTCTGTGTTGCTTCGGATCCCGTTGTGCCCCTTGTCGACAGCCTGGTTGTCGGCACGGGTGAACACGATACGTATACGTCCGAATATCAGGCTCTGACACGCGATTTCTACCTGAAATTTTGATCCTTCGCCAAAAAAAATTACATTTGTATCGGAAGAAATAAATCAACCGATCATGAAACAGCAACTTCTGGCGCTCGTTCTGCTTCTTGGCTCGTTCGGCGCATTGGCTCAGAATCCTTATTTCGCCTTGCAGGGGGTCGCTGCGGGTCCGTCTGGCCTCGTTGTCTCCGATCCGCGGTCGATCCTCGATGTCGACCTCACCGTTCAGCGGGAGGCGATTGTAGCCGGGCCTTATGCCCGTTATGCACAGAAGTTTCTCGGGGTGCGGGCCCCTCTGACTGACAAGGTTTTCTGGAGTGTGCGCGATGCCTCTATCGCTCTTTCCGACGGTGCGACGTATGCCGACCACTCCTCGCCGGCTGCTCCGGAGCATAGCGTTGTCAGCCATGTTACGACCGACGAGGGATTTGCCCACATTCAGCCCGACAAGGTTTCGATGGCTGTTCCGGCTTTGGAAGATGCCGCGCGTAATGCCGCCGAGACCATCTTTTCGTTGCGCCGTCATCGTCTGGAGCTTATCACGGGCGAGGCGGGTGAACATGTTTTTGGGCAGGGGCTGCAGGCGGCTTTGGACGAAATCGCACGCCTGGAACAAAGCTATCTTGAACTCTTTCTCGGCAAGCGTGTTGTTTCGACCGAAACCCGCCGTTATACGGTTTATCCCCAGGCCGACCGGTACCAGTATATCATTTGCCGTTTCAGCTCGGATGACGGCCTGCTCCCGGAGGACGATCTTTCGGGCGATATGGTCGTTTTGCAGATCAAGCCTTCGGGTGTTACCGAATCGACTGTCGAGGCGGGGCCTAAGGATAAGAATGTCGTCACTTATCGCGTGGCCGATCCGTCGGTCTGCACGCTCCTTGCCGGGGGGCGCGAATATGGTCGTACGGTGCTCCCGCTCTTTGAGTTTGGCCGCACGATTCGCGTGGCGGTTCCCGTAGTTCGTTAGGGGGGGTGGATTTTACTTCGCGCATGGTGGCGCTGCTCGGGGCTGTGCGCCGCGAACGCAACGGTGCTGTGGCCGATGCAATGCGTTGGTATGGCGCACCTTATGGGGTGAATTATGGCGTAAGCCTGCCCACTTTGCGTGTTCTTGCACGGGCCGAAGAGCCCGATTACAACTTCGCTAAGTATCTTTATTTGCAGCAGGTCCGTGAATTACGTCTTGCGGCACTTCATATAGCCCCTCCCGAATCTCTGATTTTAAGCGACTTGCCTTTCTGGGCGAGTGGCATTGTCAATTCTGAAGTGGCCGGAGAGGCTGCTTTCGCCTTGTTTTCACGGGCGGATATTCTTCCTGAACTCTTTGCCGAATGGATCGGTGCCTGTGGGCCGTTGCTCGTTTATGCGGCTTTGATGGCGGCATCGCGTGCCGTGTGTCCCCGGGTGGCGTGGATCACTCCGGCCTGGGAGGCGGTGCAGCGTCATGCGACCGACCGGCGGTTGCCCGCCGGGGCCGCGCGACTTGTGGCCCAGGGTGCCGTGGCGTTGCTTGCGGCTATCGGGGCGCAGAACGAAGAGAACCGGCAGGCGGTGTTGCTCGCTGCCGGTTCCGGGGATGATTCTGTGGCCGTCGACTTCGTTCGGGGGGAACTCGCCTGGCGGTTGGAGGTGTGATTACCGCTGGGGTATCTGTTCGTGCTGTTCCAGTTCGTTGAGTACGCGGAGGAGCTCGTCGTAGCCCGTTACGCCGCTTTTACGCCAGAGTATTTCGCCCCGGCGAAAGAAGATGAGTGTCGGCACCGACATGATGTTGTAGCGGCGGACGATTTCGTTCATGTTGCGGTCGTCGATGTCGATTCGGTAGACGTCGGCACGACCGTTCATCTGCTTTTCGAAGCGCTCGATGATGGGGTGCAGCATCCGGCACGGGCCGCACCAGGTGGCGAAGAAGTCGACGAGCGTCAATGCGTCCCGCCAGATAATTTTATCAAAATCCTGCATGTTGTATAAGGTAAAAAGGGTGATTCAGTTTATCTCCGCCCAGGTCGGGAGGGTGTAGGTCTTGTCGGACAGCTCTTTTTCGGCGTAGGCGATCGTGCGGCGCAGCCCTTCGCAGAGGGATGTGCGGGGCTCCCAGCCCAATTCGCGGCGTGCGGCCGAAATATCGGGGATTCTTTGCCGGGGATCGTCGGCCCGCGCCGACAGATGGACGATGCGTGAACGACTGCTTGTCAGGTCTACGATCTTTTCGGCCAGTGCGCGGATCGTGACATCTTCGGAGCCGCCGAGGGTGATCGTGCGGGTGTAGTCCACTTGCGGAGCCTCCATGAGCCGGACCAGGCCCTCGACCATATCTTCGACCCAGCAGAAGGTGCGTACCTGCTCGCCGTTGCCGTTTATGGGGATGTCGCGGTTCTGGAGTGCTGCCACGATCATCTTCATCACGACGCGCTGGTCCATCGCCTCGGCGCCGCTTCCGTAGGTGTTGTAGAGGCGGGCGATGCGCGTGTCGACGCCGAATTCGCTGCGGTAGGCGCGGTGGAGTGCTTCGGCGGCCCGTTTGCTTTCGCCGATGATGCGGGGTGTTGAGCAGTCGTTGTCCGGGGCTCCGGCTGTATCGCGGTAGCTGTCCAGGACGCTGGCCGAGGAGGCAAGCACTACGCGGGCGTGTTCCGTGCGGGCTGTGTCGAGGGCGTTGATCGAGCCCAACACACTGACCTTCATTGTCTCCACAGGCAGCGCTTTGTTGTAGCGCACCATCGAGGGGGCGGCTAAGTTGTAGATTTCGTCGCAGTGAACGCCGAAATTTTGGGCGATGTTGTGGTGGACATACCGGAAACGGGGGTGTTGCAGCACACTCCGCAATAGCGGCGAATTTGCCGGATCGCGTATATCTACACAGAAAACTTCGTGACCTGCTTTCAACAGGTGCAGACACAGGTGGGTGCCGATGAACCCCACGCCTCCGAGTACGACCGTTCGCTTTTGCATCTTCTCCTCCTTTTTTAGGACGGAAGGTGCAAAATCTGTTCCGCAAATGATCCTTTTGTGTCTGTTGTGTGTAAGTCTGTGCCGGGATTTGTCGGATGGGGGCTCCGGCCCCCCCCCGGCCGCCGCCGAAAAATTGATCGGGCCCGGAGTTCAGGGAAAGGGTACCCTTTGCGCCTACTCCCTGAATAGGGCCCGGGGCAGCTGGTCGATGCTGTTTATCGCCACGATTTCGATACCCCGGGGGCGTTTGGGGCCTTTGGGCAGGTAGCCCGAGACGATGATGCGTTTGAATCCCAGACGGGCAGCCTCGCTGATGCGCTGCTCGCTGCGGGGGGCCGGGCGTACTTCGCCCGAGAGGCCGAGCTCGCCCGCGCAGCAGACCCCATCGCCTACAGGACGGTCGAAGTAGGACGATATGACCGCGGCCGCCACCGAGAGGTCGAGGCCCGGATCGGCAACCTTGAACCCTCCGGCGAAGTTCAGAAAGACATCCTTCTGATACATCTTCATCCCCACACGTTTCTCCAAAACGGCCAGCAACATGTTCATGCGGCGGGTGTCGAAACCCGTGGCCGTGCGTTGGGGTGTGCCGTAGGCGGCGCCGCTTACTAAGGCCTGCACCTCGATCAGGTAGGGCCTTATACCGTCGGCCGAAGCACCTACGGCAATGCCCGAAAGGGGCTCTTCGTAGTGGGTCAACAGGATTTCCGAGGGGTTGTCCACGCCGCGCAGTCCGTCGTCGAGCATTTCGAAGACACCGATTTCGAACGTCGGGCCAAATCGGTTTTTTATACTGCGCAGGATGCGGTAGGTGTTGTTGCTGTCGCCCTCGAACTGGAGCACCACGTCGACGATGTGTTCCAGAATTTTGGGGCCGGCGATCGTGCCGTCCTTGGTGATGTGGCCGATGAGGATGACTGTCGTGGAGGTCGACTTGGCAATGCGGAGCAGCGTGGCGGCGCATTCGCGGATTTGCGACACGCTGCTGGCGGC
>CAJUIE010000033.1:0-5837 GCA_910586375.1 uncultured Alistipes sp. | reverse complement strand
GTTCGCTGTAGATCGTCTGGATCGAGTCGACGATGACCAGATCGGGCTGTTGCTCGTTGATCTGCGTGACGATATTTTCCAGCAGCGTTTCGGAATAGATCAGGCACTCGTCGTTGCGGATGCCGATGCGTGTTGCACGCATCTTGATCTGCTCGGCCGACTCCTCGCCCGAGACGTAGAGGGTCTTCAGGTTGTTGGGCGAGAGGGCGATCTGAAGCGAGAGGGTCGACTTGCCAATGCCCGGTTCGCCGCCTATGAGGATCAGTGAGCCGGGAACCATGCCGCCGCCCAACACCCGGTCGATCTCCGTATTGCCCAGATCGATGCGTGGTTGGGTGTTTTCGCGGATCTCCTTCACACGCTGGGGTCTTGTCGGGGGCAGTGCGGCCGAGGCAGCTATCGTGTTGCGGTTTTCGCGGGCCACGATCTCCTCGGTAAATGTGTTCCATTCGCCGCATGAGGGGCACTTGCCCAGCCATTTGGGGGCTTCGAAACCGCAGCTTTTGCAGAAATAGGCCCTTTTGATCTTCGCCATTGGGTTTTACTCTTTGTGGGTCGTGTATTCGTTGCGCTCCGCCTGGAGGATGTGTGCCGTGGGGTAGAGGGCGCGGTAGTAGTCTGTCAGGTCAGCCGTCAGCAGCGTGCAGCGTGTGCCGTCGGCGGTGCTGTAGGTTGAGAGCTTGTATGCGTGCTCCTTGCCGTCGTAGATGAAGGTGATCCGGCTGCTGCCCGGGGTGCGGAGGAAGACCCCCTCATATTCGGGACCGTCGGCCGACGTGCGCACCTTCAGGGGGCCGCCGTCGTAGCGCGTGTAGTCGAGCCGGTAGCTGCCGCCGGCTGGTAGTTCGAACTCCTGCACGGACGGGGCGGTTTCTTCGCCGGGTGTTTCGGGCACCTGCGTGGTGATCCGGACTTCGGCCTTCACGATGTCGTAACTCGTCGAGTAGAAGACGTCCGACTCCTTGCAGGCGGTTGCCCATACGACCAGGGCCACGCCTGCGAGGTATTTTAGTTTTGTCGTCATCGTCATGAGCGTTTTGTGGTTCTTGGGACCGAAGGCTGCGGGGCACGCTGTTTTTTCAGACCTCCGCGGGCAGAGGCTTCGGCCCGCCAGCCAAAGGCCGGAAATTCATACGCGGGCCTGCGCGGGGAGTGCCTCTCTTTCCTTTACCGGATGAAGAAGCGGTAGAAGTCGTTGCCGTTGGCGTAGAGGAGCAGCGCCACGATGATGATAAGTCCCACGTATTGGGCTGCTTCCAGCACCTTGTCGCTTACTTTGCGGCCCGTGATCATCTCCCAGAATGTGAAGAGTGCATGTCCTCCGTCCAGTCCCGGGATGGGCAGGATGTTCATCACCGCCAGGATGATCGACAAGAAGGCCGTTTTCAGCCAAAAGTCCTGCCAGTCCCATTGTGCAGGAAAGATGCTGCCGATGGAGAGAAAACCGCCCAGCTCCTCATACATTTTGGTTTTGGGCTGTACGATCATCTTCAGCTGCTGCCAGTAGGAGGAGATCGTCCGGCCTGCTTTATGCAGCCCCGCCGGGATCGACTGCCAGAGGGTGTAATGCCGGGTGCGCAGGGTGTAGGGTTGTGCCGCCATTACGCCCAGTGTCCCTTCGGCCGAAACGGGGAGCGTCAGTGCCACCGTGTCGGCTCCGCGTAGTACCGTAACGGCCACCTCCTCGCCTGCATGGCGTTGAAGCAGCGCCTTGTAGTCGGGGAGCTCCACGTTGATGCAACTTTCGCCTCCGGCAGCCTCGATGCCCACGATTTCGTCGCCCCGTTGCAGGGCGGCGGCCGCGGGTGCAACCACGCTGTCGATCAGGAAGGGCGTGCGGAGCGTAAGGAGCCCTTCGTAGCCCTTTTCCCGGCGCAAGGCGATCAGCTGTTCAAGCGGCAGGATGAGGGTAACCTCATCGCCTGCGCGTGCTACGACTACCTCACGGTCGCCCTCGGCCAGGAGCAGCTCGTTGATGATCTCCTGCACGTTGTCGGGGTGTTCTGCGTCGATGGTCAGGAAGCGGTCTCCGTCGCGGAATCCCAATTGGTGGCCCGCTTCGTTGAAGTTGTAGCCCCAGCGGGCGTCGTCGTTCGACAGATAGCTGTCGCCCCAGGTGTAGCAGATGCCGCAGTAGATGACGATGGCCAGCAGGACGTTCATCACCACGCCGGCGATCATCACCAGAAAGCGTTGCCAGGCTGGTTTTGCGCGGAATTCCCACTCCTGTACGGGTTGTTTGAGCTGCTCCTTGTCCATCGATTCGTCGATCATGCCGGCGATCTTCACGTAACCGCCCAGGGGCAGCCAGCCCAGACCGTACTCGGTGTGTCCTCGGCGGAACTTGAATAGTGAAAACCACGGGTCGAAGAAGATGTAGAATTTGTCGACGCGGATGCGGAAGACGCGCGCCATGATGAAGTGGCCCAATTCGTGAATGCCTACCAGAAGGGTGAAGCAGAGGAAGAACTGGATGATCTTGATGACTATTTCCATGCGTTATAAGGGATTACAGGTTGAGGTACTGGGCCGCCAGGCGGCGTGCTTCGGCATTCGAGGCTGCGTAGTCGTCCAGCGTCGGGTGGGCGACGAAGGTCGCATGTCCGAGGGCGTATTCGATGGTCTGCACAATCTGCATCCAGCTGCATTTTCGGCTCAGAAAAGCACTTACGGCCACCTCGTTGGCGCCGTTCATCGTGCAGGCTGCCGTGCCGCCGCGTTGCAGAGAGTCGTAGGCGATGTCGAGGGCCGGATATTTCGTCCGGTCAACCTCGGCGAAGGTCAGGGTGGGGTGCGAGAGGAAGTCGAAACGTTCGTTGGGACGCCCGGCGCGCTCCGGAAAGAGCAGGGCATGGCTGATGGGCATCCGCATGTCGGGAGTTCCGAGCTGGGCCTTGATCGCCCCGTCTTCAAATTCAACCATCGAGTGCACGATTGACTGGGGGTGCAGCAGCACCGATATTTTTTCGGCGGGTGTGCCGAACAACCAGTGGGCTTCGATCACCTCGAAACCCTTGTTGACCAACGTCGACGAGTCGATCGTTATCTTGGCTCCCATCTGCCACTGGGGGTGGCTCAGGGCTTGTTCTACCGTCACGGAGGCCAGCTTTTCGCGCGGCACGTCGCGCAGAGCACCGCCGCTGCATGTGATCAGGAGCCGCCGCACGGGTGACTGCTCGCCCCGCAGACACTGGAAGATCGCCGAGTGTTCCGAGTCGATCGGAAGGATCGGCGCGCGGTGCTCTGCGGCCAGACGCATGACCGTCTCTCCGCCCACCACCAGCGACTCCTTGTTGGCCAGAGCCAGTTTTTTGCCTGCCCGCAGCGCCGCTACCGTGGGCATCAGCCCCGCGTAACCGACCAGAGCGTTGACCACGACGTCCGTTGATCCGGCTCCCGCGACCTGGGCGACAGCCTCTTCGCCGGCAAAGACTTTCGTGTCGGTGTCTTGCAGCGCTGCGCAGAGCGGTGCGTAGAGGTTTTCGTCGGCTATAACCGCCATATCGGCGTCGAACTCGCGGGCCTGAGCCGCCAGTTGCTGCCAGTTACGGTGGGCCGTCAGCACACGCACTTCGAAGCGTCCGGGGTTTTCACGCACGATGTCAAGCGTCTGCGTGCCTATCGAACCGGTCGACCCGAGGATCGCCAAACGTTGTTTCATGACAGAGGTTAAAATACGATAAAACCTTCCGGATCCACGGGTTTGCCGTTGTTCCAGAGTTCGAATTCGAAAAGACGCACTTCGCCGTTCACCGCGTCGGCGTTGTAGCCTATGAGTTCCCCGGCACGGATGGTCTGTCCCGGCGCCACGAGCGACTGGGAGAGGTGACGGTAGATCGACATCAGGCTGTTGGCATGGAGCACTCCGACGATGTAGCCCTCGTCAGGTGTCCAGAGGCTCAGAACCGTTGTGCCGTCGTCTATGACCCTTACGGGGTCGGTCGCTGCGGCCGCGATGCGCACTCCGAAGCGCCCGGCCTTCAGATCAAAGTGGTCGGTTATGATCCCTTCGACGGGTGTCATCAGTTCCATCGCTTCGCGCACCTGACGGCGCGAGGTGTTGCTGCGACCGGCCAGTGAGTAGGGGCCGTCCCCCTCCATCTGGGCACGCAGAAGCGAATCCTCAGCCGACGGCATGACGAGCACTTTGCTGCGGCGTGTGCTGTCCGTGGTCGTGATGGTGCGCGCTACGGGGGTCTTGCCTTCCAGAATCAGAGCGATATTCTCGTTGTAGGTCATCATGTCGTTCATCACGCGCTCCATCGAGTCGAGTCGCAGGATATTCTGCACGACGCTTTCGCGCGAGCGATCGGCGGCCGTGCGGTAGCCGGGCAGGAACTCCAGGACGGGGGTGTAGGCCACCAGCGAGAGCACCACGATAAAGAGCAGCAGCACGAAGGCCACCAGTCCGGCGAAGAGGCTGGCGGGCGAGAGGTGCATGTGCCACTCTTCGGTGTTGTCCGTGGCGTTGAGCATGTTGAAGCGGCGCTTGCGAAACAGGTCACGCCACCGGGCTCTGAGGGTATTGAGTAGGTTCATCTGCATCGGGAATGTTGCGGCAATAATTCGTGTACAAAGATAGCCAAAAATGCATAATTCGCGCAAATCCTTTGCGTGATCGTCCGGGATTTTTTAACTTTGTGAGCCTTACGGGGTTTCCGGGCCGCAGCCTTTGGTCCGGGCAATAAACATGCCCCCGCTCCTTGTGGGGCCACGGCTCGCCCGGATTGTCTCAATAAATGCGGTTTTCGCCCGGGGGATAAAAACGAAAATATGGATTAATACCTTATTATTATGAAACCCACATTATTGGTCCTGGCCGCGGGTATGGGTTCGCGTTATGGATCTTTGAAACAGATGGACGGGGTAGGTCCCCACAACGAGGCCATCATCGACTATTCGGTTTATGATGCTATTCGTGCCGGCTTCGGCAAGGTTGTTTTCGTCATTCGCCACTCTTTTGCCGAGGAGTTTCAGGAGGTTTTCTCTTCCCGGCGCTTTGGCCACCGCATCGATGTAGAGTATGTTTTTCAGGAGCTTGACGCCCTGCCGCAGGGTCTTGTCGTGCCTGAGGGGCGCACCAAGCCGTGGGGTACCAACCACGCCGTGATGATGGCTGCCGGCTCCATCCATGAACCTTTTGCGGTCATTAATGCCGATGATTTTTATGGTGCCGAGGCTTATCGCGTCATCGGTGATTACCTCTCGCAGCTTGCCGGGGTGGAAAATCGTTATTGCATGGTTGCTTATGACCTGAGTAAGACCCTTTCGGAGAACGGTACTGTTTCGCGGGGCGTCTGCACGGTCGACGAGGCAGGGAATCTGGCGTCGATGGTCGAGCGTACGCAGATCGAGCGCCTGCCCAACGGGCAGATCGTCTATCACGACGGCGGGGCCGATGAACCTTTGTCCGAGGAGACGCCCGTTTCGATGAACCTTTTCGGATTTACCCCCGACTACTTCGTTCATTCCCAGGAGTTTTTCCCTGTCTGGTATGATGCCAACAAGGAGAATCCCAAAGCTGAGTATTATATACCTACCGTCGTCAACCGGCTTATTGCTGCGGGCACGTCGACGTTGCGGGTGTTGCGTTCCGAGGCGCAGTGGCACGGTATTACTTACAAGGAGGATAAACCGGCCTTGTCGGCTGCCATAGAGCGGATGGTTGCTGCGGGTAAGTATCCTGAGAAACTCTGGGAGTAGTCCCGGGGGAGGAGGAATGACAAGGGCTGTCCCATTGGGACAGCCCTTGTTGTCTTTCGCTGGAAGTTTTCGGCTACCTTTCGTGCGGGGCTTTCTTTGTACCCCTCCTCTGCCTGCGGTGAGGGTCCTTTCCC
>CAJUIE010000032.1 GCA_910586375.1 uncultured Alistipes sp. | reverse complement strand
CACGCCGATGGTACTGCGGTTATCCCGTGGGAGAGTAGGTAGCCGCCTCTTCAAGCCGGGTTGTCGAATGACAGCCCGGCTTTTTTGTGCATATCAGGCGCAGGAGGGGCGACCTTTTTTTGTGCATATCGGGGCTTCCGAACGGGGCGGCCTTTTTGTTGTGCATATCAGGCGTAGGAGGGGGCGGCTTTTTTTTGTGCATATCGGGTGCAGGAGGGGGCGACCTTTTTTGTGTCCTTTGTCCGCTGCGGCTGGAGCTCTCGAACGACAGCCCGGCTTTTTTGTGGGTAGATTGCCGCTTGGCGACCTTGTGCGGCACATAGAAAGCGCAACGCGCAGCTGACCTGCCAGTTTTGCGGCGTGTTGCTGCGCGTCGCGAAAACTATCTTCCGTTCGCGAAAAGACGGTTTATTCTACATATTGATAGGTCTTTGTGTTTTTGTATTTGTAGTTATATTCCGGCTGTTCGGTGAACTCTTCGAGTACCAGTTCCGAATCGGTGAGTTTGAGAATCGTTTGTTCCAAATTCCCATCAACTTCACGGTGCGTAATCAGTCGGTTGCCGTCGATGGTGTAGCGCGAGGTCGATTCGTAGGAGATAGTTCCATTTTCTTCTTCGTCAATTTTCTGCGTATAGGTGCCGTCTTCGTGGAAAATGAGCCACTCTCTGTCGGAAATAGTGTCATCCCATTCCTCTTTTTCCTCATCGGATAGTTCATACCCTGCTTTGTGTACGAGTGTCCACTCTCCGAGGTGGATACTTGTCGTTTCGGTTTGGTCGTTTTTGTCGGTGTTGTCACCTGCCGTTTCATCGGTATTGTCGCAAGCTGCGGCAAGAAAAGGAAGTAAGAGTATAAAATGTCTGATTTTCATGATTTTACTTTTAAAAATGAATAAATAATGTTGTTGAAAAGGCATATAAAAAACGCAGGCTAAACTTTTTTTGTCTTTCGAGGTTCTGGAATACCGTGCACAACAAATAGAGTAAAGCCCACGCAGAAACGTGAGCGTTTACGCCTTACTCTTGTTGTGCTTGAAATTTTCCAGATTTCGAAAGACAAGAAATAAAGCTAACGCTTTTTATATGTAGGTGCCGACACTTTTCCTGCACGGTCGGCGCGGATGTTTTGGGTAAGCTGCGTTATCTCGTCATAGGCAGTAGGAATTTTATGAAACAAAGATATAAAAATCGAAAGAATAGTTCGCGGTCGGAATATAAATTTCTTCAGGCCAGACATTGAGGTGTAGTCGCTGTGTGGCTGTACGGAGGGTATGGAGAGAACGATTTTCCGACGTTTCCGACTGAATTGTCCGTTGAAATTGTTATTTTTGCCTGAAAAACGAGGAAATAATGAACAGCATAGAGAGGTCAGATATCCCGGTAATGAATTTCACGCTCTGTGATTTGCTCCATCTTGCCGGGCAGAAGTGCGAAGGGCTTATGCGGGAGTGTGTTATTGTCCGCACGCACTCGCACATGCAGACTTTTCGCAATCCGATTCGTATTGATGCCATCATTTTGGGTATCGGTATCGAAGGTGAGGCGACCGTTGCAGCCAATTTACAGGATTATCGGCTTCACAAAGGGTCGCTTTTCTTTTTCGGGCCGCAGAGTATGATTCAGTTGATGACCAACGATCATTTTACGTCCCATTTCATCGTCATTTCACCCGATCTGATGAAACGCATCAATATTGATCTGAAGCACATGATGCCTTTGTTGGTGCAATTGGGAGCACATCCGAGCCTCGACATCACCGACGATGAAAGCCAGGCCCTGCGCAATTTGATTACGCTCATCGAGCATGAAACCAAGGCTTCGGAAGGTCGGTTCACGCGCGAAGTCATTTGCGAACTCGTCTCGGCGTTGGTTTATAAGGTGGGCGATATTCTTTTTCGTTATCAGGAGGAACACCCCGAGCTGTCGGCTCCGCTACAAAATCGTGCCGAGGAGTATTTTCGTAAGTTCCTGTCGTTGCTCAGCGAGCATTACAAGGAGCATCGAAGCGTGGGTTTTTATGCCCGACAATTGTGTATTACGCCTAAGTACCTCACTACGCTGATTAAACGCATCAGCCAGCGGTCTGTGTCGGAGTGGATCGACAATTATGTCACTCTGGAGGCGAAGATGTTGCTCAAGTATTCGAACATGAGTATCCAGGAAATTGCTTATTATCTTAATTTTCCCAACCAATCGTTTTTTGGAAGTTACTTTAAACGCAATACGGGGATGTCTCCTTCGCAGTATAAGCTGTCGGATGTCGAGGGTGTGAGGGATGACGATGTTCAGAACGGATAGCCTACTCCGAAGTTGAGCGCCGTATTTTTCCAGCGGAAGTTGTGTATCCAGCGCTGTCCGGCGGGGTTGTTGGGGTTGTGAAGCTGGATGCCCCAGTCTAAGCGCAGCACGGCGAACTTGATGTCGAGCCGGAGGCCCAGACCTGTGTCGAATCCTAATTGTTGGTAGAAGTTACGCAGGTAGAAAACCGCTTCGTCCGAATACTCCGAGCTGCGCTTCAGATACCAGATATTACCCACGTCGACGAACGTTGCGCCGTGAACGATGCCCCAGATCGGAAACCGGAATTCAAGGTTGGCTTCGAGCTTCATATCGCCCAGCTGGGTCGGAAACTCCGTGTCGGGCCGCGGCACGGAGCCTGGACCTAATGTGCGGGGCGTCCAGCCACGCATACTGTTGCTGCCTCCAGCGTAGAAAAGGCGGTCGAACGGCACGGTGGTAGAGTTGCCGTAGGCCATTGCTACACCGCCGTATATGCGCCCTGCCAGCGCGGTTTTTTCGCCCAGCATGATTTTACGACTCAGGCTCAGGTCGCTGCGGAAATATTGTGCGTAGCGGAGCTTGAAGATCGTGTAGTAATCATCTCCCGCGTGGGGTTTCGAAAAGAGGTGCTCGAGGCCGTCGATAAGGTTGCCCGATGTCTCGATGTTGAACCGGATGACGGTAGCATTGCCGCCCAGGTGCTTGAGCTGGTTGTTGTAGCTGTAGCTGAATGCCAGTCCGGCGATTAGTTGCGATTTGTAGCTGTTGATGAGGTATTGGTTCTGGGTGCCGCGCAGGAAATTTTCGTCGAGGTAGCTCACATCCACGACATTGATGTCGATGGGACGCAGTGAGAACGACGAGAAGCGCTGGTCGGTCCATTGATAAGTAAGTCCTGCACTCGAAAGGGTGCGCCGGTAGTAGGGGCGATCCTGAAAGTTGATCGACACTTCGAGTTTGGTTTTGGGTTGGTTGACCGATCGGTAGCGCTGTGTACGCCAAGGCACCAGAAAGCGCGGGAAGGAGAGACCTGTTGTTACGCCGAACTCCGTGGCCCGTTTCTTTTTGGCATCGGGGGCTTTCATGAACTCGTAACCCGCCGTGAAGGATACGTCGAATGACTCGGCTCCGCGGAAGATGTTGCGGTTCTGGTAGCCGGCCGTCGCTTTTAGACCGTAGAAACTCGATGTTGTGGATCCCTCCAGCTCGATTTTAAAGCCTTGCTTGAGCGTCGGGGTGCAGAGGATGTTGCACGTGAGGTAGCCTTCGCGCGTGTAGGCTGTTTGTGTGGAGTCCGACGCTGCGCCAATGTAAGAAACGTAGTTCGCCGTATCGACCGTTTGGGGTTGTTCGACGAAGACGATGCGGGCACTGCGGAAATAGCCCATCGACATGAGGTCGGAGTAGGTGCGGTCGACCTGTGTGGAGTTGTAGATGTAGTTGGGATAGAGTGGCACAGCCTGTCGGAGAATTGCCGGGCGGAGGTTGGGGCGTTTCTCGTAGACGATATTCAGGCCGCGGTAGTAGGTTGTGTCGAGCCGCGTATGGAGTGTCGTGTCGGTCTGCATGCGGGTCGCGTCGTAGTCGGAGTAGATGTTGATGCGGTTGATGCGGTAGACCATATTGTTGTCCATGACCGGCAGCCCGCGTTCATTGTAGCCCGTCAGATATTGTTTGACGATCATGCGTACACCGACCCGCTGGTGGCCGCTGAGCGTATCGACTAAGTAGGCTATGTTGTTGACAGAGAAGTTGTAGTAGCCTCGCTCTTTGAGGTAGGCCGTGATTCGTTCTCGCTCGGCATCAAGTACTGTGATGTCGAAAATTTCACCCGGTCGCACGAGCGTATGTACTGTATCGGGGGCCAAAATCGGTTCCAGGAACTTGTCCTGGAACTCGTAGGAGACGGTGTTGATGCGGTAGGGAAGCCCCTGGTGGGTGCGGTAGATTACCTGTGCGCGTTTGGGCTTCGAAGTTGTATCTACCTCGAAGGAGGCTGCCGAGGAGAAGAAGCCCCGCGTGTCCATGTAGACCTTGAGGTTTTGGGCGCTTTTCTCCGTGAGGGCCATATCCAGCAGTACGGGAGGCTGACCGATACGGCGTTTCCAGTCGTTCCAGCGATTCTGCTTCGTCGGATTGGCCTGTTCGTAGAGCCAGACGTAGAAATTGGTGCCCAAAAAACGTTTGTTGGGTGTCTGCCGGACGTACTTCTCCAGCTCGGCTGCTGTTATTCGTTCGCGGCGTGGGACCGACTTGTCGTCCTCGATGGTCACATTCCGGAGGAAATACTCCCCTTCGGGGATGTGGCGTGTGACGCTGCAGGCCGAGCATATCAGGCTCAGCAACGTTCCGACGAAAGATATACCGCGTCCCCTCTGCATGGTTTATTGGTTGAAAAATCCCCGCTCTTTGAGCAGTGTGAAGTAGGAACGTGAAATAGCGAGGTTGTCTTCGCGGACGTAGCGCCGCAAGGTGAAAATCTGCGCCAGATTAGGCAGTCCATTCTCCTCCAGCAGGCGGGTCGTCTGTTCCGAAGCCTCTTTCTCTGCCCAGAGTTCGTCGATCTCGGCCGCGGTGTAGTCGGTGTATTTTTCGTAGTGGACCACGGCTTCGAGCGGCAGGCGGTCGGTTAGCTCGGGCGATTCGTCGGGGTAGCCCACGACGATGGTGGTCAGGGGAATAACGCCCTGAGGCAGCGTCAGGATACGGGCTATTTCGCCCGCCGTGTAGAGAGTCGTCCCGAGGTAGCAGATGCCCAGTCCGTGTATTTCAGCCTGGACGCAGAAGTTCTGCGCCGCGAGCAGCGCATCGGTTGCTCCGTTGAGAAACCACACGAAGTTGTCGTAGGCAGGTGCAGCCTCTCGCTGACTGCACCACATCGAGAAGCGGTGTATGTCCACACAGACCGTCACGACGCAGGGGGCTTCGACGACCATCGGTTGGTTGAAATGGCAGGGTGCCAGTTGTTCGCGTAAGGTCCGGTCACGTGTCACGACAAGCGAATATAGTTGCATGTTGCCGCATGTCGAGGCCCTTGTGGCAGCTTCGAGGCACTCCCGGAGCAGTTCTTCGGGGATGGGATTGGAGCGGAATTTACGGATCGAGCGATGCTTGAACAACATACGTTTCATGGACGATGTTTTGCGAAGGTTATACAAAAACGATACAAGCTGCGATTGTCGGACGTTGCAGCGTATATTTTTCGCAAAAATAGCAAAACTTTTAGAAGTTTTGCTATTTTTGTCATGCGATAAAACAGCCGGAAAGAGGTGGTAACAGGATTTTCCAAATACGAGGGCGCAGGCAACGATTTCATCATCGTTGATGTGCGCAATAACGGTTTTCAGCCGGAAGCAGCACTTCTGGCCCGCCTTTGCGACCGTCATTTCGGCATTGGAGCTGACGGGGTGATGCTCTTGGCTGAAGATGCCCGTTATGACTGCTCGATGCGCTATTACAATGCCGACGGTTCCGAGGGCGAAATGTGCGGTAACGGTGCCCGCTGTTTCGCGCTCTTTGCCATGCATCGAGGTATTTGTACTCGCGGAAAAATCAAATTCCGTGCGCGCGATGGCGTGCATACTGCGTGGGTCAGGCAGCTGTCAGGCCATTGCGGTGAGGTAGTGCTGGGCATGACCGATGTCGAACGCATCGATGCAAACGGCGCTGGCTGGCTGCTCAATACGGGGGTGCCTCACTACGTGGAGCTGGTCGACGATCTCGACGCGGTGGATGTTGTCGGGCGAGGCCGTGCGCTGCGCCGCGATACGACCCGTTTCCCCGAGGGGGCCAATATCGACTTCGTCGAAATAGCAGGTGGGGAAGTGCTCCGTCTGCGCACCTATGAGCGCGGTGTGGAGGACGAGACGCTGGCTTGCGGGACGGGGGCTGTTGCGGCTGCTCTGGTTGCCTGGTTCGTGCGGGAGGATAAATTTACGGAGGTCTGTGTACAGGTTCCGGGTGGAGAACTCCGGGTGGCGTTCGAACCGGAACCGGAGAGCGGCCGCTTTGTGAACATTCGTCTTACGGGTCCTGCTCGCAGAGTCTTCGAGGGAACATTCGATACCGATAATCTATGACCGAAAAATTCATCATGGCAGGTCCCACGGCCCTGCACGTCTGCGACTCCGAGTGCGGCGAACATTGCGTCGTGCTGCTGCACGGCTATTTGGAGTCGCTGCTTGTGTGGGACGATTTCGTGCCCTATCTTTATAAGGAGCTGCGCGTCGTTACGCTCGATCTGCCGGGTCACGGCATTTCTGTGGTCGATGGTCCTGTGCATACGATGGAATTTTTGGCCGACACGGTGGCCGGGGCGCTGCGTGCGCTGGGCATCGGGCGCTGCACGCTCGTGGGCCACTCGATGGGCGGCTATGTGGCTCTGGCCTTTCTGGAGCGTCATCCCGAGATGCTGGAGGGGCTCGTTTTGCTCAGTTCGACGCCCAATGCCGACACGCCTGAGAAGGTTGAAAACCGCCGTCGCGAAATCGCTCTGGTGCGGGCAGGTAAGAAGGAGGCTTTGTCCCGCGTGGCTCCGGCCGCGGGATTCGCGCCAGAGAACCGCGTCCGGATGAAAGACGAGATTGAGGACCTTACCGAGCAGGTCGTAATAACCGAGGAAGAGGGCATCGTGGCGCTGCTCGAAGGGATGATTGTGCGGCCTGACCGTAACGACCTGCTGCGCTCTTCGCAGGTGCCTCAGCTCTTCATTCTTGGCTGCAAGGACAGTTATATTCCGATTCAGACGGCAGAAAAGATGGTCGCGGCGCATCCGCAGGCACAGGTCGTATGGCTCGCGAATTCAGGCCACATGGGTTTCCTCGAAGAGCCTGAAGCCACGGCGCAGGCGCTGCTTCAGTTCATTCTTGGTGCTCGTTGTCTCTCGCAGCAAGCCGAATAGCCGGTGTGTTTTTCAAAAAAATATTTACCCCTCCCCTGTAATAAGGTATTCGGGCGACTGCGAGAGCCGCAGCGGTAGCACAGGAGCTTTCCCCGAATAAGTATAGAAAAAAATCCGCACATTTAGTGCGGATTTTTTTCGTGGTCGGGACAATGTTCCTCCCTGCTTCTCCCCCCCCCTATTTCGTGGTGGCGTCGGTTTCGGTGATGCCTAATTCTTTGCGCACCAGCGGGGCGATGTCCGTCAGATTGGCTTCGTTATAGTAGGCCAGCGAGCCGGTCGAGATGTCGAATACGGCTAAGTAGCCGTTTTCTGAAGAGACTTTATCGATGGCGTTCTTGGCTTTCTCGATAATCGGGGCCAGGAGCTCCTGTTGTTTTTTCTGGAAATCCTGCTGGGCGATCTGTTCGAACTCCTGGCTGCGGTTGCGCAGTTCCTGGAGCTCTTTTTCGCGAAGCTGACGCACGGCGTCGGAGAGTGTTTCGTAGTTTTTCTGGTAATCGGCCAGTTTCTGGTTGAACTCTACGGTGATGGTTTCCAGGTTGTCCTGAAGGTCCTTGCCGTAGGCATCCATGTTGGTTTGCATCTCCTTGGTCTCGGGCATCGCCATGATGATCTCCTGGGTGTTGATGCGTCCGAATTTTTGGGCGAAGAGTTGCGACGCTCCCAGGATCATGACGACGGCGAGGGTTAGTCTGACAGTTTTTTTCATAGTCGTTATACGTTAATGTTTTGATGATTTTTATTTTTTCAGTGCTTCGATGATCTGCTGGGTCCGGTCGTAGGCAGGATCGGCATAGAGCAGCCGCGGATTATTGGCCGAGTCGATGACGATGGCGGCTCCGATTTGACGGGCATAGGCATCGATAGCGGCGAAGACCTGCTTCTGGATTGGTTCGATCAGCTCCACGCGCTTTTTCATCAGCGATCCTTCCTGCCCGAAGATCGACTCCTGGAACCTGGCTGCCTCCTGCTCTTTGGCGAGGATGTCGTTTTCGCGGTTTTGGCGTGTAGCGGCCGAGAGCGAGGCCTTCTGGTACATGTAGTTGTTGTAGAGGGTCTCGACTTCGGCGAATTTGGCGTCGACCTGAGCTTGGTATTGCTCTGCGAGACGGTCGAGTGATTCGATGGCTGTGTTGTAAGCGTCGAGCGATTTGAAGACCTTTTCGCTGTTGACAACGATGCAGTTCTGTGCTGCGAGGGTTGCTGTCGTCAGCAGGAAAGCTGCGAGAAACAGAAGTCGTTTCATGATGTCTGTGTTTTAGGAAGTGTTATACCGTTTTCAAATATAACCGTTTCTTTCAAATTTGCTGCCACGGACTGTTCGGCCCCACCCCTGTTTCCCGCGGCCCCCTCGTTAAAATTGTTGGCCCAGCACGAAGTGGAACTGGCTGCCGCTCTTCTCGGTTTTACCGGCCGGGGTGTCGAAACCATAACCCCAGTCGATGCCGAGCATACCCACCACGGGCAGATAGAGACGTACGCCGAAGCCGGCCGAGCGCTTGATCTTGAAGGGCGAGAATTGTCGCCATGTGTCGAAGGCGTTGCCGCCTTCGAGAAATCCCAGGATGTAGATCTGCGACGATGGCTTGAGGATGATGGGGTAGCGCAGCTCTGCGGTGTATTTGTTGTAGGCGCAAGCGTAATTGTTTGTGGGGTCGAGGGCACCGTCCTCGTAGCCGCGCATCGAGATGATGTTGATACCGTAGATGTTATAACCCGACATGCCATCGCCGCCGACCTCATAGCGTTCGAAGGGCGAGACCTTGTTTTTATTGTAACTGCCTAAGAAACCCATCTCTGCGCGGAGCATCAGCACGAGGTTCATGTTGCGGGTGAGAGCCTGGAACCATTGCCCCTTGAACTCCCATTTGTGGAACTCGATCCAGCGGTAGCGCTCCTGGTCGCTCATCTTGGAGTCTGAGTAGTCCTTGCTGTCCCAGAGAGAGTAGGGCAGCGTGGCCTGTACTGAAGCGCTGAAGTCCGAACCGCGGCGGGGATAGATGGGTTGGTCGACCGAGTTACGACCGAATACCAGCTTGAGCGAGAGCAGGTTGGACGAGCCGTTGGTCATGATGAACGACGACCAGTTCTTAAGCGAGTAACGCTCGTAACTTGCCTCGGTGTAGAACGTGAAGTAGGGGTCTGGCCACGAAAGACGCTTACCCAGACCGGCTGCTACGCCGTAGGTGCGGAAGTGCTGCGTGCTGGTCTGCCAGACGTAGTAGGCGTTGTTCTGCTCGGAGAGGTGGGCCGAAAGGGTGAACGAGTTGGGTTTCTTGCCGCCGAGCCACGGATCGGTAAAGCTCAGTGCAAAAGCCTTGTAGTAGGTTCCGTTGGTTTGGGCCGAGATGGAAAGCCGTTGGTTCTGCCCCATGGGATAGGGTTTCCAGGCGCCTTTCTTGAAAAAATTGCGGATTGACAGATTGTTGAGTGTAATACCTACCGACCCCACGAAAGTGCCGGAACCCCAGCCACCGGCGATGTTGAACTGGTCGGAGGCCTGCTCCTCGAGCATCCAGTTGATGTCTACCAAATCGCTCGATACGGGGCGGATGTCGGGTTGGATGTTCTCAGGGTTGAAGTGGCCCATTGAACCCAGCAGACGCAGTGTGCGCATAAGCAGCGAACGGTCGTAGAGCTCGCCGGGGTAAGTAGTCAGCTCGCGGCGGATTACTTCGTCGTTGACGCGCTGGTTGCCCGTGATGCCTACGTTGTTGATGGTGAACTGCTTACCTTCGAAGACTTTGACCTCGATGTCGATCGAGTCGGGTCCGATGATCGTTTCGGCGGGTTCGATCTGCGACATCAGATAGCCGTTGTTCTGGTAGAGCGACGATACGGACATCGCCTCCAGGTCGGTCTCTTTCTGGATGCCGAGGCGTTTGTGCATGGTCTTTTTGTCGTAGGTGTCGCCCGTCTTGACGCCGAACATGCGTTGCAGTTCGTCGGTCTCGTAGACAGAGTTGCCGACCCACGAGACGTTGCGGATGTAGTATTTGTTGCCTTCGGAGACTTCGATATCGATGCCGAGGCGTTTTTCGTCTATGGGGTAGATCGAATCCCGCACGACGGTGGCGTTGCGATAACCACGGGAGTTGTAGAAATCGATCAGGAGCTCTTTGTCGTTTTCAAACTCGTTTTCGTCGAGCTTGGTGCTGCGGAAGAGGTTGATTGACCGCTGGTGGGTCTTCTTGAAGGTGCGGCGCAGGCGTTTGTCGTTGAATTGCTCGTTGCCTGTGAAGTTGATCTTGCCGATACGGACTTTGTTCTTGCGGTCGATGAGGAAGGTAACATTTACCGCCTGGGGGCGTACCGAGTCGTTGTCGATGCGCACATCGACCTCGGCGTTGCGGAAGCCTTTTTCGGCCCAGTAGGCCTTAATGAGTTTCGTGTTCTTGTCGATTACGTAGTCGGACAGTTCGCTGCCGCGCTTGAGCTTGAGCTTTTCGATCAGGTCCTTCTTTTTGCCTTTGGAGATGCCCTCAAACTCCCAGCTGTAGACCCGGGGCCGCTCCTTGAGGAAGACCTCTAAGTCGAGGCTGTCGCCTTCGATCTGAGCGCCGATCTTCACGTCGGCAAAGAACCGTTGGTTCCACAGCCGCGAGATGGCGTTGGAGATGAAGTTGCTCGGCAGGTAAACCGAGTCGCCCTCGATGAGTCCTGCCGACGACTTGAGGATGTCGGGATTGAGGTATTGCACGCCCCGGATGTTGACCCGGCGGATGTGGTAGAGTCGCGGTTTGCCGTCCGGTTTGAACATGGGTGCGTCCTCTGCAAACGGGGCAGGCTCGGCGGAATCGGCTGTTGCGGACTCTTGGGCGAATATATTCGGGCAGGTCGTTGCCAGAAGCGCGGCCGCCAGGAATATCTTACCGAAACGATTCATCTGTTGGTTTCTAATCTTCAGTTTCATTTACTTGACCAGCCCGAAACGGCGGTCGCGCCGGGCGTATTCTTCGATCGCACGGTCGAAATCCTCTTCGGTGAAATCGGGCCATAAAACCTCCGGAAAGTAAAATTCGGCGTAGGAGGCCTGCCAGAGCAGGAAGTTACTCAAACGGCACTCCCCGCTGGTGCGGATGATCAGGTCGGGATCGGGAAACTCTGCCGTGTCGAGCGCTCCGGCGATGGTCTGCTCCGTGATTTGCTCCGGAGTAAGCGTTCCGGCTGCCACACGTCCGGCAATCCGCCGCATGGCGCGTGTTATTTCATCGCGTGATGAGTAGTTGAGAGCCACGATCACCGTCAGCCGCTTGCCTCCGGCGGTCAGTGCCTCGGCTTGTGCGAGGTGCTCGCGGACGCGCTCCGAGAGGCGGTTGCGTTCACCGATGGTGCGGATGCGAACCCCCTGGCGTTGCAGTTCGGGGGTTTCGTTCACGACGCTCTCGCACAGCAGTTCCATCAACGTGTCGACCTCCTTGGCAGGGCGACCCCAGTTTTCGGTGGAGAAGGCATAGAGGGTCAGGAACTCCACGCCCTGCCGCACGGCGGCCCGCAGTGAAGCGCGCACAGGCTCGACACCCGCGGCATGACCTTCGTAACGCTCCTTGCTGCGTAAGGAGGCCCAGCGGCCGTTGCCGTCCATGATGATGGCCACGTGCCGTGGTATGCGTTTTTCGGTATTCATAAGTAAGGGGCAAATATAGCTATTTCGCCGGTTTATTCCAAATATCTATGCCCCACATCATTTTATTGCGTAACGTGTCGTAGAATGATATATTGTGCGGTACGGCCAGAAAAATCGGTTGCCCGGCCCGATGGATCCGGAACGAGGCGCCCGAGGCTGTGGGATAGCTGCGGTTGTCTAAGGAGACGAATGCGTCGGAGTGGCGGGTGCGGATACGCAGGCCGATGCAGCTCGTGTCAGGTACCACGAGGGGGCGCATCGTGAGGTTGTGGGGGGCCAGGGGGGTGATGACCAGACAGGAGCAGGCAGGGGCCAGGATCGGGCCTCCGGCGCTGAGCGAATAGGCCGTCGAGCCGGTGGGCGTGGCGATGATTACGCCGTCGCCGTGGTAGGTAGCAACGGGTTGTCCGTCGACGCAGGTTTCGACTTCGATCATGTCGGCTCCGTGACGTTGGATGGCGAACTCGTTGAGTGCCAGATGGGAGTGTGTCGTGTCGGGGAAATCACCTTCCACTTCGAGCATTGTGCGGGGCTGGGTGGCGAGCTCGCCTGCGGCGATCTGTCCGAAAAGGTGGTCGAGACCATCGGTCGGGGCGCTGGTCAGGAAGCCCAGATGTCCTGCGTTGATACCCAGAACGGGAATCGGGGCTCCGCCTAACCGATGGGCACCTTCGAGCAGAGTGCCGTCGCCGCCATAGCAAACCATGACCGCATGGGCGGCATGGGCTCCGATCGTTGCTCCGTAGATCTTTTCGGGGGGGATGTTGCGTCCAGTCAGTGCCCGGACTTCGGCGGCGAACTCCTCGTTGAGGATGTAGTCGAAGCCGAAACGATGCAGGGCATTGAACAGCTGCTCGATTTCTGCGGCGTTGCGGGACGACCGGGTGCGGGAAAAAAGTATGATTTCCATCGGCGGAGTTTTCGAAAAAATAAGTAACTTTACCACGCCGGAAGGCGAGGCATATTCCATGCAAATGCAAAGATAGCGAATTTTATGACAAAGTTGAGTGTCAATATCAACAAGATCGCCGTTATCCGCAATTCGCGCGGAGGCAATCTGCCCGATGTGGTGGCCGCTGCGCAGCACATTGAGCGGTTTGGGGCTGACGGCATTACGGTGCATCCGCGACCCGACGGCCGCCATATCCGTTACGACGACGTGCGGGCGCTCCGGAAGGTGCTTGTGACCGAACTCAACATCGAGGGTAATCCCATTCCCGACTTCGTGGAGCTGGTGCTGGAGACGAAGCCGGCGCAGGTGACCCTCGTGCCGGATGCCCATGACGCCATTACTTCCAATGCCGGGTGGGATACGCTGGTCCATCGCGAGTTTCTGACCGACGTTGTGGCCCGGTTTCATGAAAAGGGCATCCGGGTCTCTGTCTTTGTCAATCCTGATGTACGAATGATTGCGGGGGCTAAAGCCTGTGGCGCCGACCGGGTGGAGCTCTATACGGAGGCTTACGCTCGTAAATATCCAGCCGATCCTGAGGGTGCTGTGGCGCCTTATGTCGCTGCGGCTGAGGAGGCCCGCCGTCAGGGCCTGGGGCTCAATGCGGGGCACGACCTCTCGTTGGAGAATTTGTGCCATTACATTCGCTGCATCCCCTGGACCGACGAGGTGTCGATCGGCCATGCGCTCATCAGCGATGCCCTCTACTATGGTCTGGAGAATACCGTGCAACTCTATCGCCGTGAAATCGCAGAGGGATTGAGGAAAAATTAAGCATCGAAAATCGGGTTCTCCGGTCTAACTTGTGAAGTTCCGGTATAGCCGGCGCAAGCCCCCCCCCGGCTGCGGAGGCTCGCAAAAATCGACTCGTTACCGTTGGCTAAGGCTCGCTCTGACTAATAAATTCAAACCATTCCCAATATCATGAAACAACTTTTTTTGTTGGTAGCAGCCCTGCTGTCGGGCTCCGTGACAATGGCTCAAAACCCTTATTTCGGACAGAAACGTTCACTCTTTGAGGCGCTGCCCATAACCTCCAGGGACATCGTTTTCCTTGGTAACAGCATTACCGATGGCGGAGAGTGGGCCGAGCTGTTTGATAACCGTCATGTCAAGAACCGCGGTATCAGCGCCGACCGTTCGTCGTGGCTCCTCGATCGCCTCGATCCCATTGTCGGGGGGCATCCGCGCAAGTTATTCCTGATGATCGGCACCAACGACCTTGCTGCCGGAGCTACGCCCGCTGAGGTGGAGGCCAACGTTCGTAAGTTGGTCGAGCGCTTCCGCGCTGAGTCGCCCTGGACGCGCATTTATATCCAGAGCATCCTGCCCGTCAACGGGCGTTCGTTTGACCACTACCGCGATCATTATGCCCAGGCCGAATCGATCCGTACGACCAACGCTCTCCTGGAGGCGCTTTGCGACGGTAAGCAGGTGGTTTGGATCGATCTCTATAAGGAGCTGGCCGACAGCAACGGTGATCTGAATGCCGCCTACACCAACGACGGCCTCCACCTCATGGGTGAGGGGTATTTGGTGTGGCGCGACGCGATCAAACCTTATGTGAAGTAGCCACGTGCCCCTGTCCGATCCTATATTTCGCCGTATTTCGCGCCTGGCCGACGCTGCGGGCGTCAGGGCTTTCGTTGTGGGCGGTTATGTTCGCGACCACTACCTGCGGCGCCCGTCGACCGACATCGACGTGGTG
>CAJUIE010000031.1 GCA_910586375.1 uncultured Alistipes sp. | reverse complement strand
AACCATAGGCAACTATATGGAACAACTCTACAATCTGTTCATCGCGCACTGCGACCTGATTCTATACAACAACTGCGGAATCCACAAGACCGATCCGTTTCTGACGCATGTCAGAAAACTTGGCGTTCCGGTTCCGATAGCCTTTCTGCCGAAATACATAGCAGCAGAAACGAATACAGGAAAAATAGTTACCGCGAGTTTGGCCTATCTGAGGGCGAATGCCTTTCGGATACGTGCTGAGAAACTGCCGCAGGTGTTTCTGCGCAGCTGGACGTCGCAACTCGGGCAGGAACGTTATACGCCCATCTCCAGCCTGGACGACGTGGCAGCCGTCTTCCGACTGGACAACAGCAATATTCGGCTCAAAGTATTCGCCTATGCGCTGGCCGTTCATGCGAACTTCTGGGCCGACCCGGAATGCTGCGATGCCGACAGCGTGCATGTGCTCTATCGTCTCTTTTGCCGGCAGCTCGACCGGATTGCCCTTGCCCGCGCATCGGGACAACCGCCCGGGCACGTCGAGTTGTTCGACTTCGACCGACAACTGAAATCTATTTATTTATTATCGAAGCCGATGCAGGGAAAGTAACTCTTGCTGACTATAAACTGCTTGCGCTACAAAGTGAATGTGTGGTGCGTGCTGCGCTCAGGAACGCGGCCCAAATCAAGATCGTTTTCATACGGCAGTTACGGGAGTATTACGAGGCCGATATTCGCAAGCCTGGTATTCCGGGAGTGGCCTATTTTGCCGAACGGGCCAGAGCCCGAGCGAATACCGGGTATTCGTGCAGAACTTCAGGGCACGGATTCTCGGGCTTAACGTATTTGTCTCTTCTGCTCCGGCACGCAAATTGCCGGATGGGCGACGAGAAAAATACCTTACGTCATGAAAAATTTCGCTTCTTTGCTCGAAAACTCGAAAAAAGCCGTGCGCTACTGGTGGTTGCTGCTCATCGTAGGCGTTGTGCTCTTTGTCGCCGGCATTCTCGTCTTTGTGTACCCCGCCCAGAGTTACGTGGGTATGTCGCTGCTCTTCGGCTGGGCCATGCTGATCTCCGGTGTGCTGGAGGTCGTTCTCTCGGCCACCAATCGCCACTACGTCACGGGCCGTGGCTGGATGCTTGCGGGAGGTATTATCGAAATCATCCTCGGCATCATCCTGATCTTCAACGTTGCTCTCTCGGCCGCTACGTTGCCCATCTTCGTGGGTTTCTGGCTTATGTTCCGTGCTTTCAGTGCCATAGGTCTCGGCAGTGACATGAACACTATAGGCATTACCGGGTCGGGCTGGACGATTCTGAGCGGTGTTTTGCTGTTGATCTGCGCGCTCTGGATGCTCTTCCAGCCGCTGGTTTTCGGCACTGTGGCTGTCATCGCCTGGGCCGGTGTCTCTCTGCTGCTGGCCGGTATTGCCTCCTTCGCTCTTTCGCTTCAGCTGCATCAGGCGCACCGTTGTCTGGGTGGCGACTGCTGAATCGTGTAGGACTTCAGAAACAAGTGAAGGCAGTCCACATGGACTGCCTTCGCTTGTTTCGGGCGGGAGCGGCACTACATGAAATCCTCCTTGAAGAGGCCATAGCGGCGGATCAGTCGTGAAATTTCCGGATCCAGGTTGCCGCGGAACTTCAGGTTTGTGCGCAATTCGACCGACCGCAGGAAATAGCGTACAGCTTGTTCCTCGTCACCCAGACGAGCCGCAAGAATCGCCAGCATATACTGCACGTCAGCTGTTGTCGAAGCGTTGGGTTGTGCCTTCAGGATGCGGTAGGCTGCAGCGTCATAGCCTAAGGACATGTAGGCCAAAGCTGTATTGCGATCTTCGTAGGGGCGCAGGATGGTCAGTGCCTCCTCGTAGCGGCGCTTGCGCAGCAGCTCGACGGCGTACATGTACTCTTCGTCGATCTCGGTCGTGTAGATCGTGTCCTGCTGCATCCCGCGGCGCTTCAGCTCGAACCGGAAATCGACGGCCCGCATCTGGGGATAGAAGACTTCGCGCATCCGGCGATAAGCTACGGGGTACTTGCTGCGGATTTTGCGCTCGCGCAGATCGGGGTTTTTTACGCCGTCGATAATCCTCAGCACGCCCTGCTTGTTGGCTATAAGGCCATCTTCCACGATCATTCGCCGCAGGGTCTGCCAATCTTCGGCCAGGTATTCCGTTTGCAACAAGTGCGGCAGGTGTGGAAGTTCGTCGACGGCATCCGTCATTACGACCTCTCCCTGGTCGTTGACCGTGAAGCTGGCGGCAACCCTCAAAGAGTCGTAAAGCACCCTGAACTCCGAGACCAGTACACGACGCAGCGCCTCGGCACGCTCGCGAGCCAGACGGTCGTTGATCTGCCACGAACCCTCGGGTGAGGAGGTGGCCCGCAGTGTGATGTTTTCGATGATGTAGACCGGATCCGTCATCAGATCGCGGGTCAGCGCACGCACGGCGGCGATCTGACGCCGGTTTTCGGATAGGGTGTTTTCCAGCGTCGACTTGCCGGTGGGGAAAGTGAAGAAGAAGCGGGCGTTGGCCTCGGCGTCGCGCAACACGATACGCTGAACGTACCGGGGCATCGTATCGAGGAACGTGGTCATCGAGGCCACGTTATAAATTAGTGTATCCGACTTGTGGAGACGGTAAATTTCACCGCTGCGCGCTCCGACGGAGCCCGCGAGGAAAACCCGAAGTTTGGAGGTGTTTTCATCGGCCGGGATCTGCTCAACGTAATGATAGCGGATTGTATCATCGGTCTGGGTCTGGTGGATGACTGTATCCAGACGGGGATTGGCGACATAGGGATTGCGAACCAGACGGGCGAAAACCTCTTCGGATCGTTCGTCGCGGCGGCGGTTGCGAGCCACTTTGTCCCAGTCGAGTACGCTCTGCTTCAGGCGGTTCGTATCGAGATTGCGAATTATGTCTATTTGTCTTGCTAACAGCTCCTTGCGTGCTTTGTAGCGCGAATGGACCGAACTGTCCGCCACTTCGCGCAGAATAACCCGCACCGACGGATTTTCGAGCCCCGAAAAACTTTCCCGGTCGGAAGCCATCCCTGACACGGTATTGTCCGAAGCTGTTTTTACCCGCCGGCGCAGGGAGCTTCGCGACTTGGCCAACGACTCCATATAAGCAGCACGCCTGCGGTCGGTTTCATCGGGATAGTCACCGTTTACGCGGGTATAAACCTTGCCTCCGGGCAGCGCTTTAGTCTGGGAGTAGGTGTAACGTGGCGTGAAATAGTCGACCAGATGGTCGAAACGGTCGGTACTGTCGGGACGGTAGGTGATGCGCCGGGCCATTTTACGGTCGACGGAGTAGGTATACCTCCGTAATGCCCGGTTGCGGCGCTTCTGCTCTTGAGGGGTCACCCATCCTACGCGGGCATCCTGTGCAGCATCGCGCGGCGACATGCGCTCCATGCGTTCGTAATCGGCCACATATTCGTTGAGCTGATCGGAGAGTTCGTCTATAGAGCGATCGTAGGCCAGTTTGTCGCCGAACTTTTCGAAATAATCGGCACTGTCCACGATCTTCTTCCGATAAGCCTCAAAGCGGGCATACTCGCGCTTCTGCCCTGCGCGGAAGCGGTCGCCGCTGTAAATCAGAGGGGCCATCGGCAACGTATCCGCTCCCTTGACGAGTTGCGGCTCCAGAGCAAGTTCCCAGTCGCGGGAGAACAAGACCGAAGGTACCGTGATGATAAATTCGACCTGGATATTGCCGTTGCGCTCCACGAGGTTGCGGCGGTTGCCCGCCGATATGACTACTTCGTCGATAGCCACCGACATGAGCCGTTCGCCCGAAAGCGAGTCGAGTTCTGCCGGAGCGAAGAAAACCTCTGTTCCATCCTGTTTTTTGAAGGAGACGATCTGCGGGGCTCGCGCTGTATCGGCTTGCGGCGGTTCGTCCGCGACTGCTTTGCCGGGCAGGCTGATCGTTGCTTCGGGAAGGGTCTTGGCGAGCTTGCGGGCTTCGCTGCATCCGCACACGAGCCCCGCGGCAATCCCGACCGCAATTGTCCGGATCATTCGTCGATCTCGATTCATCGGGCGGAGAAGCTAATGTTCGCGGATTACAGCGCCGTTGACGTCGATCGTGAAGACGCGGCGGTGATTGCCTTTCGAAGTCCATATCTGACGCACCACGAGGCTTGCGTCGAGCATCCACTCCTCGAAAGGCACCTTCATTTCATAATGGAATGTACGGTCGGACTTGCCGTCGGGCTGGATGATAATATAAGGCTGACGCTCCGATAGATAGCTGCCGACCAACCGACGCCTGCGTTCCAACATGCGTTGCTGGTAGCGGCCGTTGATGAGTACATGAGGAAAGAGCACGACCGAAGCGCGGTCTATCGTGCTGAGCTCGGGAATGATCGTCCAGCTCTCGGTTGGGGAGACGACGTCGCGGTTCACCGCGATGTCGAGGCCCAGGCAGAGCTCCCCGTCACGTTCGATAAGCTCCCGACGCGTCACGCTGATGTCGCCCACGATTTGCGCCTGGAGCGGACAGAGTGCCGGAAGCATGAAGAGTAAGAGCAAATATCGTTTCATCGGTGTTGCTTATTTCCGTGAATTGAACAGGTAAACAGCCGAGACACCCACTTCGGTGAGCACCGGAAGTATACGGCGGCGCCTCCACGAAGAGGATTCCGTCGCCCCGTGGAGCGGTTCGCCCCGATACTTCACATAGGCCGCACCGACACCGGCCATCACTTCGATGTTCCAGTGTGGTGACAGGTAGAAAGCGTAACCGAAGCTGCCGCCGGCAGCAATCGCCCAGCCTGTATAACGGCTGTTAATCATGCGTTTGTATATCCATGGCAGCCGGATGCCACGTATATCGTATTGTCCTGCCAGCAGGTTGGCGCCCACGTAGGCTCGGGTGTATTTTCCCGTGAGCCAGTAGCGGTATTCGGGCTGTACGAACCACGCTTGGATGCAGTAATCACGGTCCGACGGGCGAAGGTTGTAGTTGCCCGTTACGCTGAATGTGGAACGACGGCTCAGGGCAAGTTCAGCCCCGAGATTTGCAGTACCCCAGCTCCAATAGAGCGCATTGCTCTTCAGGGCGAACTGCTGTGCCTGAAGAGGCACCCAGCAGCACCCGAGCAGCAGTGACAGGATAACTCTCTTGTTCATGACCGTCATTTTCCGTTCGTGCAGGCCGATATAAAACCGGACCGGGCGAAATGCCCGATCGCACAACCGGAACCCGAAACGGTTCCCGCACGATTAACGCCGCGAAATTGGTTACAAAAGAGCGAAAAATAAGTATCATATATTATACATGTTGTCTCAAAAGTTTATTCCGGGATACTATACAAACGAAGGGCGCCCTGAAAGGCGCCCTTCCCCATCAAAAATTAACCCTTAAAAATTATCCCCGTTCCGAAAAACTTCCGATAAGTAGTGATGGAGGTAATACAGGTCCGCATCGTCCCGGATCACTTCGCCCATCATCAGATTTTCATCTTCGGAGATGCCGTTGTTCGAAACTTCGTTTGTGTCGACTTCCTCCATAGGCAAGCGTTTTATCGGTTTGTTACTCTCATAACGCAAAGCCCGTGCAGAATATTGTGTTTGCTTAACACAAAACCATATTTTTTTCCTTGATCATTCGCCGCAGGTTGATCAGTGCATAGCGCATACGTCCCAGGGCAGTATTGATGCTTACATCGGTGTTTTCAGCTATCTCCTTGAAACTCAGTCCTGAAAAATAACGCATCATCACTACTTCGCGTTGTTCCTCAGGCAGCAGTTCGATCAGAGCTCTTACGTCGCGCTCGATCTGGGTGCGCACCAAGTCATCTTCAACGGTTTTTTCCGCGAAACGCAACGTGCCCAACACGTCGTAGCCCGCCTCGGCTTCGGTCACTGTCTTGTTCTGACGCTGTGCCCGAAAGTAGTCGATTACCTGATTGTGGGCGATACGCAGTACCCACGAAAGGAATTTGCCGCTGTCGGCATAACGTCTTTCGTCGATTACCCGTACGGCTTTGATGAAAGTCTCCTGGAAGATGTCTTCGGCCACGTCGCCGTCCTTGACCATCATGCGGATATAATCGCGCACGCGGCGGCTGTGGCGTTCGATAAGTCGGGATATGGCATTCCGGTCGCCCGAAAGGTAGCGGTCGAGCAATACCTGGTCGCTCTGTACTGGCACGTTCATACTCTTCTCCTGATTGGTTGCAAAGAGTAGAATTTTTCCCGATAGGCAGTCCCGTTTTTGTGTTCGCAATCTGTGCCGTGGCTGCGGAGTCCTGAAGTCAGGAGCAGCCCTGCGTCGGCAAGATAAAGACTTTTTCCGAAAAAACCAAATCGCTTCTACTCCGTCCGGGCTTATTTCCTCGGCCGGATTGTGCAATTACCATGCCGGATCGATGCGGTCTGAAGCCGCCCGATTCTCTTTGCGATTTGAAGTTTAACACCTGTGCGGATACTGAACGGGCAACAATTTCGCCTCACTTCAGCGGTTCGACATGAATAGCGATCATCGTCCCCTCGCCAAAGCGGTCGCGCAGGCGACGCTCAATATCGACCGTCAGGAGGTGGGAATGGGCCACGGTCATCGTTCCTGCCACCCGGACATGGACTTCGACTGCAATTGAGGCACCGATGCGGCGGGTGCGCAGGTTGTGCGGTTCGCATACGGCGGGATCGACCGTGACAATATGCAGAATCTCCGTTTCCACGTCGGTCGGAAGCGAGCGTTCCAGCAGTTCGTCCAGCCCTGTACGGACCAGATCGAAGGAGACCTTGAAGATGAACACCGCTACGACGAGCGCCGCAATTGGGTCTGCGATGCGCCAGCCTGGCCCCAGGAAATAGGCGCAGGCAATACCGATAAGTGCACCGGTTGACGAGAGGGCATCGCTGCGGTGGTGCCAGGCGTTGGCTACCAGACTCGGGCTGTTGACCGCACGCCCTGCCCGGATCGTATAGCGGTAAAGAATTTCCTTGACGCTGATCGACACCACAGCCGCCGCAAGGGCCACGCTCCCCGGGCGCGGCAACTCTCCGCCCGCGATTACCAAGCGGATATTCTGCACGCCGTTGGCCAGAATACCGGCCCCGACGGCTCCCAATGCAAGGCCAATAAGGATTGCGGCTAAGGTCTCGTACTTACCATGTCCATAGTCGTGGCCCTCGTCCCGGGGTTTGGCAGAGATCCGCGCAAAGGCGATCACCACCACGTCGGTCGCCAGGTCGGAGAACGAATGGACGGCATCGGCCACCATCGCCCCGCTTCGCCCGACGATTCCGGCAGCGAGTTTCAGCAGCGACAGCACAAGATTGACAATGAAACCTGCAAAAGTCACGCGATAGATGCTGCGCTTACGGTTATCCGCCTTGTTGTGCATGGTCGAAATGATGTGAGATTTTCTGAAAATGAAAATACCCAACCCGGGAAACGGTTTCCTCCGTTTCCCGGGTTGGAAAATCAATTGGAAAAATCCGGCCCGGACATGTCACCGCTGCCGGACCCGGACTAATAGCTGCGGGCGAACAGCACGCGGCGATGCGACGGTTTGCCGGAGAAGACGCAGGTGCCCTCCTCGTCTTCGGCGTCGACCGGAATGCAGCGGATCGTGGCCTTGGTAGCTTCCTTGATGGCCACTTCGGTCTCGACCGTGCCGTCCCAGTGGGCCGAGATGAAACCGCCTTTCTCATCGAGCACGCGCTTGAACTCGTCCCACGTGTCGACACGCGTAATCATCGAGTTGCGGTAGTCGAGCGCCTTCTTGAAGATATTCTCCTGGATGGCGGTCATCAACCCCTCGATATGCTGTGCCAGCCCTTCCTGCGAAAGGGTCTCCTTTTCGAGCGTATCGCGGCGCACAAGCTCCACTGTGCCGTTCTCCATGTCGCGGCCGCCCATAGCCAGACGCACGGGCACGCCCTTGAGTTCGTATTCGGCGAACTTGAAGCCCGGACGCACGTTGTCGCGGTCGTCGATCTTCACGCTGATACCCTTGGCACGCAGTTCGGCGGCGATCGTCCCGAAGCGGGCGACGATTTCCGCCAGCTGCTCTGCCGTCTTGTAGATCGGCACCATTACCACCTGGATGGGCGCCAGCTTCGGCGGCAGCACCAAGCCGTTGTTGTCGGAATGGGCCATGATGAGGGCGCCCATCAGACGGGTTGAAACGCCCCACGACGTAGCCCACACATATTCGAGTTTGCCCTCCTTGTTGACATACTGCACGTCGAACGCTTTGGCAAAGTTCTGCCCCAGGAAGTGCGACGTACCGCTCTGCAACGCCTTGCCGTCCTGCATCAACGCCTCGATAGTCAGCGTATCTTCGGCGCCGGCGAAGCGTTCGTTGGGTGACTTGTGCCCCACCACCACCGGCACGGCCATCCATTCCTGGGCAAATTTCTCGTAGACGTGAATCATCTTTGTGGCCTCTTCGATGGCCTCCTCGCGCGTGGCGTGCGCCGTGTGTCCCTCCTGCCAGAGGAACTCGGCCGTACGCAGGAACAAGCGCGTACGCATCTCCCAGCGCACAACATTGGCCCACTGGTTGCACAGGATGGGCAGGTCACGGTAGGACTGGATCCAGTTCTTATAGGTATTCCAGATGATTGTCTCCGACGTAGGACGCACGATCAGTTCTTCTTCCAGCCTGGCATCGGGATCGACCACCACGCCTTTGCCTTTGGGATCGTTCTTCAGCCGGTAGTGGGTTACCACGGCGCACTCCTTGGCGAAGCCTTCGACGTGGTGTGCCTCCTTCGAAAAGAACGACTTGGGGATGAAGAGCGGGAAATAGGCATTCTGGTGCCCCGTCTCCTTGAACATCTTGTCCAAAGCGTCGTGCATCTTCTCCCAGATGGCATAGCCGTAGGGTTTGATGACCATACATCCGCGCACGGCCGAATTTTCGGCCAGTCCCGCCTTCACAACCAGATCGTTATACCACTGCGAGTAGTTGTCGTCCGATTTGGTGAGGTCTTTGAGTTCCTTTGCCATAATCTTGCGGTGAGTTTCAATTATCGTTTTGTGGCCCAAATTTAAAAATTTTAATTCATAATTCACAATCCCGCGGGCGATTATGTCGCATTCAGACACTATCGTCCCTTTGTGCGGAAGCCTTCGGGCCTTTTTTGGCAGTTCTTTTGCACTTTTCGTATCGTGTCACACTCCTTTCGGCGCATTCTGCCTCCGTGCAGGGAGATTCTGCGGGTGTGCGAAGTTGCTGTGGCACCTGTTCGTAACCAAAAATAAAAGCGTATGTTTTACCATTCCAAGGAACTCCAGTACAAAGCTCGGGTTTCGAAGCCTGATCCGCGATTCGCACGGCTTCTGCTCGAACAGTTTGGCGGTGGCAACGGAGAGCTCAAAGCCGCCATGCAGTATTTCGTACAGGCATTTGCCTGTCACAACCCCTATCCAGACAAGTACGACATGTTGATGGACATCGCCACTGAGGAGCTGGGGCACCTCGAAATCGTGGGAGCCACGATTCAGATGCTGCTGGCGGGAGTCAACGGCAATCTGAAAGATGCCGCCGAGAGCAACGACGTTTTCGGTGAAAAGAACTTTTCGAAAGAGGACTTCATCCACGCGGCCTTTTCGGTCAATCCCCAGTTCGGCACGGTGACGGGCGGCGGACCTTGCCTGACCGACAGCAACGGCGTGCCCTGGCAGGGCTCCTACGTCAACGCCAACGGCGACCTGACGGTCGACCTGCGGTCGAACATCGCCGCCGAATCGCGCGCCAAGATCGTCTACGAATACCTCATGCAGTTCACCGACGATCCCTATGTACTCGATACGCTCAACTTCCTGCTTACGCGCGAAGTGGCTCATTTTCAGCAGTTCGAGGCGGCACTCGACACCATTCAGCCCAACTTCCCGCCGGGTGTGCTCCAGAGCGATCCCCGCTACAGCAATCTCTACTCCAACCACTCTTTGGGCGAAGATGCCCGCGGACCGTGGAACGAAGGCCGCAGCCCGGGGCTGGATGAGGAGTGGCAATATATCGAGGACCCCCGTCGGCAGGTGCTCGAAACTGAGGGCCTGACCCGGTGCAAACCCCAGGGTACTGAGCGCACCGAGGCTTCCGTGCGCAGTGCTGACAAGAAGCTGAGCAAGGAGCGTAGCCGCGAAGTTCGCCGCGCCACGCCCGAAAGCAACATCGAGTGGTGCGACTATGCCGATTCGGACGGCAGGAAAAAGCGTTCGGCTGGCACGCCGCGCCGGCAACCCGTTGAGCAGGAGTAACCGGTGCTTTCTTTCGTAAAAAAAGGGCATTCGTTTTTACGAATGCCCTTTCTCTTGCCCCCCCCCTGAAGATTCAGAAGCGGAAGGCCAGTGTCATGGTCACGAAGTGGTGCGTCAGGTGCGTATCGTAACGTCCACTGTAAGTTTTGAAATCGCCGCCCTCGAAACGACTGAAAAATAGCTGATAATGTGACAACCGGTCGGTCTTGTACTGATAGGCGATGTCGAGTGTCGCTGTGCGCGAGAGGTTCATGCCTGCACCGGCCGACAGATACCAGCTCCCGACGGTCGTGGGCTGACAAGCGTAGGGGTCATTGACATAAAAATCCTTGTCCGCAAGCATCGAGTCGGTGTATCCGCCACCTGCCCGCAGGGCGAAGGTTGGTAGCGGTCTGACCTCGATACCGCCCCTTACGGTGTTTGTTCCCCGGAAGTTATTGCGAAACTCTTCGTTGTAGAAGTTGTTGGAGAACCCCGTGAAATTGGGCTGTCGTCTTACGCGCATTCCGTTATACCAGTCACGCTGATAGTCCACTGAGACAATGGCTATGGTCCCGAAAGTATAGGATGCTCCGAACAGGAGTCGTGCAGGCGATATGAACGCCCAGTTGTTGTCACCCTCGGCTGCGCTTTCAGGCGATTCGTTGCCTACGGTCGAGCGGAAACCCGTTGCGATTTCTTCGATGTTGGCCTCGATACCAGCCCGGTAGGTACGGTCGAGCGAGTACCAGGTCGGTGTATGGAACGCCATGCCGAGGCGTAGTCCCGCGACGGGACGCACTATGGCTCCTATTTTGAAGTTTACGCCGCTGCCGTTGATTACTGTGCGCTGCCAGAGCGTCGAACGGAGAAGTTCTTCGCTGAGTAAGGTGCCGTCCGAGAAGGCCGGGGGCCCGTCGAAATAGCCGTACTCCTCTTGATAGATTGTCTCCGACTTGCGGTGCACGCTCTGGATGCCGAGTGTGGCGCCGATGTATACGATGTTGTTCAGATTGGCACCCATCGAAATGTCGAACTCATTGATCGAGCCCGTGTTGACCACATCCATTGAGTGGAGCACCGAGGCGTTGGCTCCGATGCGGGCGGGCGACCAGTAGGGAGCCTGGACTGTGCCGTCGTTATTGACCATATAGGCGTCGTAGCCCAGAATCGCAGGCCATACGTTGGGGTTCCACTCGTCGAGGAAGATCGGGCCATTGGGCCCTCCGTCGTCGGCCGCTTTGGAGGGGCGCACGCCAAACGTGGCCAGCTGCTGGGCAAAAATATCGGCCATGGTGGGCATCAGACGTCCGGGTTGCGAGGCATCATAACGCGACTCCGACGAAAAGGACCAACGGCTGTTGAAGTCGGCCATGCGGTTCATGGCGACTCCGAATGTCAGGCTTGTAAGGGCCCCTTGGGCATTCTGCACGAGGTTGAAGGCCCCGCCGAGGTTGGCGAACGAAAATCGGGTCTTGCCGTTTTTCTGCCACGGTTCGGTCGCGTCGGTTGCGGCCCGTGTAATCGACAAATAGGGCGTAAAGGCTACTTCGCTGCGACGATACATGCCCAATCCTGCCGGGTTGACTGCCATGGCGGTAAGGTCGGCACCCAGCGAAACAAACGCTCCGCCCATGCCCATCGCGCGGGCTGTGCCGAACGTATGTGTCTGGGAGAGTGCGGCCATATCGGTCGCCCACATCAGGTCGTGGTTGAGCACTGCGCCGCCGAACTGGAGCTGCGACTGGGCTCTTGCGGGAGCGACAGCGAGAAATAGCGCCGCCGCCAGAATTGCCGTTTGTTTCATCGTATGCCTGCTTTTGTCGAATAACCTCTGTTATCGGCCTCCGTAGCCGCGTCCGCCGCCTGAAGAACTGCCGCCCCGGGAACCGCCGCTGTTGTAGCTTCCTCCCGATGATCCGGTACCGCGCGAGCTGCTGCCGCCGGAGTAGCTGCCGCGGTTTGACGAACCACTGTTGTAGCTGCCCGAAGGGTTGCTGTTGCGCGAACCTGTCCCGTATCTGTAGCCCGAGGAGCTTTGTCCACTGCTGTAGCCACTGCCGCGTGAAGCGTTGCTGCTGCCCGAGGAGTTGCGCGAGCCGTTTGTATAGCTGCCTCCCCGGCTACCGCTGCTCTGGAATGGACTGTTGCCTGTGCGGCTTCCCGGCTGATAGCTTCCCGAGCCATAGTGATTGCCCGATGTGGGGCGGCCGGGCGTATAACCCGGATTGCGGCCTCCCGGACGGTTATAGTAGGTCGGGCGGTGATGATGTCCGGCATAATGGGGTGGTCTTCCATGCCATCCCGGGCCCCACGACGGACCCCACCAGGGATGATACCACGGATCGTACCACGACCAGCCGAAGTTCCAGCCCCAGCTGCCGACCGAGAAGCCCCAATCCCCGTAATAATAGGGATTGTAATTCCAGCCGTAGTACCACGGATCGACATAGACGGCCGGGCGGCCCCAGGTGCCGAACATCGACGTGATGTATTTGGGCTCGACCCACACCTCGTCGCCCATGACCATAACGTTATAGAAAGCCGGATCATAGGCCGAAACATAGTTGAACGTGCTGCCGTAGCGGTAGTTGTAATAGCTTGACGGCATCCGGTATGTCGGGGATGAAAATCCCCTCAGGCGCCGGGCATAGGCACTTTCGTAGGTGTCAGCCAGCACGCTGTTGTATGATTCCCCCTGTTCGGCGGCATAATATCTCCGTTCTGAGGCTGCGGCTTCCGCTTCAGCGATGCGGGCTTCCCATTGGGCACGTCGGGCCTCGGCTTCGGCTTTTGCAGCTTCGGCCTGGGCCTGCTGACGCTGGGCTATCTCCGTTTTGTTGTGGATTGCGTAGAGGTCATCCGTGCTATACCCCGCTGAGGCGTAGTAAGCCGACGAACAGCCCGCCGCACCTGCTGTCAGGGCGAGCAACGCCATCATCGAACCGATTTTTTTCATAACGCACCTAATGTTTGTAGAACATTACCTTAATTTATAAACAGAACGAAAATCGTACCGATTTTATTTCGTCTCTACTGGTAATAATGATTTGGTGAGGCAAATACTGCACACTGCGAAAAGCATACGCCTTTGACAAAGATACGCATTATTCTCCGGAAATGAAAGTCTTCCGGCGCAGCCCCCCCCCTCTTGCCCCCCCCTCCATTGGGGCGGACCCGAAAAAGCAAGATCCCGCTGAACTTGCGTTCAACGGGATCTTCAGTGCCCAGGACAGGAATCGAACCTGCACGCCTTGCGGCACACGCACCTGAAACGTGCGCGTCTACCTATTCCGCCACCTGGGCATTTGTGGGAATTGCGGTGTGCAAAAGTAATACTTTTTTTCGAAACGACAACTAAATTGGTGAAAAAAATCTATTTGTTGAAGTATTTGTATTGAAACAGAATGAGATAGACAACTGCTACAGAGATATAGGCATCGGCCAGATTGAAGATTGCGCCGAAAAAGTAGTTGTTGCTGTCGACCAGAAACCGCAAAAACGGTGGCACGCTATTCCATTGGAACAGGGGAAAGTAGAACATGTCGACGACACGTCCCATCAGGAAGCCCGCATAGTGGCCGCCGAATCGGGCGACTGTCCAGGGGGTGGAATCCGAGAAGATCAGCCCGTAGAATGCACTGTCTATGATGTTGCCTACAGCTCCGGCAAAGATCAGCGCCAGGCCAACGATCACGCCTTTAGGGGCAGGTTCGCGTTGCCGGAGCAGCCGGACGATCAACCACCCGATGGCACCCGAGAGACCGATGCGGAAAAGGCCCAGGAGTAGTTTCCCCCAGTCGAAACCTTCGCCGGAGGCAATGTGCATGCCGAATGCGGCACCGTTGTTTTCGATAAAACGCAGTTGAAACCAGTCGGGGATAACGACGATCGATTCGTCGATGTGCATGTGGGTTTTGACCCATATTTTCAGTGCCTGATCCGCTATGAGTAGCAGCACGACGAGCAGCGATACTTTTTTGAGGTTCATCTTTTTTCCGATTTGTCGACAAAGATAGTGCAAGCCGAGTGCAAAAGCAAACTTGTTTGCGTTTTGCCGAGGCGCCGCCTATCTAAGCGGTAGCTTGTCTGCCGCAAAGTGCGCAAGCCCCCCCCCGGGTTTTATTTATTATATAAGGTATTGAAACGGTTTTGGGCTGTTTTTCGGACTTTTTTAACTTTTTTGAGAAAAAAGATGTCGAAATGTTTGCACGTTCGGAAAAAGTCGCTACCTTTGCATCCGCATTTGAGAAAAATACGTTCTTGCAAAGCATGAAACTTCTTGCGGAGATCGGGATTTTTCAAAAAAAATGCAACGTTCTTGAAAAAATATTTGCGGGATTGAAAAAGATCATTTATCTTTGCAGTCCTTTCGCATTGCAAAATGCGGAGTTTTTTCAACAAGGTTCTTTGAATTACTGGTTATATTTGAGAGAAAGAATGTAGTATTTATCTGTCAATTTCCTTTAAGGAAAGAAATAGTCAGGACTCTAACGAAACATTATTATTTTTTATACAATGGAGAGTTTGATCCTGGCTCAGGATGAACGCTAGCGGC
>CAJUIE010000030.1:6366-14780 GCA_910586375.1 uncultured Alistipes sp. | reverse complement strand
GGGCAGACGCCCCGTCAGCGGGTCGTTTGGTGCTACCGCGACATCGAGCGGGGGCTTACGCAAGAGGCATGGGAGGCGATCGACGCACCTGTGACCGCACGGCGCATCTACGGTGTGCCCCAACCCGTGAAGCTCGTCAAGGACCATGCGCACCACCGAACGAGCTGTTTCTACGTGCAACCGCACATCGTCATCCGATGATGCCTGAAACGATATTTTCTTAAAATCATTTGCTTATGAGTCACGAAATCATCAAAGCCATTTATCGGACCGAGGATGGACGCATCCTGGTCGAACATGCCGCGAACAACCTCCTGCCGCACACGTTCCGCTGCGAGGAGTACGAATCCTTGACCCGGGTGCTGCGCACGGAAGGGCTGCGGCGCCTCGACGAAGAGATTCTGCGCCTCTATTTCCTGCGATGCTGGCAAGGTGCCGGACGCTATGCCCGCGCGGTCGAGACGGCCATTGCGGTCGAACACCTGAATATATACGACGAGTGGGCCCGATGCCGGGACGAGGAGGGTTATGCCCGGTCTGCGATGGCGCATATCGCCCGGAAGTATCTTGAACCGCTCGACCTTTAAAAAACGAATCGAACTATGAAAACGAAAGTACTGCACTATGCAGCGGGTCGCGACGACAGGATCGTAGCGACCTACAAAGACGTAACCTTCATCGACCGGCAGGTCGGATGGTATGTCGAAGCTCGGGACGAACGCCACGAGAGATGGGACGATATCGCCATCATCGAACGCATAGACGGCGTTTGCTTCGTGGCAGAGTTCCTTTCGCGCAACGCGGCGTTCGACAGGGAGCATCTGGCGGCCGTGGCGGCCGAGGCCCGCAATCTGCGTGCGGCCATGCAGGAGCGCATCGCCCGCAAGCTATGGATTCCGCTGCCCTATGTGGCGGCCTATGAAGCGCTGGGATGGGATGCACGGCCCCTCAAGGAGCATCGGACGTGGATGCGGGAGCGGCAGGAAACGGAAAGTCGCCAACGACGACGCCTCCATGACGAGCGCGAGGAGCAACGACGACAGGCCCGAGAGCGGGAACGGCAGCAGACCTTGCAGCGAGCCGAGGAGGCATTTCGAAAGGGCGAGTTCATCCGGGCGGAGCACTTCGTAGACTTGTGCGACCGATACGGGATAGAGATTCACCCGCGAACGCGCGGAATGCTCCGCAGGCGTATCGAGGCGCTATCTCCGACCCATATACGATACTCGGGAGGATACGGAAATCGGAGCCCGTCCTGTAACGGGTGCACCATGCTCATAGACCGCCTGGTCGAGAAATTAAACGTATAATTCCAAAAGTTAAATGGTTTATGAAAATCATATGTCGCAAATACTACGACGAAGTAGTGCGTTATGCCGAAAGTATCGGCGATGAGACCTTGCAGGAGTGTCTGGACAGGCTCGAACGTTGGGAGCGGCAGCCCGGCCATCCCTGCGAAATAGAGCTCTACCGCGATTGGGCGCCTTATTCGTTCGTTTTCAAACAGCGCTATCCCGACGGTACGCTGGGTGTGGTCGGCGGACTGGTCTATCACGGCGTGCCCGACAGGTCCGGATGCTACTCCCTCAAACCGGCACATGGCTGGAGAACGCATACGTGAAAAATAAGGTCTATCGATAGCAACAGGATAAAATTAAAAAGGAGCAGCCTAACAATATTGTTAGGCTGTCAATACAAAAATTAAGAGTGTTCGTTAATATAAAAGTTCATCTTTAAATACATGGCTGAATATCGAATCTCTGTCGCATATTATATCTCTAATCCGCACCCACAACAAGCTATCTGGCTTCTTTGTTATATTATTCAATTGTAAGTGTTGTTGAGACATTACACTTACATATAACGAATCATTTTTTGACGCACTCTTATAAAATATCAACAGGACGCGAGCGTCAATATGCTGGTTTAATGAATCTTGAGCTGAAACTAAACATGCAACTCGCTCCGTTAATGAGCGGATAGTATCTTGGTTACGGATACAGAATGATGGAAGACGATTTTGCTGAAAATCATATGCTATTTCATTGGCTTTGATATCGGCAAAAGATAAAAAGCGGTTAGGAAAATATGCAACTACAACACTATCGACATGATTTCCATCTTGTAAAACATTAGTTTGTTTATCTTGTGACATGCAAGAGACAAGACTAATAATCGTAAATATGCTTGAAAGGATCATTAAGCCGTTCGTTTTCTGCTTCGATTTCATAGGGATTAAGATTAGATACGTCTCTTCTTCTGAATACTCGGTGATTCGTTCGTGTAACCATTCTATCGGTCACTTCTTTATGCTTTCTTGCTGCCTCCTGTTCTGTCGTTGTAATATTTCGTTGTTCTTCATCTCGGCCATATTGTTCATTCAAAGTTTGAATATCGATTAAAAATTGCTCTGTATTAGAATCGAACTGTTCTGCATGTCCAGCTTCGTGGGCCAAAATAGTTGCTGGCGAGAGCCAGATGCCATTATCCGTCTGATATGCTTCATCCGGATTCCAATAAATTGTTTGTGTTTTGAAATCAAATTTATTCGTTCCCCCTTGGTCATTTTGCCTACCGATATAATACGTCATGGACGAAGCCTGAAGTTTTGCAATATTTCCAGCGGTACCCCTGCTATTCATATACTGGATGGTTTGGGCAAATTTATTTTTGAACTCTGGAGAAACGCCTGGTGCAAAATAAATTTTTTCTCCATCCGGATCGACAAAATTGATCGGATTATTCGCGCAGAACGCATAGGGCGAGAGGTGAGGATATTGCTCGGCCAAAGGATCGGGGCGATTCCATCGCATAACGATCTTGGGATCATACATGCGGGCTCCGTAGTCGATAAAGGGAAGTTTTAGGAAAGCCTGTTCCTCCTTGCCGTTGTAGCGGTAGCGGTTGTCCGAAATTTCGTTTTCGGAATCGTCGATTCGCTCCCCGAACGCGTAGTAGTCGTTCTTCTCGACGGTTTCTCCCGAGCCTCCGTCGATGAGGGTGCGGACGCTTCCCAGATGATCGGTCGCGTAATACTGCGGCGTATAGACATTCGCGCCTGCAACTTGTGTCACAGCCAGCCGTCCTCCATCGAACGGGGCGCTTTCGAGGTTGTAATAATATCGGACGACGACAAAATCCTCCAATCCCTGGGGAGATATTCCATCACTGGCGATTTCTATGAACGATTCTCTTGCATCTTCACGTCTGTATACCAAAGAACCTAAATAAACGAAACCGTTGCCGTCTTTGTCCGAAGCTGTGAGTTTCGTGCCGTCTGCAAGATACGAATAATTCGCGTAAATCGTGTCGGCTTTGATGACTTTTTCCACCAAATTCAAACGATTGTATCGCAAATTGAGTTTATTTCCCCAGTCGTAGGTCATATTGCCGTTGGCATCGTATACATAACAGCTGAGATAATCCTCGATATCGCCGGTGATAGGTATCTTCTTACCTGCTACCTCTTCATCCTGCATATGCTCCACTCTATCGGAATCTTCCGGCATGAACGGATTTGCAAGAAGTATTGTAGCGTGAATCTCATCTATTTGATTGCCTTTGAGAGTGTATTCTCGATTTACCGTATAAGCATCTTTTTTTTCGCGGGTAAAAGAGGTGATATTTCCGTTACGGTCGTAGACCAAAGAGTCCTGATGTTGGTATGTATATATGTAATAAAACTCAATAGGAATTTTCATCGGCGACAAGCTGTCAAACGTTATCTTGGCGGGTTTGCGCAGATAGTGTTTTACTTTCGCCTGTCGAGATAATCCGTCGTAGAAGTAGGAGTCTGCCGCTGCGTTTTTCTTAAGCCCATCCCTGTACCATAGAATTTCAGAGATGTTTCCAGTATAGGATGGCTGCGTTGCGAGATTGTTTGGTTTGTAATAGTGAAAATCGATAGTCAAATCGGGCGACGATTTCTGCGTCAACCATCCCTGAATGTTGTAGGCATAGGTCGTGGTGCGGGCATTGGCTCCGGTTCCCGTGGTGGTGGATGCCAGACGTCCCAAGTTATCATAGGCGTAAGTTACGACTACGGGAGCGCCGTCGTTGAGCGTCGTCGTCTCGGACAGTTTGCGTCCGCGAGTGTCGTAGGTATATTCGCGCAGCAGGATGTCCGGTTGTTGCGAGGATGTTACTTTATGCGATTCGTGGATTTTGAGAATGTTTCCGCAAAAATCGTATTTGACAGTCGTGCAACTCTCGTAACCCAGACAATTCGTTTCGACGGTTTGAATCAATCGTCCCCGATGGTCGTAGTAGAAGGTTCTGCGAATCGTACTTTTATACCCTTTGTCGGGATTGATTACGGCCAATTCCTCCCGGGTTTTATAGCCTTTCCGGTTGCGGTTGACATCGCTGTTCTCCAGTATCCCTTCTACCGGTCTGAATACGGCTTCGCTGCTGGGCGAATACGTTCCGTCGTCGGCTATGCCGTCGTAGTAGCAACGTGAGAGCAGCTGCTTGGAGGTATCGTTCTGCAATTCGTCCGTCTGCCCGGCATCGAAAAGGGCCTGCAACTGGGCCTGGGTTTTATTCGCCAGCTCCAGGTAATAGGTCGTCTCGGGACGTCCGTGCGGATCGTACTGCACGTAGGTCCACCCATTCGATTTGCGCATGTTCCCGTCCTGCGTCATCGCAGGTCGGTCGTTGCGGTCATAGACGTACGACACGGCATCGCATCCGGGGATCTTCTTGGAGACGATGCGGCCCCGGCTGTCGTAATCGTAGCGATAGCAGTATCGGGCGACGTTTTGCGAATCAAGCGAATAGCTGCCCGTCATCAACCCGTTCGAACATTCGGGCGGTATGACCCAGCACAACCTGTTCAGCGGATCGTAGACATAATACGTATCCAGGTATTCGGTTCCATCGGTCATTCTTTCCAGTATGACGTTCTGCTGCATATCCGTAAATCGGATTGTCCGGCCTCCGTCTTCGTTTCGGAACGATACTTTGCGTAATAGGCCATTCTGCCATGTGCCGTTTACGGCAAATTCATCGTTGCTTATCATCTCGATTTTCAGGATGTCGTCATCGTTGTTGACTTCGTATTTATAGGAAGCCGTCTTTTGATGCTCCCGAAAAATACTGCCGACATTCGTATTGGCAATCCGACGGTTCGTGATGCAATTGTCATAGGTCGTTTCGTCGTATACATACCCATTTTCCGTCGTTCCGTAGGTCTGCTGATATCGGGACAGCAGAAGATGATCGGCAAACATTTGTCCCGTCGTCGATTCCGTTACTACGGGCAGGTAACTACGTACACTGTCACGCAGCATTTCATCGTAATATATGGGCTGTAGGATATTATATCCCGTCGGTGAGGCCTGGATACCGATATGTTGAGTCGGACTTCCCAACTCGTTATAGTAGGTCACATCCTCCGTATAAGAAGACGCATCCGGCTGTAAATATATCTTTTCGGAGCTCCAATTGGCGTTGAATGTTTTGACATTTTGAGCCTGAGTATTGGATACGGCGAAAACGCCGATGATCGAAGCGAAAATTATTTTGTTCATAATTCAAATCTATTTCAATGAATAATCGTATTCCGAGATGATATTTCCGGCTGCATCCTTAATGTATTTGAGCTTCCCGCTCGGGTAATATTCGTAGGATGTCTCCACTCCGTTGGTATCGACATACTTGCTCAAGCCGACGAGCGGAATGTAATCGAAGGTCTCCACCAGAGCTCCCGGTATGGCTCGAAGTTGTGCTTTCTGGGCGTCGGTCAATCTCTCATTTGCCGAATGTATTGTGGCGAGATCGTCGTAGAACACATTGGATACCTTTGCCAGCAAGTATTGTTGGTCATAACTCCATAGATATGAGGTAGGAATATTATTACGATCTCGGGTTTGCAATACTCGCCCGTTGGAAGCATATTTATCGAATGTGATTTCACGTTGAGCTTCATGGCTTTCGGTGTCATTTTCGATATAATTTACAGTTGAAGTTGACATGAGCCGAACATTTTGCTCCGAAGTCAGCATGTAATCGAATATGGTGCTTTGCACGCCGATCCGTTCGCCATCCATCGAATAGTTTTTAGTTTGCTGCTCGGCGACATAACTCGCCAGATTCTGACTTCTAACGTTGCTCGCCAGATTCCCGGATAAGTTTTGCCGTTCATGTAGATATTCGATCGAAAGCGTGTTGTTCAGATGTGAATTGTTGTATGTCTGAATCGTCTTCGGCTGGTTTAATGCGTTGTAGGCAATCCGTTTTATCGTCTGAAGAGAATCCGCATCGAAATATTCTGTCGTTTTGACCGCTTCGAGCAGATAATCCTCGACATAATGATGGGTAATATAGTAAAGCGAGGTCAACGACTTCAAATAAGGAATTGTTTTTAGGGGTTCTCTGGAATAAATATTTTCCTGTTTCAATACGAGCCTGTTCTCGGGATCATAGCTTTCTACGTTAAGGAGTTTGCCTCGTTGGGAACTCAAGCTCGGCACCTCAATGAATGTCGGATTTCTAATTTCCGTAGTACCCGCATGGCTCAAGGTATCTATCCGCAACATGACGTCCGGCAAATCATTGTAAGAGCTAAAGGTATATTTGCGAGAAGAACCGTCGCACAATTTTTCGATAACAGTATGGTATTCTATACCTGTTTGATCTACCGACAAGGGGATATTCATGCTTTTGGCCATCAGATCATCAGCCCCCGGAATATTGGACGAACCAACAGCATTTATATTATTGGCGGACATCGATAGTTGCGTTCGTTTGTCGTACAATTGCCGCGCATATGTGAGACAGTTGCCGGAACTACGTCCTTGGTCTTGATAGACATATTCACGGCGGATGACTGAATCAGGCTTGTCCAAAGAAGAATGTGCAGACGCAAGTACATCGGCAGAATTTTCTTTGTTGACCCGTTTTACATAATCGGTTATGGTTTTGATTCGCAGGCCGGCACCAAGATAATCTTTGCCTCCCGTATCGATCAAATAGGGCGCAGTCAAAATATCGGACCGGTGTCTGACCATAATTTTGGAGTAGTCATGCGGTTCGTATGTGAAAACAGTATATCCAGTTGTCGGGTACGTCACTCGCTTCAACATTCCATAAAGCGCACCCTCCGGATTGACTTCTTGAACAACACTGTTTAAACTGTAGTCCGTATTCACATTGGTAAGCGTATCGCAGTTGTAATATCCTGCATAATCGATGCGAGTAGTTCCATAATAGGGCGCATTCAGGTTTTCATTGTAATAATCGAATTTATAGACTCCTTTATCGGGCATAATTATGGATCTCAAGAACGGTATGGCATTGCCGTTATTCGCTCCGGATAGGATTAATAAGGGATGATACCAATAGTTGAAATCATATTGTTTAACGGGATTCTTTTTATGTCTGATCGTTATTCCCGATAGGAGTCCCCGGGTATCCGCCAACGGTTGGGGATTCCTCTGGTTTCCATCTTTATAATATTGCTGTTCTTTATCCTGATAAGAGAATGCCATTTCAACATCATCGATATATATACTTGCTATTTTATATTGAATGGTAGTTTGTAGACTTGCAGTATATCGTTTGACAAGATAATTACAGGTGTAATTAGTCGCATCATCTGCTAATTGCTCTCCATATTCGCATACTGTAGGGTTATATGTCTGGTAAGCTATTGGAATACGCGGTTCGTTTGGCTTGAGTTCATATTCAGGTACAACATAGGTATCATAATAGAAATATATATGCTTGCTGCTTGTCCGATTACCTTTGGGCGTATTTATAGATATCAAAGGCCAAGATGTATTATAGTTGTATAAATCTTTGGCTGAATATTCGGGCGCGGAGGGTGATGGAGTGCCTCTTCCGTAGCATTGTACACGCTCATCTCCGAATGTATACTCATAACCGTCCCCAGTTTTTATCGTAATGTTAATCAGTTGATTATCCCTTATAGTAAAATCGATATCATACTCTCCGGATGGATGATTCGTGTTAAAAACATATATTTGATTTTCCGGTCCGAGAATGAACTTGCCCGAATGTTCTCCGAATTTAAAAGAGAAAACATCAGGTGCAGTTTCATAGCCTACACAGTCCCAATTATTACCTACTCGATATCGGTAGGGATTGAATAGTTGCTTACCCATTTCTCGACTCGTTCTCCTTTCACGGGCTAAATCGGCATATAAATCCCACGTTACGGGTAGTTGATGATAGAAATAATATCCGCAACACGTATACGGATATCCCGTAGCGGCAACCCCCTGGTTATAATAATCATCTGGAATTCCAACAATTTCACGAGTTATCATACCACCTACCGACAGAGTCCATCCCAAGCCGAGTAGCCCTTGTTGATCGTTCGGACGATATCCGTTCGACGCATACGAAATAGAGATCGGCAGTTCGAAATCTTCATCTTTATATGTGTAAAG
>CAJUIE010000030.1:0-6356 GCA_910586375.1 uncultured Alistipes sp. | reverse complement strand
CGTTTACGGTTCCCGTATACAAATTCGAAGTATTGCTACCGTAGCGCAAAAATTGCCATGCGTCCGGAACTAAAGGAAGGGAGGGCTCGGAATCTTTTGTTGAATACATTTGCCCATAGCTATAGAACAGCCCAAGACAAGTAAAAAACATCGACAAGAAAATGTATCTGCCGCCACGACGAAATAAGGTAAAGTGCTCCATTTTTTTAGATTTAATAGTTTTGTTTTGATGGTAATGCCCTTCATAAATATCGAAGCATCCTCTTTCTACCGCTTATCGATTTGCCCGAAGCGCATCCCTGACATCCGGAGCCCTTGGACCAATCTGCGAGTAATCCGCTGCATTTGCTACGGGATTTCAATTTTCCATGATCGCGGGTTACCTCCTTTCTGTCCGAATGAATTGTTTAGGATGATACGAAACGCTCAGCTGCTAACAAAATTAGCAATCGCACTATTTAAAATCAAGCCTTTAGGCGGTTTTTACGATCTTAACAAGCAATTTTCAATTCGCTGATTTTATGGATGTTGCAAAATAAAAATCTTAACAAGGCCTTAACACGGGAATTTGGTCGGAGAATCGACTGCGAACGGCTCTTTTTGGGGCCTTGGGGACTGCTTGAGCCGGTTGCTCGACACGATCGTTTTTCCACGCCAAGCGCTATGTTCGGACGGCATTCGACGACTACGCCCCTGCCGGATATTCTCCGGCAGGGGCGTTCCTATGTGTCAGGTAAAAGTATGCTACAGCACCTTCGCCGCCAGCAGTTCTTTGGCTGCGATTTCCACGACCTGATGTCGTGCGCCGTCTTTCTCGACGATCTCCAACAGTAGCACTTTGTCGTCGGATATCGTCAGCTTGGGCAGTGCGAATACGGTTCTTTGGCGTTGGTGTCCCCGGACGATGGCCATGTCGTTGCATACGCGCAGGATGTCGAGCGTCGTCTGCTGGCGTGCGGTACGTTTGGCGATCTTGCGGTCCGCCACGACGAATCGGCGCGTCTCCACCTCGAAAGATATGTTCGTCTCGTTGGTGATCTGCGTGTGTATGTAGATCACGTCGTTATGGACATAGATGCCCTTTACGTCCGCTCCGATGCCGTATTTCTTGGTATGTATGCCTTTTACGTCCGTGCGGTTCTGTCGGTATATATCGCTCGCAACCCGCTTTACCGTCGCGGGTTTCTCGCGTCCGACTTCCCGGAGCAGCACGCGCCCTTCGGCTGCTGCTGCCGGAAGCTCGGCCCCCGCCACACCGTTCTGTGCGGATGTCGCGGACTCCAAAGATGCAAGATTGAGCGATGCCACGCTCGGATTTTCGGCATAGTGGACGTCGAATGAGTAGAATCCGCCGTCTTCGGTGATGACGGTGAGGTTGGTCTCTGCGTCGAAGTCGCGCACGGCGGCCTTCACGCGGACGACATTTTCGGCTCCGGCAGCCTTCCCGGCGATGATATCCATCGACCCGATGTCGATGTATGTCACGGCAGCAGGAAAGAGGATATGCACGGTCTTGGAGAATCCGGCTTCGATGCGTATGGAGCCTATCTGCTGCGGCGTTTTATCGTCGGGACGGGCTGCCGGGCACGTTGTCGCGGCCGATGCCGCGAGCAGGAATAAGATGAATGCTCTTTTCATTGTTTTAGTTTTCTTGGGAAATCAACCATACCCGATGTTCGGCCTTGAGCGTTATCCTCACTTCGCGGAGTTTCTCGGCGAGGTAGCGGGAGGATGCCTGCATGGCGCCCTGCGAGAGGTCGGCGACGATTTGCTGCCCGGCGCTGCGGGTGACGTTGATGCTCGTTCCGGCCGTCTGTCCGATGGACGCCAGCGCCTCTTTGAGTGCCGTCCGCTCCCGGGAGTCGGGCACGTCGATCCCCGGCTGTCCGTCCGCATCGTAGGCTACGGCCTGAATGTCGAATATGCGCCCGGCATAGGCCACGGAGGATATTACGACCTGCAATCGTATTCCTGCGATCGACGCCGTGCCGTAGAGGAGCGTATTGCGGGGTATTATTACATCTTCGATGCGTACGGGCTCCAGGAGCCGAAGGCACACCGTGCCTTCGGCCCTTATGACCTGCGTTCGGGCTACGCAGGCCTTCACCGTCGGGGCCTCGGAGAGCGCCGCAGGTCCTGCCGCCGTCAGAAATCCTGCATTTCGTTCGCGGGATGTGTCCACCCGCGGGTCGAGCGTCGATGCTTCGACTTCGCTTTGGCGTATGGGCCGCATAAGAGCTTTGCGTGTCGCCGGCCTCGACGACGATACTTCGGCCGACTCGCCTTGCGGTGCGCCGCCCCCGAGATACTTTTGCGCCAGCTTGTACTGCTCTTCCGCCATACGCAGGGGGTCGTCTTGGCGGCGTACCGTCTCCAGCTGCGTCTGCAACGCTGCGACCTGCTCGCGGAGTGCCTCGACTTCGGCGTTGCGTGCGGGCTGCGCGTAGAATCCTTGCACCTGCGAGTGAAGGGCTCGGTTTGCTTGGGCTGCCCGCAGTGCGGGATTTTCATCCGTTGCTGCCTGCGAAGGCTTCAGCCCGTCGTCGAGCAGCGAGAAGCTGTTGTCCGTGAGGTCTGTCCTCCGTCTGCTCTGCTGCTCTTCGGTGCGCACCTGCTCGGCCGCTTTACGTTTGTCTTCGACGGTTGCCTGCGCACGTCCGTCCGGCATCGTTACGTTGATACCTACCGACTCATCCTCCTTCGTTTTGCTGGCGGGACTGAAGAGCTGCCAGATGAAAAGCCCGCACAAGATGGTCAGGAGCACACCCACAAGCGCTACCTTGCGTTTGCGCCGGCGTTCGAACTCGACGGTCGGGTCGCGTTCCGGAGTCTGCATTTTGTCTGCTGTCATAGTCGTTACTTGAATTTGAAGTTCGGAATTTCGAGGTTCGGGAGGTACATAGGAGGAGCCTCCCGCAGGAGCATCCATACGTAGGCTGCTCCGAGCAGCAGCAGTGCTGCTATGACCATTCGCTCTCGGGTGCGGGGCGCGAGCCTTTGCTGTTTGCGCCATAGCTGCCTGCGTCCCCAACGCAGGTATTGGGATAACGTCCTGGATTTAGCGGTCATAGGTTTGAATATCTTTGTTTTCGACGATGTTGAGCTCCTCGACCATGAATCCCTGCGGGTTGTTGTCCGAGCGCACGGTGTTGACCAGGCGGCAGGTCGTTATGAGCGACCGCTCCGTTATGGTGCTTTCGCGCATGATACGCTGCCGGGCGTAGGTCGTCACGTTGTAGGGATACTTGCTGAAGTCGCATCGGATGCTGTCGACCTTGACCATCTGCGAAATATTTCCGGCGATCAGGCGGTTGAAGAACCCTTTTTCCTGCAAGACCTTGTAGTAGGACAAGGCACTGCGGTCGGCCATGAGCAGGGCGCGGCCGATGTTGGACTCGATGGCCGCCTTGTCGGGCGAGAGGGTGAAGAACAGTTCGTGGAAACGCCTCACGTGCTCGCGGGCTTCGACGGGGCGGTTCTGCGCGAGGTCCTGCGAGAGCGCGACCATGAGCGAACGTCCGTTGTCCAACACGTAGATTTTCTGCCGCTGCTTCTCGGCGAAGCGGTACGACAGGGTGACTGCCGAGACCGTCACCACGGCACAGATTCCGGCGAAGGCGAAGCTGTAGAGCCGCAGGTGACGAAACGACGTTTCGATGTTCGTTAGACATTTGAACTCCATGACAAGTTATTTTTTGAGAATGAGACGTGCTGCGTGTACGACATGCTGCCCTGCGGATTGCGCTCCGGTCCATGCGCTCTCTCCGGCATTTTTGGCTCCGGCCCAAGCCTTTCCCGATATCCACCCTGCGGCTCCGCTCACGAGCGACGTAGCTTGGGATATGGTTCTGTTGTAGGAGGAGAATCCGTTTGCCTGCACGACCCACGAAGCGATGGAGGGGATGCAGAAGTATCCGCAGACGGCCACGAGCATGAAGATCAGATTCAGGCTGTTCGAAGCGTCGAAATACCAGTTGTAGTCCTGCGCCATCAGCTCGGCGTCGTGCCGCAAGGAGAGGGTCTGGAGACGTGCTACGATCGCCGAGAAGAGATCGGCGATGGGCAGCCACAGATAGATGGAAATATATTTGGATATCCATTGCACCAGTGTATTCTGAAACCCGTCGAATACGGATATGGCGAAGGCTATGGGTCCGAGCAGGGACAGGACGATCAAGTAGAAGGTGCGCAGAACATCGAGAATTACTCCTGCGGCAGCGAAGAGTAGTTCGAGTATCCAGGCCAGAGCTTTGAGCACTAAGCTCTTGAGCGACCACGATGCACGCTCGGCGCCCAGGCGGTCGAGCGTCTGCTGCGAGGTGTCGTCTATTCCCAATCCGGCGAGTTGGCGCTCCATCTCTTCGTCTTGGGCGTAGAAACTTTCGGCCGGGAGCCTCTGACGGCCTTCGAGTTCGAGCCGCCGACACTCCTGCTGCCAGGTGTTCATGTCGAAAGTCTGGCCGACCATCAGCGAGTGCGTAGCCTGCACCAGGGGCGAGAGGATACCGTTCAGACTTCCGAGCACGAACGTCGGGAAGAAGAGGATGCAGAGCCCGATGGCGAAGGGGCGCAGCAGCGGGAAGAGGTCGATGGGCTCGGCCTGGGCGATGGACTGCCAGACGCGGTAGGCGATGTAAAGCAGTGCCCCGATTCCTGCTATAGCCATCGCTACACGGGTCATGGGGTAACACAAGGCCATCATATCGTCATAGAGAATCCGGAGTACGCTGTGGAGATTCTCCGAGATGGAAAGCATATGTATCATAGCGAGCTACCAATATCGTTGTTCCTCACCTCCATAGAGCGTCAGCGTACTGCCGAGTTCGTTGCGCTCGCGAGCACGGAGCAGGGCGACGGAGATTTGCTTGCGCGTATAGTAGCGTACCAGATCGCGATGCCTGTGCAACACGCCGTAGACGCGCTCTACGACATCTATTCGGTCTTTGTCCGTGAGGCTGAGGTCCGAGGGGTTGACGATACCCTGTAGCTCCCTAATCTGGGCCGCCGCCTCTTCGATAATGCGGGCATAGCCCGCCGCTATGGCCGCCAGCTCGTGCGGCGAGAAATTCTCGTCGGCGACCATGCGCCTGTATCCGTCCACGTAGATGTCGGATATTTCGCCTACGAGCAGAATGCACAGCTGCACCTTGCGGGCGTTGCGCACGAGGTTGTTGACGGACTTCAGGGCGTCGTAGTATTTCTTCGACTGTTCGTATATTTTCACCGTCTGCTGGAAACTCTGCAACATGGTTTGTCCGTTCTTGGCGGCTTCGACGACCTGCCGCGTGGAGTTGACAATACCCTGCGCGAGGTTCGAAGGGTCGCTGACGACCCACTGGGCTTTAGTATTTGGTGCGAGGAGGCACAATGCTCCGCATAGAAAAACGATTTTCAGGTGCATCTTCAGAAGATTTGAGATTAACGTTTCATTTTGCATCTCGCTCCGGCGCTTTCGCCGGATGCCGGATGTTCGAGCCGACGGATCGGCGGCAGCTCGCTGCGCGGAGCGGCTGTAGGCATCACTGCCGGCAGTTTTTCGGCAGCGACCTGTTTCCCGGCAAGGCGTTCCAGCCGGCGGTTCAGATCGTCGAGGGCCTCCTCGAGGTGCGCGAGTCGCATGTCGTGGGGCCATCGAGGATCGATTTCGTATTTCTCCAAAAGCCGTCGATCGACATGCGGGTTTCCGAGATGCTGGGGAAAACGCCGGAGCCATAGCAGCGTTTGGTGTTCGGCATCGAGCTTTTCGGTATAACTCTGTGGGAGGCATATCGTCGGATCACGCTCCAGAATCGCTTCGGCCTCCTTCTCCATGCCGATTCCGATTTGACGTATCATCTCTGCGGTACGTGCCCCGCATGTCTGCGTCCGCATGTAGGCCACCCGGTCGCAATCGACATCCCAGTTATACATGCGTGCGATGTAGAAGGAGGGGCTGTGGCCGGTTGCGGCCAGACGGCACAACTCCCGCATGATCTCGGGCCGAAACTGTCGTTCCACCAGACGTATCGCCGCATCGATCTCGCCTTTCGACGGTTGGGGACTCCGTATCTCGGGATTGCGCTCCAGCAAAGCGTCGAGCAGCAGCGTGTGCATGGCCAAAACTCCGTATACGGGATTGTCGTTCGGCGGCACGCGGGAAAGGTCGCGGCCGTTCACCTTCACTACGGAGGTATTGCGCAGAGCCTTCATCAACGCTGCCACCTCCTTTTTTGCGGCATCTTCGGGCTGCGCGAGGATGCGATACATGCCGGTGGCGAGTTGAGCTGCGATTCCGATGACAAAGGTGTTCGACCTTCGGTGCCGGTGCACCAGGTCGATGACGCCCCGCAGGTCCCCGCTCGCAAGGAGCCTTCGGG
>CAJUIE010000029.1 GCA_910586375.1 uncultured Alistipes sp. | reverse complement strand
AATGGTGGCACTCTTCCACTTCGCCGTCGACGAATTCGCCGCGGTTCATCGCCGCGATCTGCTGTACCAACCCGGCCGCATGGGCGTGTCCTTTCGGGTGGGGCTTGAAGCATCGTTCGTTCTGCGACTTGTCGCCGCGCAGGGCCAGCACGTTGTGCAGCCCCAGGAAGTCCATGTCGATCAGCGCATCTTCGATGTCGTAGCGCGACAGTCCGCCGCAGATCAGGTGGGGGACCGTCTCCACGCCGTATTTCTCCTGGATGGCAGCCGAGATGCCCACCGTGCCCGGACGGCGGCGCACCACGTGCCACTCCGTGGTGCCGTCGGTGCGCAGCGATTGCTTGATCCCTTCGCGGTGGAACGTCACGTTGATGTAGGCGGGGTCGAACTCCATCAGCGGGTCGATCATCGCGAAGGTGCCTTGCATGCCGTCGCCTTTGAGCGGCGGCAGCAACTCGAACGCAAAGCGGGTCTTACCCTGAACTAAGGCGCTGTGTATGATCTCTGTGGCGTTCATAGGTTGTTGGGGATGATGCGGCGCATTTCATCGGGTTTCAGTCCCCGTCGCCGGGCATAGTCGCGTAGTTGCTCGTCGTCGATCGTTCCCACAGCGAAATAGTCGGCATCGGCCAGGAAGAGACCGCAGAGCGCTTCGCCCGGGTCGATCATGTGGTTCTCCGTGAGCCGCATTGCCGTGGTCTGTGCGGCGCCCGTCAGGTCAAATACCTCGTGCTTGAGCGTATGATCGGGCGTTGCGGGGTAGCCGAAAGCCATGCGACGACCGCGGTAGTCGCCGCGGATCACCTCGTCGGGCGTTGGCATGGGCCCCTCTTCGTAGCCCCACATCTGGCGCCGCACGAAGAGGTGCACCGCCTCGGCGAAGGCTTCGGTCAGGCGGTCGGCCAGCAGCTTGGCCATGATGGCCGAGTAGTCGTCGCCTGCCTCGCGGAAGCGGGCCGTCAGTTCCGCGAGTCCCACGCCCGCCGTCACGGCGAAGCAGCCGATCCAGTCGTCGGCCGGAGCGATCCAGTCGGCCAGCGAGCGGTTTTCGGCGCCCCGCGTCTGGTTGCGGAGCATCGCCAGCCGGTGGTCGCGGCCTTTGGGGTCGGTCACCACGATGTCGTCGCCCTCTGTGCGGGCCGGGAAGAGGCCCACGGCGGCCTGAAGCGTCAGCAGCCGTTCGTCGCGGATACGGGCCAGCAGTGCTTGCGCGTCGGCGAAGAGCTTGCGTGCCTCAGCCCCTTTATCGGGGTGGTCGAGGATTTCGGGATAGCGCCCCTTCAGCTCCCAGGCCGGGAAGAAGAAGTTCCAGTCGATGTAAGGCTCTACGTCGGCCACATCATAGTCGGGAAAGACCATGCGGCCCGGATGGAGGGGCACGGCGGGCGTGTGCGTTACGGTCGGGCGGTTTTTGCGAGCCTCGGCAAGCGGTACGAGCATTCTGGCTTTTTCTGTTGCGCGGAACTGTTCGCGCAGGGCCTCCTGCTCCTCGTGCACCCGACGACCGAATGTTTCGAGCCCGGGACCCAGCAGCTCTGCAAGTAGCTGTGTGTTGCGGCTGGCGTCCGAAGAGTGAACTACTATGCCTGAATATGTCGGGGCGATCTTCACGGCCGTGTGCATGTCTGAGGTCGTTGCACCACCGACAATGACCGGCGTGCGCAGCCCGCGACGCTCCAGCTCTTCGCAGACGCGGATCATCTCGTCGAGCGACGGAGTGATCAATCCGCTCAGGCAGATGCAGTCGGCGCCCCAGACGACAGCCTCATCGACGATGCGCTGCGGTTCGACCATTACGCCCAGGTCGCGGATGTCGTAGCCGTTGCAGGCCATGACTACTGAGACGATGTTTTTGCCGATGTCGTGAACATCGCCCTTGACGGTGGCGATCAACACCTTGCCTGCGGTCGGACGCTCTTCGCCCTCTTGTTCGATATAGGGCGTCAGGGCTGCCACGGCGCGTTTCATCACGCGGGCCGTCTTGACCACTTGCGGCAAGAACATCTTGCCCTCGCCGAAGAGCGTTCCCACGCGCTCCATAGCGGGCATCAGAAGCCGGTCGATCACGGCCAGCGGGTCGCCCAGTGCGGTGTAGCCCTCCAGTGCGTCGTCCTCGATGTGGTCGGCGAGGCCTTTGAGCATGGCGTGGTCGATGCGCTCCTGGAGGGAGCCCGAGCGCCAGGCGTCGGGTGCCTGAGGACGACTTTCAGCCTCCTGCTTCACCTGCTGGGCGTAGTCGACCAGTCGTTCAGCTGCATCGGGGCGGCGGCAAAGGAGCACGTCCTCGACACGCTCCAAAAGTTCGGATTCTATCTCGTCGTAGACCCGCAGCATCTGGGGGTTGACAATGCCCATATCCATACCCGCCGCTATGGCGTGGCACAGAAACGCCGAGTGCATCGCCTCGCGCACGGCCTGGTTGCCGCGAAAGGCGAACGAAAGGTTCGAAACGCCGCCCGAGACCTTGGCATGGGGCAGGTTTTCGCGGATCCAGCGTGTGGCGTCGATGAAGGCTTTGGCGTATGTGTCGTGCTCGGGAATGCCGGTGGCGACGGCCAGGATGTTGGGGTCGAAAACGATCTCCCCGGCAGGGAATCCGTCGTTTACGAGCAGGCCATAAGCCCGCCGGGCCACTTCGATCTTGCGTCCGAAGGTGTCGGCCTGGCCCCGCTCGTCGAAGAGCATGACCACGGCGGCGGCCCCGTAACGGCGGATCTCCCGTGCCCGGCGCAGGAACACCTCCTCGCCCTCCTTGAGCGAGATGGAGTTGACCACGGCCTTGCCCTGCACGCACTCCAGACCCGCGATGAGCGTCTCCCACTTCGACGAGTCGATCATTACCGGTACACGGGCTATTTCGGGTTCCGAGGCCACCATGTTGAGGAACGTCCGCATGGCCGCGGGGCCGTCGATCAGGCCGTCGTCCATGCAGATGTCGACGATCTGCGCTCCGGCCTCGACCTGGGCGCGTGCCACGGAGAGGGCCTCCTCGTAGTTGCCCTCGCGGATCAGCCGGGCGAATTTGGCCGACCCGGCCACGTTGGTGCGTTCGCCGACGTTGATAAAATTGGCTTCAGGGATGATGCGCAGCGGCTCCAGACCGCTCAGTACTGTTTCGTGCTTCGGCGTTGGCAGAGGTCGCGGCGCATAGTGACCCACGATCTGCTGCAATTCGTAGATATGTTCGGGTGTCGTGCCGCAGCAGCCGCCTGCGATGTTGACCAGCCCGCGCTGCATGTATTCGCCCACGTCCTGGGCGAACATCTGTGGGGTCTCGTCGTAGCCGCCCATAACGTTGGGCAGTCCGGCATTGGGGTAGACTGCCACGCGGCATTCGGCCACGGCCGCCAGCCGTTCCAGATAGGGCAGCAGCTGCCGGGCGCCGAACGAGCAGTTGAGACTTACGGCTATCGGGTCAACATGGGCCACTGAAGCGTAGAATGCTTCCACCGTTTGCCCCGAGAGCGTGCGACCCGAGGGGGTGAGGGTTCCGGAGACCAGGACGGGCAGGCGCGCTCCTTGTTTGTCAAACAGACGCAGGATAGCGTGGATCGCCGCCTTGGCGTTGAGCGTGTCGAAGAAGGTTTCGAGCATCAGCAGGTCGGCGCCGCCATCGATGAGTCCGCGCGTCTGGTCGTAGTAGGCCTGTTCGAGTTCGGCGAAGGTCAGGTCGCGGGCCGCCGGGTCGTCCACCTTCGGTGAGAGCGACAGCGCATGGTTCGAAGGACCGATCGATCCTCCCACGAAGCGCGGTTTTTGAGGATTGCGGGCTGTGAATGCGTCGGCTGCCGTGCGTGCCGCTTCGGTCGCTGCGCGCGCTATTTCATAGGCGTATGGTTCCAGTCCGTAGTCGCGCAGCGACACGGCGTTGGCGTTGAACGAGTCGGTGGTGATGATGTCGGCGCCGGCCGCCAGGTATTTTTCATGGATGGCTCTTACAGCGTCGGGCTGGGTCAGCACGAGCAGGTCGTTGCAGCCCTTCAGACGTATGGGCCAGTCGGCAAATTTCTCGCCCCGATACTCCTCCTCGCCGAAGCCGTATTGCTGGATCATCGTCCCGAAACCGCCGTCGAGCAGCAGGATGCGGCTTTCGAGCTGTTCTTTGAGTGTTGCTGCCATGCTATTGCGCGATGATTTCGATTTCGAATATCTGGCTCCAGTTCTTGCCCGTCACGAAGATGCGCCCGCCCTCCGCGTCGTAGGCTATGCCGTTCAGTACGTCGGTTTCGGGGCCGCGTTCCGTCTCGGGCAGGATGCCTGAGAGGTCAATCACGCCCTCTACCTTGCCCGTCGCCGGGTCGATGATGACGATTTGATCCGTGGTGTAGACGTTGGCCCACAGCTTGCCGTCGATCCATTCCAGTTCGTTGAGGCAACCGACTGGCTGCCCCTCGAAGGTCACCGTTGTGCGTTTTTCGCGACGAAAGGTCTCCGGATCGAGGGTGAAGATCGTCGCAGTGCCGTCGGACATGTAGAGCTTTTCGCCGTCGGTGGTCAGTCCCCAGCCTTCGCCCGGGTAGCGGAAGTCGCGGATTTTCTTCATGCCGTTAGCTGTATCGTAGACGTGGCAGACGTTGGATTGCCACGTCAGCTGGTAGAGTTTCCCGTTCACATGGGCGATGCCCTCGCCAAACTCCGAGCGGGGCAGTCGGGCGATCGTCTCGCTGTGGCCGGTCGCAAGGTCGGTTTTCCGGATTACGGAGAGTCCGTGCAGACCCGTGCCCTCCCATAATAATCCGTCGGTGAAGAAGAGTCCTTGTGTGTAGGCGTCGGTAGGGTGGGGGTAGGTTGCACGGACGCGATAGGTATATTGGGTGGGGCTGGACTCCGGGGCTGGTGTGACCGCACTACCTGAACGGACTGCATTGCCGCCACAGGCGGTCAGCAGGGCGGTTGCGAGCACGAAAAGGGTCTTTTTTCTCATGGTTCGGCGTGGTAATATCGTACAAAGATAAGGATAATCCGGCGAAGAATGACCGCTCGGGAGTTAAAAATGCGTTCCGACGGATGATTCCTTCGCTTTTGGTGCGGTATGGCGATTTTCGTTGTCGGATATTTCGTTTTTTAACGGATTTTTCGTACCTTCGCCCACCGATTTCGATACAAAAACGACGAAACGACAAAATAAAGCATTCCCCAATATGAAAATCGTAAGAGAACAACGCGAGGAGAACAGCTCCCTGCTGCGTGTGACTGTCGACGAGAACGACTACGCACCGGAGGTCGAAAAGGCGCTGCGCGACTACCGCCGCAAGGCCAACATCCCCGGCTTCCGTCCCGGTATGGTGCCGATGGGTGTCGTCCGGAAGATGTACGGCAAGGGTGTGGTGGCAGAGCAGTCTTACCGCACGGCTTCGAATGCCGCTTTCGAATACCTCCAGAAGGAGAAGATCGACTATCTGGGTGACGTGATTCCCTCGGACGAACAGGGTGATTTCGACTTCGACAACGGCAAGGAGTTCGAGTTTGTCTTTGAAGTCGGCGAAGCACCTGAAATCAAACTCGACCTGAGCGAAAAGGACAAGGTGACCTACCACCGCATCAAGGTCGACAAGAAGATGCACGATAACTATCGTTCAAATTTCCTGCGTCGTTTCGGCCGGCTGGTAGATGTCGGGAAGGTGACCGAGGATGAAGCGCTGAGTGTGACCTTAGACAATGGCGACATGAATGTCTCGGACGCTTACGTGGGGCTGATTTCGATGTCGGAGGAGGAGCGCAAGCCCTTTATTGGTAAGAAGGTGGGCGCCAAGATGGAGGTAGATATCAACGACCTTTATAAGAACCCGTCGCAGCGCGCTGCCGTGCTGCAGGTCAAGCAGGACGAGCTGGAGGGTATCAATCCCAAGTTCTCGCTGGAGATCACCAAAATCCGTAAGTTCGCCGAACCCGAATTGAACGAGGAGTTCTTCAAGATGGCTTTCCCCGGCGGCAACGTAACATCGGAGGCCGGGCTGGACAAGTTCGTCGACGAAGAGATCGGCAAGGAGCTCTCCCGCGAGAGCGACTACCTCTTCACGCTTCAGCTGCGCGACTACCTTATTAAAAAAGCCGGACTGAAGATGCCTGAGGCATTCCTCAAACGCTGGCTCTACACCATCAACGAGGGCAAATTCTCGATGGAGGAGATCGGGAAGGATTTCGACCAGTTCCTGAAGATGTTCACCTGGAACTATCTTCAGAAGCATTTCGTCGATGCAGAGAAGATCACCGTGAGCCATGACGAGGCTGTGGCCGAAGCTAAGGCGCTGGCTGCCGCGCAGTTCGCGCAATACGGTATGCCCTCGGCCCCGGACGATATGCTGGCTGGTTATGCCGAGAAGATTCTCGCCGATAAGGAGCAGAGCCGTAAGATTTACGAAAAACTCTTCGAGGTAAAGGTTGTCGAGGGCATCAAAGGCAAAATCAAAGTGACGGAAAAGGCTGTTTCTGCCGACGATTTCGCCAGCCTGGCCAAGGAAATTTAGTTTTTCGCGGAAAAATCCCTATCTTCGGACTTTGCAGGCGTGATGTTTGCAAAGTCCTTTTTTAATTGCGAAAGCTGTACGTTATGTCTGAATTCGAAAAATACGCACGCGGCAAGTGCGGCATCAGCTCGCTGAAGCTACATGATTTCCAGTCAGTAAGCGCGGCTTATGTGTCGCCTACGATTATCGAGGAACGCCAGTTGAATATCGCTACGATGGATGTCTTCTCGCGATTGATGATGGACCGCATCATCTTCCTCGGCGCCCCCATTTATGACGATGCCGCCAACATCATCCAGGCGCAGTTGCTCTTTCTGGAGTCGGTTGATCCCGAGAAAGACATCCAGATTTATATCAACTCGCCCGGCGGCTCGGTCTCGGCCGGTCTGGGTATCTACGACACCATGCAGCTCGTCTCGTCCGACGTGGCTACGATCTGCACGGGCCTGGCCGCGTCGATGGGTGCTGTGCTGCTGACGGCCGGTGCTGCAGGCAAGCGTTCGGCGCTGCCCCATTCGCGGGTGATGATTCACCAGCCGCTGGGCGGTGCGCAGGGGCAGGCGTCGGATATTGAAATTACGGCCCGTGAGATCATGAAGACCAAACGGGAGCTGTATGAAATTCTTTCGAAGCATTCGGGTGTGCCCCTCAAAAAGATTGAGAAGGACGCCGACCGTGACTACTGGCTTTCGGCCTGTGAGGCGTGCAACTACGGACTTATCGACGAAGTGCTGACCAAACGCGAAAAATAATGACTCATAATAAGAAGAACCGAAACGATAACCGTGGTGACGGGGGCGATCGCTGCTCGTTCTGCGGGGCCCGGCGCGATGAAGTGCAGGTGATGTTCAGCGGTGCGGGTGGCGCCAACGTCTGCAACGAGTGTGTTGAGAATGGCCATAGGATGCTCGAAGAGAACGCCCGGCTGGCTCAGCAGCTCGCTGAACCCGAACCGTTGCAGCGCGATCAGCTGCTCAAACCGGCTCAGATCAAGGATTTTCTCGATCAATATGTCATCGGACAGGACGCTGCCAAGCGTTATTTGTCTGTTGCGGTTTATAACCATTATAAACGATTGCTGCATACATCCGGTCAGGATGAGGTGGAGATCGATAAGTCCAACGTGGTGTTGGTGGGCCCTACGGGTACGGGCAAAACGCTCATGGCCCGCACGATAGCCAAGCTGCTGCGGGTGCCTTTTACCATCGTCGACGCCACGGTCCTTACCGAGGCGGGCTATGTCGGCGAGGATGTCGAAGGCATTCTTTCGCGGTTGTTGCAGGTGGCCGACTATAACATCGCCCAGGCTGAGCGGGGCATTATCTTCATCGACGAGATCGATAAGATCGCCCGTAAGAGTGACAACCCTTCCATCACGCGCGATGTTTCGGGTGAAGGGGTGCAGCAGGCGCTGCTCAAGCTCCTCGAAGGCACGGTGGTTAACGTCCCGCCCCAGGGTGGACGCAAGCACCCCGATCAGAAGTTCCTCCAGGTCGACACGCGCAACATCCTCTTTATCTGTGGCGGGGCGTTCGACGGTATCGAGCGCAAGATCGCCCAGCGGCTCAATACCCGGGCTGTGGGCTATGGCCGGTCGCTTAGTGAACGGGTCGATCGTTCGAACCTTATGCAGTATGTCACGCCTCAGGACCTCAAGTCGTTTGGCCTGATTCCCGAGCTGGTGGGGCGTCTGCCCGTGCTCACTTATATGGAGCCGCTCGGAAGCGAGGCTTTGCGGCGCATACTCACCGAACCCCGGAATGCTATCGTCAAACAGTATGAACGGCTCTTTGAGATGGATGGTGTGACGCTGACCTTTGACGACGATGTGCTGGATTATATCGTCGACAAGGCCGTAGAGTTCAAGTTAGGTGCACGTGGTCTGCGCTCGATCTGTGAGGCGGTGATGATGGATGCCATGTTCGACCTGCCCTCGTCGGGCGAACGCCGGTTTACGGTGTCGCTGCCGTATGCCACCAAAAAAATCGATCAGACGAATTATCTATCACTTAAACGAGTAGGATAGCCGATTTTTTGTTATCTTTGTCTGCCCAGGGGGCAAAATGGGCTGAAGCCAACGTAGGGGGCGGTTCCTCCGCATGGCAGGGCTACGGCTCGCCCGGCCCGAATGGGCCGGATGCTTGAGGCAATTTTGAAAATCCCGAAATCCGGAAAAGTCCAAAACTCGATAAACTTATGTCTACCAATTCCAAACTTACGCGCGTGGCGGATAACATCCGCATTCTTTCGGCCGCTATGGTCGAGAAGGCGAAGTCGGGGCACCCCGGCGGTGCTATGGGCGGTGCTGATTTCATCACGCTGCTTTACACGGAGTTCTTGCGCTATGATCCCGAACGCATGGATTATCCTTTCCGCGATCGTTTCTTTCTCGATCCGGGCCATATGTCGCCGATGCTCTATGCAACTTTGGCGTTGGCCGGGCATTATTCGATCGAGGATTTACAATCGCTCAGGCAGTGGGGCAGCGTTACACCCGGGCATCCGGAGGTGGATGTCCTGCGCGGCGTGGAGAACACGTCGGGTCCGTTGGGACAGGGGCACGCTATGGCTTTGGGGGCAGCCATTGCCGAGCGGTTCATGGTGGCCCGTTTCGGTGAGTGGATGGCTCATAAGACCTATGCTTATATTTCGGACGGAGCCGTCGAAGAGGAGATTTCGCAGGGCGTGGGCCGTATAGCCGGGCATCTGGGGCTTGCGAACTTCATTATGTACTATGATTCAAACAACATCCAGCTTTCGACCAAGGTTGAGGAGGTCGATACGGAGAACGTGGCGCAGAAGTATGAGGCGTGGGGCTGGAATGTGCTGGCGGTTGACGGGCACGATGTCGATGCACTGCGCCGGGCCCTTGTGGCAGCCAATGCCGAGACGGAGCGTCCGACTCTGATCATTGGTCGCACGACGATGGGTAAGGGGGCTTGTGCGGCCGACGGTTCGAGTTATGAGGATAAGGTGTCGACCCACGGGCAGCCCCTCTCGGCTGCAGGGGCCGATTTCGCCGCTACGGTGAAGAACCTGGGGGGCGATCCCGAGAACGTGTTTGCTGTTTTTTCCGAGAGCCGCGAACTTTTCGGTGCCCGTCGTGAGGCTCTCAAGACGTGGGCTTCAGGTCAGGCTAAGGCCGAAAAGACGTGGCGTCAGGGGCATAAGGACCTTGCCCGTAAACTCGACATGTTCCTTTCCGGCGAACTGCCCGAAATCGACTATAAGTCGCTTGAGATGAAGGCCGACGTGGCTACTCGGGCGGCTTCGGCTACCGTGCTGGGTCTTTATGCCGAGAAGATCGATAACATGATCGTCGCTTCGGCCGACCTTTCCAACTCCGACAAGACTGACGGTTTCCTGAAGAAGACCACGGCCTTCACGAAGGGTGATTTCTCGGGTAAGTTTTTCCAGGCGGGCGTTTCGGAGCTGACGATGGCCTGCGTGATGAACGGCATGGCGCTGCATGGCGGGGTGATTCCGGCTTGCGGTACCTTCTTTGTCTTCTCCGATTACATGAAGCCTGCTGTGCGTCTTTCGGCTCTTATGCGGTTGCATGTGATTTATATTTGGACGCATGACTCGTTCCGCGTGGGCGAGGATGGACCGACGCACCAGCCTGTGGAGCATGAGGCGCAGATCCGTCTGATGGAGCACCTGAAGAACCACCACGGCGAGCGGTCGATGGTCGTGCTGCGTCCGGCCGACGGCGAGGAGACCGTCACTGCGTGGAAAACGGCCCTTGAGGAACATCGTCCTGTGGCGTTGATCCTCTCCCGTCAGAATATCAAGAATTTGCCGACGCTGGGCGCCAGCCGACGCAAGGAGGCTGCGCAGGTGGCTAAGGGCGCTTATGTAGTCATGGATGCTGCTAAGCCCGCTGCTGTATTGGTGGCTTCGGGTTCGGAGGTGGCAACGCTCGTCGAGGGCGCAGAACTGCTGGCCGCCGAGGGTATTCCCGTGCGTGTGGTCAACGTTCCGAGTGAGGGGCTTTTCCGTGATCAGCCCAAGTCTTACCAGAAAAGCGTCTTGCCCGCAGGGGTGGTGCGGTATGGTCTGACGTCGGGGCTTCCGGTCAATTTGCTGGGACTGGTTGGTGAAAATGGTTTCATTCATGGTCTTGACCACTTCGGTTTTTCAGCTCCGTATAAAGTCCTGGACGAGAAGTTTGGGTATAATGGAGCCACGGTTGCTGCCGAAGTTAAAAAACTGCTGAAGAAGAAGTAGTTGTGATGATATTTATGGGGCGCACTCCGTTTTTTCGGAGTGCGCTTTTTTCGGTATTGTGCGACTGACGCCCGGCGTTTGGTCGTGCGGACTCCCCGCCCCTCTCTTATCCATGACGCCCCCATTGGAGGCGCCACTTTGACTTCGTCTTAAATGGGCTTCGCCTCGGCAAAGTCCACAAGTGGCCTCTGCCCCCCCCCTCTCTTATTCCTGCACGCAGCGAACGGGGAAACCGTTCGCACGGGCGTTGTAGTTCTCGGGGCCCATGCTGGAACTGTAGAAGTCCAGGCTCGACCCGACCACACTCGACGCCGAGTGAGACGAACTGCTCCAGGCGTAACCGCCCGTGCCCACATTGGTCAGGCCGCCGGAATTGCCGGCGCGGCTACCCGAAGCGGGATAGAAGTCGGTAGCGCCTCGGGAAAGCTCAAATAAATTTGGCATTGCGCTCGCCTTGCACTACCTTTGTATCCCTATGTTGTACGATTTTGCCAAATACAAGGATCAATACAAGGCAAACCTGAGGCTGGCTTTGCCCGTGGTGCTCACCCAGCTGGGACAGATTCTCACCCAAGTAGCCGATAATCTGATGGTTGGACGCTATGGGGGCGATGATCCGCTGCCTCTGGCCTCCGTTTCGTTCGGAGGGGCCATATCGTTCATCTTTTTCATTGCTTCTGCGGGTATTGCTCTGGGGCTCACGCCGCTTGTGGGCGAGCTTTTTGTTCGGAATGAACATCGGCGTTCGTCGATCTTGCTGCATAACGCCGTGGTGTTTTATACGTTGCTGGGCGTGGTGATGATGCTTATTCAGTGGCTTTCCGTGCCGCTGCTTTACCACCTGGGGCAACCTGCCGAGGTGGTCGAGGCCTCCATCCCTTATTACCGGATGTTACTCCTGAGTCTGCCGCCGATCATGCTTTTTTTCGCCTTTAAGCAGTTTCTCGAAGGGGTAGGCAACACGCGCGCCGAGCTTTATGTGACGATTGTTGCCAATCTGGCGAATATAGGTTTCAACTGGGTATTTATTTATGGCCGTTACGGATTTCCTGAGATGGGCGCCGAGGGCGCAGGCCTCGGAACTTTGCTTGCGCGGACGATCGCTCCGGTAGCTATAATTGCCTATTTCGTAAGCCGGTCGCAATACAGACCTTATTTGTCGGGTTTCTCGCTGCGTAATCTTTCCTCCAGAATTGTGGGGCGCCTGCTGCGTATGGGGTTGCCCATCTCTTCGCAGATGTTTCTGGAGTCGTCGGCGTTTGTGGGTACAAGCGTCATGATGGGATGGTTCGGTACGCAGGCTATCGGTGCCAACCAGATAGCTATTACGTTGGGTAACTGTGCCTTCATGATCGTGTTGTCGATCGGCGCGGCTACTACGATCCGCATATCCCATTGCTACGGCGTGCGCAACATCGGCGAGCTGGCGCTTGCAGCCAGGGCGTCGTATCATTTGGTTCTGGCCTGGAATAGTTTCGCTGCCCTTGCGTTCATCGTTTTGCGAGACTGGATACCGGCACTCTTTACCACGAATACCGAGGTGATCGCCATTACCTCGCAGTTGCTGGTGTTCGTTGCCTTATATCAACTTTCCGACGGTGTGCAGAATATTTCGGTCGGTATTCTGCGGGGCATACAGGATGTGAAGATCATCATGCCCATCGCTTTTGTGTCGTATTGGCTCATCAATATCCCGGTGGGCTATCTCTTCGGATTCACCCTCGGTATGGGACCTTGTGGTCTGTTTTTCAGTTATTTGTTCGGTTTGTCGGCTGCGGCGCTGATGATGATTTGGCGGATCCGGCGCAATATCCGGCAGTTGTATGCCGGGCAGCGGTAGTTATGAAGTTATAATTGTGAATTATGAATTAGTTTGCGTATCTTTACACAAATTATATTCCGATTTATGGATACCGAAAAAACGCATACAGGGAGCTGTAGTCCCCAGATCGGTCGCGGATGTTCGTTTTGCGACGGTGCGGCGGGTGTCGAGGCACACAGCTGCGACGGCTGTTTCAAGCTGCACGAGACCGATTGGATGGCTCCTTATCCCGATAACGTGCCTACCGATATTTTCGAAGTGCGCTTCAAGAATACGCGTCGCGGATTTTATCAGAATGTCAATGACCTCGATCTGAAACAGGGCGACATTGTGGCTGTTGAGGCGTCGCCCGGCCACGACATAGGCATCATTTCGCTCACAGGCGACCTGGTTGCGCGGCAGATGCGACGTACAGGTTTCAATCCCTATAACGGCGAGTTCCGGAAGATATACCGTAAGGCTAAGCCCTACGATATCGAGAAGTGGCAGGAGGCCATTGCTTTGGAGCATGAGACGATGATTGCCTCGCGTCAGATCGCCGCCGATATGGGGCTTAATATGAAGATCGGCGATGTGGAGTACCAGGGCGATAAGATGAAAGCTATCTTTTATTACATCGCCGATGAACGTGTCGATTTCCGCGAGCTCATTAAAGTTTTCGCCGAGCGTTTCCATATCCGCATCGAGATGAAGCAGATCGGCGCGCGCCAGGAGGCGGCCCGTATCGGCGGATTGGGCGCTTGCGGTCGTGAGCTGTGCTGCGCATCGTGGATTTCGAGCTTTTCGAGCGTTACAACGGGTGCCGCGCGTGTGCAGGATATTTCGCTTAATCCCCAGAAGCTGGCGGGGCAGTGCTCGAAGCTCAAGTGCTGCATGATGTATGAATATGACGCTTATGTTGAGGCCAGCAAGGAGTTCCCGCGACTGCGGGAACCGCTCCAGACCGCCGATGGGGAGTGGTTTTTTGTTAAGAACGATCTGCTGGCCGGAACGATGACTTTCTCGTCGTCCAAGGACTCAATGACCAATGTCACGACTTTGTCTGTGGAGCGTGTCAAGGAGATTGTGGCCCAGAATCGTGCCGGCAAAAAAGTCGACCATTTGCAGGATGCCGACGACCTTGTGGCTGCGGTCGAGGAGCCTAATTATCGCACCGATACGGTGGAGGACAGCATCACCCGTTTCGATAAGGCCAGGCGGCGCAAACGTGGGGGCCGTAACCGGGACGATCGTCAACGAGAAGGACAGCGAGAGGGACAGCGAGAGGGGCAACAGAGCAGCAGCCCGGACAAGGAGGGTGCCCCGCGCAGCGATCGTCGTAACCGGGGTGAACGCACCAGGAGCAATGGCGATCAACCTCGCGGTGAACGAAATAACCGTAGCCGTGGCCGCAATCGTCGACGTCAGGGAGGCGGCGATACCAAGGATAGCAATGGCGGAGCTGCTTCCGGGAAAGGGGGCGGTGCCAGCGGCGAGAATCGTTGACCGGTGGAAAACGGGATGTGGCGCAAGAGGTTGCGGGGCATACTGTATGCCATAGTCGTCCTGGGCGGCGGGTGTATGACTCCGGGTGGATCTGTCGCAGTTGACATTGAGGAGCGTGTGTGGTCCGGTCCGGCGATTTTGTCACTGAACAACGACGATACGCTTGCGTTGTACGATGTGGTCCTTTTTATGCGCTGCGATCCGCGTTTCCGCAACGACACGCTGACGCTGCGCGTCGAACTGTTTACGCCTGACTCGCTGCACTTCTCTGAAGCGTTCCTTTTCTCGCCTACGGGGCGTGCGTGGCCCGTGTCGATGCTGGCGCGCCTTGAGGAACTGCCGCCGGGAATGAGGGCACCGGTCTCTCTGGAACGAGAAATATCGGCTTTTTATCGTCGTCGGGTGCGATTCCGCCGGCCGGGTGACTACCGTTTCGTGATTACGCCCTGCCGCCATATTGAAGGGGTCGGGGCCGTGGGTATTCACATCGAATCAAGCAAATAGACCAATGGGTAAGGACAAACTCCGCAGGTTTCGTGAAAATCTTACTTTTGCCTGCTTTGTGCAGCCTGAGTTCGACGAGGTATTTCGCTGCAATCATCCGCTGAAGGGGCATTGGGGACGCGATTTTTTTCGTAACGATCGACCGATTGTCGTAGAACTGGGATGCGGCAAAGGCGAATATACGGTGGCTTTGGCGGAGCGCGATCCGGAGCGTAACTACATCGGTGTCGACATCAAGGGGGCCCGCATGTGGCGCGGTGCGAAGACCGCGACCGAGCGGCAGATGACCAATGTGGGGTTTCTGCGTACGCGTATCGAGTTTCTTGGGAGCCTTTTTGCAGAGGGTGAGGT
>CAJUIE010000028.1 GCA_910586375.1 uncultured Alistipes sp. | reverse complement strand
GTGGTGTGAAGCTCGAAAGGTCAAAAAGCGCTTCCAATAGCTCCGGCGCGAGAACCGCCGAAGCGGCGCGTCATCCACCCGGGCAGGAAGTAGTCGGCCACAGAGACGGCGAGCGTGAGCGCCAGCCAGAGCCAGAGGGTCGATGCCGGGATTTGCGAGTAAGAGGCACCCCAGGAGCAGAGCAGCCCGGCATAGCTCAATACAACTCCGGGTACTACCGGCACAATGCAGCCGACAATACCCGTAATCGAGAGAAGAAAGGCCAGAAGAGCGAGCAGGAGGTCCATTGGCTACCGGATCAGCCGGTTGGTCGTCGTGTCGGGGAAGACGATCCAGGGGCGGAACTGCCTGGCGTCCTCGAAATCCATCAAGGCGTAGGAGGCGATGATAACAATATCGCCCACCTGAACTTTGCGGGCTGCGGCGCCGTTCAGACAGATGCAACCGCTTTCGCGCTCGCCCTTGATGACGTAGGTTTCGAATCGTTCGCCGTTGTCGATGTCCATGATCTGGACTTTCTCGCCTTCGATGATGTTGGCCGCCTCCATGAGCGCCTCGTCGATGGTGATGCTCCCCACGTAGTTCAGGTCGGCCTGAGTGACCGTTACGCGGTGGATTTTCGATTTGATGACTTCGATCTGGAATTTCATTATCGGATTCGGATGTTGTCTATCAGACGGACGGAGCCGGCCTGAACGGCGATGCAGCCCTGGATGCGCGGGGAGCTCCAGTCTGCGACCTTTTGTAGCGAGGTGGCGTCGACCGAGTGGTAGTAGATGGTTTTCAGCAACGGATTGAGCTCGATCTGGGCGATGACCCATGTCTCGAGTTCGGCAGGTGACAGTGAGTGGGATCTCTCCACGGCTGCACGCAGCGTGGCGTAGATGTGCGGTGCTGCGGCGCGGTGTGCTGTATCCAGCAGTTGGTTGCGCGACGAGAGGGCCAGGCCGTCTTTGTCGCGGACAATGGGGCATTCGACGATCTCGATCGGCAGCCGCAACTGTGCGATCATAGCCCGTATGACGGCTATTTGCTGAAAATCCTTTTCGCCGAAGTAGGCCCGGGCGGGCTTTACGATGTCGAACAGCCGGCTGACGACCTGGGCCACGCCGTTGAAATGGCCCGGGCGGGTGGCTCCTTCCATCACTTTATCGATTTGCCCGAAGTCGAACTGCCGTGTGTCGGGTTCGGGGTATATTTCTTCTGCCGATGGCATCAGCACGTAGTCCGCCCCGGCCTCTTCGAGCAGGCGCGCATCGGCTTCCGGCGTGCGGGGATAGTGCCGCAAGTCGTTTGGGTCGTTAAACTGTGTAGGGTTAACGAAGACGCTGACCACAACGGTCGTGTTCTCCTGCCGGGCGCGCTCCACGAGCGAGCGATGACCGGCATGGAGGGCGCCCATCGTGGGGACGAACCCGATGCCCGGGGCATCGACCTTTGCCAGCTCGGCACGGAGCGCCGCAACACTTGTGAATACGTTCATTTTTTCTTCCAGGATCGGGTTGCGGGGCAAAGGTAGAAAAGATAATTAAAAATGAAAAATTAAGAATTAAAAATTGTCATTATGATGTCTTTCTCCGGCCCATTCCCGGGCGATTTTGTGTGTGCATACGATCTTTTCGCAAAAAAGCACTATATTTGAAGCCATGTAAAATTTGAATGACATGAAAAAAATCGCGCTTATGTTTTTTTCCGCTTCAACGCTTGCTTCATGCGGAGTCTCGCACGATGACAGACCGTGGATCGTTGACCGTTTCGATGACATCAAGGTGATCCGTTACGAGGTGCCCGGTTTTGAGGCTTTACCCCTCGAACAGAAGGAGTTGATTTATTACCTGGCCCAGGCTGCCAAATGTGGTCGCGACATACTTTTCGACCAGAATTGTGCGATGAACCTGCCGGTGCGCCGCACGCTGGAGACCGTCTATGCGAACTTCGGGGGAGACCGTACGACGGTCGAGTGGAAAGCGCTGGAGAAGTATCTTAAGAAGGTGTGGTTTGCCAACGGTATCCACCACCACTATTCCAACGATAAGTTCACCCCCGAGTTTTCGGAGGAGTATCTGCTTTCGGTCATCGAGACCATCCCCGAGGAGAAGTTTGGCGACGAGCTCAATGCCTTGCGGGGAGAGGTTTGCGTGGCGATTTTCGATCCGGCGGCCTATCCTACACGGCTCAACCAGCGGGCGGGCGATGATCTGCTGCTCACCTCGTCGAGCAACTATTATAAGGGTGTTTCGCAGGCCGAGGCAGACCATTTTTATGCTGCTATGGCGGCTGCCGATGCAGGCAATCCCGAGCCGGTTTCCTACGGGCTCAATTCGCAGCTCGTGAAGGACGAAGCGGGAGTGCTTCGCGAACGCACGTGGAAAGTCGGCGGCATGTACTCGCCGGCTATTGAGAAGATCGTTTACTGGCTTGAAAAGGCGCAGTCCGTGGCTGCTGAGCCGCAGAAGTCGACCATCGCTTCGCTTGTCGATTATTATCGCACGGGCGATCTGAAGAAGTTCGACGAGTACAACATCCGCTGGGTGAAGGATACGCTGTCGAATGTCGATTTTGTCAACGGATTCATCGAAGATTACGGCGATCCGCTGGGCCGCAAGGCGTCGTGGGAGGCCAACGTCAACTTCATGGACAGTGCGGCCTGCCATCGTACGGCTGTCATCTCGGAGAATGCCCAGTGGTTCGAGGACCATTCGCCCGCAGCTCCGGAGTATAAGAAAAAGAAGGTCAAGGGCGTGTCGGCCAAGGTCATCACCGTGGCGATGCTCGGCGGCGACTGCTTCCCGGCCACGCCGATCGGTATCAACCTTCCCAACGCCGACTGGATCCGTAAGGAGTACGGCTCGAAGTCGGTGACCATCGACAACATCACCTATGCCTACGACATGGCGGCCCACGGCAACGGCTTCAACGAAGAGTTCGTGCTGCGTGCCGACGACCGCGACCGCATGGAGCGCTACGGCAAGCTGGCCGACGACCTCCACACCGACCTCCACGAGTGTCTGGGCCACGGTTCGGGCCAGCTGGCGCCGGGCGTTTCGGGCGGCGAGCTCAAAAGTTACGGTTCGACCTTGGAGGAGACCCGCGCCGACCTGTTCGGGCTCTACTACTTAGGCGATCCCAAGATGGTGGAACTCGGACTGATTCCCTCGCTCGACGTGGCGTGGGCAGGCTATGCCAAGTATATCATGAACGGCATGATGACCCAGCTGGCGCGCATCGAGCCGGGCAAGAACGTCGAGGAGGCGCACATGCGCAACCGCAAGCTGATTTGCGAGTGGTGCTGCGAGCGCGGCAAGGCCGACAACGTGATCGAATGGGTGGTCGAGGACGGCAAGCGCTATGTCGTTGTCAACGACTTCGTGAAACTGCGGGCTCTGTTCGGCGAGATGCTGCACGAAATTCAGCGCATCAAGTCCGAAGGCGACTACGAGGCGGGCAAAGCCCTTGTCGAGCAGTACGCCGTGGCGGTCGATCCCGAGTTGCATGCCGAGGTCCGCGAGCGTTACTATGCTCTTGGTATCGAGCCTTATGGCGGATTCCTCAATCCCGATTATGAGCTTGTTGAACGCGACGGGAAGGTCGTCGACGTGAAGATCGTCTACCCGACCGATTATGCGGCGCAGATGATGGATTACTCGACCTCCTGGTCGTTCCTGCCGCTCAAAAACTGATTCGTGCGTCGTTTGTCTGTTAAAGCGTGCCCTTTGCGGGGTGCGCTTTTTTTGCGGGTTTCTGCTCTCCTCTGCCATTCTGAGACAGCGCAGTTCTTGGGTCGTCCGAGCCGCAGCCTGGGGCTGCGGAGGCTTTTTCGCAACGCCTTCGGGGCGTTGTCTCTTTGGCGGCTTCACGCCTGTGGTGTGCCCCCCCCCTCTCTTATTCCTGCACGCAGCGAACGGGGAAACCGAACGAACGGTAGTTGGCATATTCGGGTCGTACGAGGGACGTGGAGAAATCCATGAACGCCCCGCCCACGCCCGATGCCGATTCAGGCGCACTGCTCCAGCCGCAACCGTACGTGCCCACACCGTCCAGGCCGCCGGAACCGTTGATGCGGTAACCCGAAGCGGGAGGAACAAAAAAAACGGACCCATTGCAAGGACCCGTTTCTTGTTGGTTGGAGAGGCAAAGTCTCTCTTTATAATTTCTCGTCACTGCCGTTATCAATGGCGAAAGTCGAGACGATCACCTGTTTTTCGTCGACATTGTTGGGGTTTGATACGATGATACCGTATTCTCCCGTCGGGCGCTTGTCCAAGGTCAGGCGGTAGCTGCTTTCGCCATATTTGGCTGCCGAAAACGGCAGGTATTCCATCGTGTTGCTGCTTACCGAGAAGCTACCCACAGCAGCAATAACGGCCGAACGGTTTTTGTTGCTGCTTTTCATGCGGAATATGCGTACGATTGACATTGGATCGGCCTTGTTGTCTTTGGCGCGTACGATTATCTCGATGGGCTGGCTGCCGTCGAAACGCACGCCGGCCTGACCGCCGTCGATGACCACTTTGGTCTTTTGCTTGCTCGCTGCAAAGCCGGCGATGTAGACTCCGGCACCGGTGGTGATGCGTACGTTGTGTTTTTCGAGCTTGCGGGTTGTGCCGTCGGGAAATATGCCGACGACCTCACCTTCGAATTCCGGTTCGTAGTTTTGCGCCGTAACTAAATTCATGCTCCCAGAAAGCAGAACTCCGAAGGCCAGCAAAAAGAAGAGTTTTTTCATAATTTTTGGGATTTAGGTTTGTGCACTGCACCGACAAAAATAGCGATTTTTTCAAAAAATCGTATGCCTCGGATACGGTTTTTCACCCCCCCCCGAAAAAAAATAAAAAAACGCTCTCTGATGCACTCTGTTGTGGTTTTTCTGCGGGTTATGAACCCCTGATGCAACGGGACCATTTCCTCTCAGAAATGGTCCCGCAAGTTTTGAAGCCGGCTCTTATTCGGCTACCTCTTCGAACTGGTCTTTACCTACGCCGCAAACCGGGCATACCCACTCTTCGGGGATAGCTTCGAATGGCGTGCCGGGGGCAATGCCGCCGTCGGGGTCTCCTACAGCCGGATCGTAAATCCAGCCGCAGACGATACAACGATACTTTTTCATCTTTACGCTGTTTTTTTAGGAATACATGGAGCCCGGCCCGTATTGGAGCGGTCGTATAACCGTATGGGAAAAGGGCTCCGGAAGCATTCGTCGGGGTTGCAAAATCGGTGCCACTGGTCCGTATACCTATAACGGGATCATACTTCGCCGGTCGGTTGCCGGTTGCCGTGCGGCGGGGTGAGCTCCCGCACCAGCTTTTCGGCCTCCTGGCAGGAGACGTAGAGCCGGTCTTCGTAGATGTCGATGATTTCGACAAAGTGGTTCCACTCTGAGGCGTAGAGCCGCACGCGTTCGAAGCCTTGCAGGTCGATGAAACGACCGTAGTAGCCGAAGAATCCGCAACCCCCGAAGAGGGGTACGATCCATTTGAGCTCGGAGGTATCAACACGACGTACCGAAGCGATTTCGTCGCGTCGTATCTCGGTGATGTCCAGCAGACAGCGTATTTCGACCGTCTGGTCCGTGACGACGATCTTGCGGGGAATCGACAGAGCCATCAGGGCCGCCAGCGCTACGATGAACGAGGTGAACCAGGCCGAGAGATAGCCCCCTTCGTAGAGGTAGTAGAGCCCGCCGCCCAGCAGGCTGAAGACCACGACATAGGCCAGTGTCCAGTAGAGCGTGCGGCGGTCAAAACGATATTTATAGATGCTCGGCATGGGTGTCGTCGGGAGTTGCTTCGGGTGCCTGGCAGGCCGTAATCAGTGCTTCGGCTATTATGAGGTCGTCCGCAGTGGTGATTTTCAGGTTCTGTCGTTCCCCTTCGCAGAGGTGGACCGTATGTCCGGCGGCTTCGATTACTGAGGCGTCGTCGGTGAAGACCGACCGATATTGAGCCGTGTAGGCTTCGCGCAGCAGATCGGCACGGAACATCTGGGGGGTCTGTACAATTCGCAGCTGTCGGCGGTCTATGGCGTGCGATCCGTTGCTGTCCGTTGCGCGGTAGGAGTCGACGGCTTCGATGACGGGAATGGCTGTTCCGTATTGAGCTGCTGTTGCTGCAATCCGTCGGATCAGCTCCCCTGAGGTCAGGGGGCGCACTCCGTCCTGTATGGCTATGAGTTCCGTATCTGTGTCGAGTGCTGCCAGTCCGTTTTTTACGGAGTGGAATCGTTCTGTGCCGCCTTCGACTGTGGTATGAGTCGCTACGTCGAACCGTTTGCAGAGATTATGCCAGAAAGCGATATGTCCGGCGGGCAGTACCACGACGATTTGCGCGCCCGGCAAGGCCTCTGCAAAGTTGCGGATCGTGCGGGAGAGCAGGGGCTCGCAGCCCAGTAACCGGAACTGTTTGGGAATGCTCCCGCCCATCCGCTGCCCCTGGCCTCCTGCCACGATGATGACTCCTGTGCGTGCCATGGGTCAGAGCTTCGGAGCTTCAGAGTCTGGGGCGACGGCAGGTGCCGGAACTTCCGGAATCACCAGCGAATCGAGCTGCGTGATGCGCTCGTCGTCTTTTACTTCGCCGTTGAGTTCGGCCATGATGCGGTCGCGGACGTATTCGAACGTTGCACGGTTCTCCTTTGTAATGGGTTCAGCCGGACTTTGCGGAATTTTCAGTGGGTCGATAGGTGTGCCGTTGCGCCATACGCGGTAGTCGAGGTGGGGACCGGTTGAGGCTCCCGTGGAGCCGACGTAACCGATTAGCTGGCCCTGGGAGACACGCGAGCCCTGGGCGATGCCTTTGGCATAGCCACTCAGGTGGAGGTAGCCGGTCATCAGACCGCCCGGATGTTTGATCTTCAGGGTCTTGCCGCCGCCGCCGCCCCAACCTTTGAAGGTCACCACCCCGTCGGCCACGGCATGTACGGGTGTGCCTTTGGGGGCAGCGTAGTCGACGCCCGTGTGAGGACGGTATATCTTATAGATAGGGTGCTTGCGGGCGTAGGAAAATTTCGAGCTGATGCGCGTATATTTGAGTGGAGCCTTGAGCATCTGTTTGCGAAGGCTGGCGCCATCATCTTCCCAGTACTGGATTTTTCCGCCCTGGCGGAACGGTATGGCGTAGTACTCTTTGCCGCCCTGGGTGAATTTGGCTCCCCAGATGCGGCCGATGCCTGCCCGGATGGTGTCGTCGATGAAACGTTCGTCGTAGATCACCGTGAAGCTGTCGCCTTTCTGGATGCCGAAGAAGTCGATCGTCCACTGGTAAATATCCTCCATTTCGGCCGCCAGGGCGTAGGGGAGGTCCTGCTCCATGATGGCGCCCCAAAGCGACGAGGTGATGACGGCGCTGCGCTTGGTGCGACGCAGGAGTGTGGGTTTGGTGTCGCGGCGGATTGAGAGAGAATCGTTGTCGTGAAATCCGAAAATCACGTAGTCGGTCAACCCCGTTTCATAGGCTAAGTAGTCCAGGTGGGGAGTATAGAGCGAGTCTTCGTGGATGAAAGCTGTGTAGCGATGTCCTGCCCGGATGTTTTTCAGGGGGAAAATATCTTTGGCGGCGCGGTCGAGCCGATCGATTGTTTGTGCCGAGACGCCATAGCGGTTAAGTATCCGGCCCATGGTTTCGCCGGCAGTTACTTCGTTGGTCTCCAGACGGTAGTTGTCGGCGTCGATGCCGTAGACGAGATTTTTGGGCGCTGCTTCGGAGTTCTCTGCGCCGGAACGTCGGGAGCTGCAGGATACTGTGGTCAGAGCCAGCAGAAGGGGTAAGAGAAGTCTGAATCTTTTCATAATCGAAGGTGGCAGGGGCTGGGCCGCTGCTGCGTGTGTCCTCTGCAAAGATAGCAAGAAGAATTTACAATTCAGAATGAAGCGTGAAAAATAAAGAGTTGACCTCTGCCATCTTTGGCCCGGGAATAAATGTTGCGGCCGTTGGTCGTGCGAGTTGGAGTCATGCCGGGCGCGCCGCGAACGGGGAAAGCGTCCGCGTGGTAGTAGCTGCCCGCGGGGCTGACGTGGGAACTGTTGAAGTACAAGTGCGACCCGCTTACGCCCGACGTCGAGTAAGGCGCACTGCTCCAGGCGTAACCGCTTTTACCTTCCCGACGGTCTGCTTTGCGGCGAGGCCTTTTACGAAAACCCGAAACAGGGTAGAAGTCGGGGTTTCAGGAGTTGTGATTTTCGGATTTTAATGTTTATATTTGTGTTATGGATATTCTTGAGTTTCGCGACTACTGCCTTTCGTTGCCCTTCACCGAGGAGAGCACTCCTTTCGATGAAACGACGTTGGTTTATAAAGTTGGCGGCAAGATGTATGCCTGTGCCGATATGGTCGGTTTCGGCCATTTTGCCGTGAAGTGCGACCCCGACGAAGCCCTGCGTTTGCGGGAGCAGTATGCCGAGGTCAGTACGGCGCGTCATTTCAATAAACAGCATTGGAACGGCATTCGTACCGATGGCGATCTGCCCGAGGCTTTTCTGCGCGAGCAGATACGCAATTCCTATTTGTTGGTTTTGCGTCAGAACGTCTCACCCAAGGCTCTGCGGGAAGAGATTTCCGCTTATGTCCGGCAACATGGACTGCCTGAGTAGAAAAGCGGCCCTCCCCAAAAAGGTGGGCCGCTTCGTTTATTCTTCTGTTGCCATGCGCCGCCAGCGCAGGTAGCCCGCCACGGCCAGCACCGAGTAGAGGGTGTAGAGCCCGGCCGTGATCGGTATTCCCTTGTAGAGATAAAGTCCCGCTGTGATGATGTCGACTGCCAGCCACACGAGCCACTGCTCGACCCATTTGTGAGCGAGCATCCAGTAGGCTGCAATGCAGAGAGCCGTTGTCAGGCTGTCCCAGAACGGTACAGTGCTGTCGGTGAAATGCACCAGCACCCAATAGATCGCTCCATGCAGTGTAACGTAGAGTGCGGTCAGGACCGGAAGTATCCGCCAGGGCATGTGGCAAATCGTTATAGCCCGGGAGCTTTTTTTCGGGGCATTATGCCAGACGATCCAGCCGTAAAGCCCGGCCAGGATGTAGTAGACCTGCATCGAGCAGTCGGCGTAGAGCCCTGCACGGTAATAGAGCGCACCATGAACTACGGGCATCAGGAGCCCCACGATCCACAGCCGGATGTCGGCCCGGTATTCGAGCCAGAGGTAGAGCAGGCCAAGCGCTGTGCCGACGATCTGCAACAGAAGTTTTCCGTCCATCAAAATTTCACCGTTACATTGGCCAGAACGTGCAGCGGAGCCTGGGCAAAGTAGTAGGCCATGTCGATGCGCCGGGGCGTATCGTAGTCCCACGAGTTGATGTAGGAGTAGCCATAGCCGTTGCTGCAATACTCCTGGTTGAAGAGGTTGTAGATCGTCACGCCAAAACGCACCGTGCGCAGAGCCCGGGCTCGCAACGTGTAGGCCAGGTCAAGGTCGGTTACACAGTAGCGGCCCAGTACGAGGGCTTCGTTTTCGTTGTTGGTCAGGTACTGTTTGCCCACGGCCTGGGTGCGGAATACCGCCTCGAACCTGCCGACGTGGAAGTCGACGAAGAGCGATCCCATAGTACCCGGTGAGCAGGCGATTTTTTTATCGCCCAGATTTTCGTTATAGGTGGGGCTGTCAGCCAGAAGGTCTACGTAGTCTTTGATGCGGTTCTGTGAGAAGGTGGCATTGGCACTGAGCCGCAACCAGCGTGTTGCGTCCCATGTTGTCGTCAGCTCGACACCGCGGCGGTAGCTTCGGGGTACATTGACGTTGAGTACGTCAGACCCGTCGTTGACCATGCCTGTGGGCACCAGCTGGTCCTTGTATTGCATCCAATAGAGGTTCACGTTTGCCGAGAATCGGGGCGATGTGTAGCGGTAGCCGATTTCGTAGTCGCAGAGCTTTTCCGCCGACGGGTAGGTGCCGACGGGCGAAAAGAGGTAGCGGTCGGTGAAATCGCTGCGTGTGGGCTCTTTCTGTGCCATGGCGAACGATGCGTAGAACGTGTGGCGTTTGGCGAAAGTGTAGGTCAGACCGGCGTGGGGATTGACGAAATGATAGCGTTTGTCTACGTCGATGGGCTGCATTCCGGTCTCTTCGTCGACGTAATTGTCGTTTATGCCCCATGCTTCATAGTGGACATAGCGGTATTGCAGATCGGCGTAGAGGTTCAGTCCGCGAGCTACCTGCCAGTCTGCCCGGGCGAAGAGGTTGGCATCCTGTTTTCTGGCGTCGTTGTCGTACCAGCGACCGCGGAGTGCCGTAGCCTCCATCCCCTCCACCCAGTCGAGCGTGCCCCAGTGGGGAGAGGTGTAGTAGCTATATGAACCTCCGAAGGCTAAGTTGAGGCTGCGTGCGGTGTAGAGCGCAGCAGCGTTGATGCCGCCCAGGTGGTTGCGCATGATTTTTTCGCGGATCAGATCGGCTTTTTTGCCGGCGGTGAGCTCTGAGGCCATATTGAGGTATTGGTAGAGCTTGGCGTCGTCCTTATACTGTTTGTAGTAGCCGTAGCCGTAGGTGTAGAACGCTGTGGCATTCATCGACCACTTGTCGTTGAAGCGGTGGTTCAGCACGAGCTGGTTGTTGATTTGCAGGTAGTTGTCTGTCTGGTCATCGTAGTAGGCCACGTTTTTCCACGAGGGTGGGTCGCCGTGCCATACGTGCTGGCTCCAGCCGCTTCCGACGGTGTACATGCCTTCGGGATTAAAACGGCGCCCGTTGAGGTCCATCTCCTTCCGGGTGGCTCCGGTGTAGGTGAGCGCCGTTTTGGCTTTACCGCCGAACGAGAGGAGTTTGACCATCGTATTGCCGTTGTAATAGCCCGCCTGGAACATGTAGGACTTCAGGTCGGTGGCGCCGCGGTCGATGTAGCCGTCCGAGCCGATGTGGGTGAGCCGGGCGTCGAGCACCCAGTGTCCCTTCAGGAGGCCCGAGGAGAGCTGCACAGCCTGCTTGTTGGTGTTGTAGGAGCCGTAGGAGAGCGATGCAGACCCTCCGAACTCGGTTGACAGAGCGTCGGTGGTCATATTTACGGCCCCTCCGAATGCACCTGTGCCGTTGGTCGAGACACCTGCGCCGCGCAGCACCTGTACCGAGCCTACCGACGAAATGAGGTCGGGGGTGTCGTACCAGTACATGGAGTGTGAGTCGGGGTTATTCATTGCCACGCCGTTGATCGTCACGTTGATGCGTGTGGCGTCGGTGCCGCGCAGGCGAATCGACGTGCCGCCGATGCCGATGCCTGTTTCGTTGGTGGCGATCATCGAGGGCGTAAGGGCCAGGAGCGTCGGGATGTCGGTCCCGTAGCTGTGGCGGGCGATCTCGTCGTGGGAGAGTTGTGCGAAGGCCACGGGTGTCGATGCGGTGGCCCGCGTGGCTGTCACCTCGATCTCCTGCAGGCGGTACATGCGCAGTGAATCTTCGGGCGTCGCAGCCTCTGCCTCATGTGATGTGTGGAGCTCTTCACGGCCGTGTGCGGCACTCCGGGAGCCTGTACCGACCCCCGCCATTGCAACCCCGCATGATGCGAGGAGGGCAAACGTTACTGAAAACCTTTTCATGGTACTTTAAGTTTGGTTAAAGAACAGAAAAGGGGTATACGTGTTGATTACGCTTATTCCCGGTCTCGGCATTACCCGTCTCCGGTTCAATGGGTATAATCTCAGCCTGATAGTAAGGCACCCCTTCGAAATGTCGGGGACAAAGGTAATAAAGATAATTAAGAATTGAAAGTGAAAATTGGAGAATAACGGGCCTTCACCGTCTTCGGCCCACGAAAAAACAGTCGCCAGACTGGCGGGCCGCCGCCTCTGCCTTGCGGAGGTTCGCGTCAATGCGCGGGGACGCACAAGCAGCAATAGCGGGAAAAGGTTCTATTTCCCCACAAAACCCGACTTGTTGTCGGGCTCCGCCGTCTTTGGCCCGAAAATACATGTTTCGACCTTTGGTCGATCGAGCCGCAGCCCCGCCTTGCGGAGGCTCGACACGTTGTGTCTTACCTCCGTTGGCTGCGGCTCTCTGTAGTCTGCTTTCGCCGCGCCTCGGCAAAGTCCGCGAGCGGTCTGCCCCCCCCCTCTCTTATTCCTGCACGCAGCGAACGGGGAAACCGTGCGAACGGCTGCTGCTGTTCTCAGGATACACAACAGAATTGTTGAAGTTCAAGTTTGACCCGTTCACACTCGACGCCGCGTCAGGCGTACTGCTCCCGGCGTAACCGCTTGTGCCCACATAGCTCAGGTTGCCGGAATGGCTGACGCGGAAACCCGAAGTGGGGGCAAGGAAAAAGCCCGCTACGCAATTGGAAGCGGGCTTGAGAGGCTGAAATTCAGAGGATTCAGAATGTCCCGAACCGGTAGACCGTCTTCTGGCAGTAGGTCTGGCCGGGATGCAGCAGCGGTGAGGGGAACTCGGGATGATTTACTGCATCGGGGAAGTTCTGACACTCGATCGCCACGCCAGCATGATTCTCGTAGCGGCCCCCTGACTTGGTTTCGGGACATCCGTCCGAGAGTCGGTTGCCCGTGTAAATCATCACGCAGGGCTGTGAGGTCAGCACTTCGACCTGCCGGCCCGACTGCGGGTCGCGCAGGCATCCCGCTATACCCAGAATGCCCGGCTTCCAGTCCTCGATGACGAACGAATGGGCGTAACCTCTGAAGTCGCGGATGTGGTTGTATGCTGCGTCGATTCCGGTGCGCAGGGACTGAAATTTCCGAAAGTCCTGCGGTGTGTCGGTAACGTCTGAGAGTCGCCCCGTGGGTCTCTGCCGTTCGTTTATCTCCGGCACAAGGCTGCTGTTGAGCTGTAGCTCGTGGTCCAGCACCGTGCCGCTCGCTTCGCCCGAAAGGTTGAAATAGAGACGGTTGGTCAGATCGACCGGCGTGGTGCTGTTCGTGCGGGCCCGGTAGGTGATCTCCAGTGAGCAGTCGTCGTCGAAGTCGAAGATCGCCTGCGCGTGCAATTCGCCCGGTTTGTCCGGAGCACTGTTGTCCGAAAGCAGTTCCATCACCACGCGGTTGGTCTCCACGCGGCTTTCCCACACCTGCTCGGCGAAACAGCCCACGCTTTTGCCGCAGGCCGCGTTGTCGTGGAAGTAGCCTTCGGGGTGTTTGTAACCCAGTGCTACGTCGGCCATGCGCCCTTCGCGATCGGGGACCGTGATGGCAACGATGGTAGCGCCGTAGTTGGTGAGTTTCACCTCGGCGCCCTGTGCGTTGCGCATGGTGTAGAGGACGATGGCCTCGCCCCCGGACGTCATGCCCCAAAGATGCTGCCCGATCTCGATCATGCCTCTGCCGGTTGCAGTGTTTCCAGTATCCGGTCGATGCGGCGCAGGCACTCCTCCTTGCCGATGAAGGCCGTCACGTCGTACATGCCGGGGCCTTTGCCGGCACCCACGAGTGCCAGGCGCAGCGTGTTCATCACCTGGCCCATGCCGTAGCCTTTCTCCTCGATCCAGGCGTGGACGATGCGTTCGGTGTTTTCCAGCGAGAAGTCGTCGATCGCGGCCAGTACGTCGCGCAGTTCGCGCAGGATGGCCGGGTTGTCGCCTTTCCAGTATTTGCGGGTCTGTTTCTCCTCGTATTCGGCCGGTGCCACGAAGAAGAACGACGTGAGGTCCCACAGATCGGTGATGAACGTGGCGCGTTCCTTCATGATGCCTGCCGCACGGCCTGCCAAGGCGTCCGGCACTTCGATGCCGTGTTCGCGCAGGATCGGCTGGTAGAGCGCGGCCAGCTCGGCGTCGCTCTTGTGGTGCATGTATTGGGCGTTGAACCACTTGGCTTTGTCGGGCTGGAAACGGGCGCCCGATTTCGAGACGCGCTCCAGCGAGAAGCTGTCGATGAGCTCCTGCATGGAGAACAACTCCTGCTCCGTGCCGGGGTTCCAGCCCAAGAGGGCCAGCATGTTGATGAACGCCTCGGGGAAATAGCCGTCCTCGCGGTAGCCACGGGCCGTTTCGCCCGTCGAAGGCGATTTCCAGAAAAGCGGGAAGACCGGGAAGCCCATCTTGTCGCCGTCGCGCTTCGAGAGCTTGCCGCCGCCCGTGGGTTTGAGCAGCAGGGGCAGGTGGGCGAAGGCGGGCTGCGTGCCGCTCCAGCCGAACGCCCTGTAGAGCAGGTAGTGGAGCGGCAGCGAGGGGAGCCACTCCTCGCCGCGGATGACGTGTGAGACCTCCATCAGGTGGTCGTCGACGATGTTGGCCAGGTGGTAGGTGGGCAGGGCGTCGGCCGACTTGTAGAGCACCTTGTCGTCGAGCGTCGAGGTGTTGACCTCCACGTGGCCGCGGATCAGGTCGTCCATCTTCACCACTTCGTCCACGGGCATCTTGAAGCGGATGACCCACTGGTCGCCGCGGTCGATGCGCGCCTTGACCTCCTCGGCGGGCAGCGCAAGCGAGGTGGCCAATTTTTCGCGCACCCGATGGTCGTAGGCGAAGGCTTCGCCGCGGGCATCGGCCTCCTTGCGCAGGGCGTCGAGCTCCTCGGCCGAATCGAACGCATAGTAGGCCCAGCCCGTCTCGACGAGCTGGAGGGCATATTTCAGATAGATTTCGCGCCGCTCGCTCTGGCGGTAGGGGGCGTGGGGGCCGCCGACACCGACGCCCTCGTCGATCTCGATGCCGCACCACTTGAGCGACTCCATGATATACTCCTCGGCGCCCGGCACGAAGCGCTGCGAATCAGTATCTTCGATGCGCAGGATCATCGTGCCCCCGTGCTGGCGGGCGAAGAGGTAGTTGTAAAGCGCCGTGCGCACGCCGCCGATGTGCAGCGGTCCCGTGGGACTGGGCGCGAAACGTACTCTGACAGGTTTTTTCATCGTTTTTTCGTTAGTATATTTTTTTTGGGCCGTAGCCAGCGGCTGCGGAGGTTCGCACGGCCCAACGGACCGGGACTTCGACAATAAAAATATCCGTTATTTGATCCGGTATTCGATCCGCATGGTGATGCGGGCTTTCTTGTTGCGCGACGAGGTGTTGAAC
>CAJUIE010000027.1 GCA_910586375.1 uncultured Alistipes sp. | reverse complement strand
GCCTCGGGAATCGTCGGCAGCCCGCCCCGATCCGTCCGGACAGCAGACGAGGGCTTTGAAGCGACGTCCAGATTGGCCAGGACCCACTCCTGCTCAATCGTATTGATCCGGTCGGCAAGCCGCCCCTTGGCGTTGCGTAACTCAAAAATACGGCTCTCCAGACGCAGAATCTCGTCCGTATGCGCGCGCCCGGCCTCCGGATTCTCGCGCAAAAAATGCCGCAAAGCCTCAACAGCCCGGACAACCGAATCCTCCCGGATCTGCAAACGAGCCTCCTCTTCCAGCAACGACATATACTCCCTGTTTCCCTCAAGACCTGCGATACGAGCGGCAACGGGCGGTTGCTGGGCGCACAGCACCACCACACCGCACAACAAGGTCGCGGCAAACATACCGATTCTAAGCATCATCCGGGTCATCTCCACCATTTCATGAAAAAGAGCTGTATCAAACCGAAAATCTCCAGACGCCCCAGCAGCATCAACAAAGAGTCGGAGAGTTTGAGCACTCCGGGAAGTGCTCCGTAATTATCCATCGATCCCACGCAGCCAAAACCCGGACCGACATTGCCGACCATGGCCACCGACCCTGAAAAAGCCGTCATCAGATCGCTGCCGCAAACCGTCGCGAAGACAGTGCCGGCCAGAACCAGCATCAAATAGGCCACAATAAAGGTCATCACCGTATACAGAAACTCGTTCTCCTGGACAATGCCATCCAGACGAATACGGATCACGGCATTGGGGTGCTGCTGCTGCTTCAGACGCGCCTGCATCATCTTGGCGGCCAGGACCAGACGATTGATCTTGATACCGCCCGCCGTGGAACCGGCCGAAGCACACACCAGCGACCCGAAAATCAGGATGACAACCGCCAGCGGTGGCCACAGATTGGTGTCGGCCGTAGCGAAGCCAGTGGTCGTCACCAGCGAAACAATCTGGAAAAGACCATAACGGAACGAAGCCGAAACAGTAGGGTAGAGTCCCCCTCCGAAAAGAGAGATGGCGATGACAGCGCCGCCCGCCAATAGCAGCCCCAGGTACCAGCACGTCACCTCTGAGCGGAAAATATTGTTGCGCTTGCCAGTCACTGTAGCATAAATCAATCCGAAATGGATACCGGCCGTCGTCATCACAAAAATAAGAATCGTGTCGATCAGCGGACTGTTATAATAAGCTATACTGGCGTTTTTGGTCGAAAAACCGCTCGTCGCGCAAGCCGACATACCGTGGCAGAGAGCATCGAACCACTCCATTCCGGCTGCCTTCAGAAGCATTACAGCCAATACCGTCAAGCCGACATAAACCACCAGCAGTATCCGCACGATGATCTGCGTCCGATAACGATAATTCTCCTTAGCCAGGGTCGAGAGCTCCACGTTGGAAAGGGTCATCTTGCTGCTTCCCATCGCCGGCAGAATCACCAGGGCAAACATCACGACGCCCATACCTCCGATCCAGGTTGATGACATGCGCCAGAACTGCATCCCCCGCGGCAGGGCCTCCACGTCAGTCAGCACGGTAGCTCCCGTAGTGGTAAACCCCGAGACACTCTCGAACCAGGCATTGACCAGCGTAAATTCTCCGCCCCACAGCAAATAAGGAAAAGTTCCCACCACACACGCCACGAGCCACGAGCCTACAACGATGCAGAAGCCCTCCTTGGTGCTGAGCTGCTCCTTACGCTCGACAAAAATCAGCGGGAAGGCCCCCAGCAGCACCGTCAGGAGAGCCGATAACAGCAAGGGATAAAACGACGAATCCATGCCGCTGCCCCAGGCAATACCTGCCGAAAGCAACATGAACCCGGCAACGAACAACATCACCATGCCGATATATCGCAGCACTACGTCGACCCGCATTGTTCCCCAACGATTTTACGATTTTTGTTTGAGAAGGGCAATCAATGTCCCGATCTTCTCCTTCAGTTCCAGTACCTCATCCTTCAGGTCGCCCCCTACCGTAAACGGCACCCGGAACTGGAGCCAGTCGCCGAGCTCCTTATTCATCCGCACGATGGGGTTGACGCAATAAACAGACATGAAATAATAAAGCATCAACACGATAGCGATCATCACCGCCAGTGAAATGAGCACAGGCGTCACCGCCCGGTAAGCATTCTTCTTCATCTGCTCGGTACGCGGGGCCAGGGAGCTCTGCGTCGAGGTCATATAATTCTTGATGGCGCCCGTCAACCGGACATAAAGCGCCTCGTACTCGTTATTATACCAGTCCACGCCCCGTGCATCGGGCATCCCGGCAGCGAGTGAATCGGCCCCCCCGACGGGACCAAAAGACAAATAATTATCCGTCAGGATGCGAAGATCGGTTGTGGCGAAAGAGAGCGAGTCGAGAAACGACTTCTCAAGCGCCTCGGTCCGGGCGACGAGCAACGTCTTCTCCAATCGTTCGAGGCTCGCCCGGCAGAGACTGTCATAAGAGCGGTCGCCAAAGACCGAAAGGCGGATCAAAGCCACATTCTGGGCATGGGCCGCATCGAGCATCTCCTTCGCCAGAACAATATTGCGTTCATTGGCCCGAAGTATCTCGCCCGTATCGCGGCTCAGATGGCTCAGCTCGACCAGCGATACCATGCCTGAAAAAAAGAGCAGGCAGACGATACTCAAAAAGCCGATCGTCACCCGTTTGCGCATACCTGTCATGCCTTGCGAAAGTTTACTTATCTGCAAAGATAACGATTATTCCCGAATTTCGCCCATCAGATCGTGAAATCCATCCATTTCACCGAGTTTCACACGGCAGACGGTACCGATCCGCCCACGATCATAGGGGGCTTTGACCCGGCGATACTGGCCTGTATAACCGAACATCATGCCACCACGCATCGTGCTTTCGAAAAGTACATCGGCTTCCATACCACACGCCCGGGCACAGAACTCGCCGTGCAAGCGCTCGCACAAGGCCTCCAGTTCGCCGACACGCTGCGTGACGACCGACGGCTGCACCTTACCGGGCAGCCCTGCCGCAGGAGTACCAGGCCGTTCGGAGAAGGGGAAGATGTGCAAAAATGCAGGTTGCAACACCTCCAGAAAATCATAAGTTTCGCGAAATTCAGCCTCCGTCTCGCCGGGAAAGCCGACAATAATGTCGATGCCGATGAAAGCGCCTGGCATGGCCCGTCTTACAGCTTCGATGCGCTCGGCGAAGCGCGCCGTGGTATACCGCCGCCGCATGAGCCCCAAAATGCGGTCACAGCCGCTCTGCAACGGAATATGAAAGTGGTGCTGAAACTTGGGCGACGAGGCGCAAAAGGCGATAATCTCGTCGGTCAGGAGGTTGGGTTCGATGGATGAAATGCGGTAACGGTCGATCCCCCCGACTTCGTTCAGGGCCCGCAGCAAGTCGATAAACCGCTCGCCCGTCGTGCGGCCAAAGTCACCCGTGTTGACCCCCGTAATGACGATCTCCCGCTGGCCCGCAGCTGCGATCTGCCGCGCCTGCTCCACCAACTTGGCAACAGGCAGGTTGCGGCTCGCACCGCGCGCATAATGGATCGTGCAATAAGAACAGCAGTAATCGCAGCCGTCCTGCACCTTGAGAAAGGCCCGTGTACGATCGCCGCTCGAAAAGGCCGCGAAAAACGATGTCAGGGCATCGGTCTCACAGCTATAAACCTGAGCCCGACCCTTGCCAGGCAGTTCAAGTACTCGTTTAAATAACGCCCCTTTATCGTTGTTACTCAGAACAATATCAACCCCTTCAATCTGCGCGATCTCCTGCGGCTTGAGCTGGGCGTAACAGCCTGTCACGGCGATGATCGCCTGCGGATTGCGCCGATGGAGCTTGCGGATCAGATTGCGACACTTCTTGTCGGCATGTTCGGTGACCGAGCAGCTGTTGATGACGCAGATGTCGGCCTCGGCCGTGGGTGCTACACGCACGAAACCGCCGCTCTCGAACTCCCGGGCCAGGGTGGAGGTCTCCGAAAAGTTGAGCTTACAGCCCAGGGTATGAAAATTGACTCTGCGAGGTTGCATAACGAATGTTTTTCGGCTACGAATTTACGAAATCTGCCCGAAAAAGAGGGGTTTTTCCCAGAAAAAAGCGTAAATTTGCGCGCATTCAAGAAAAGAGGCATGGAATTTTTCAACGATCTGTTCCACTACGGCTATCTCACCAACGCACTGGCTGCCTGCATTCTCTCGGGCATCGCATGTGGCGTGGCAGGAACCTACGTCGTATGCCGCCGCATGGTCTTCCTGGCCGGGGGCGTCACCCACGCCTCGTTCGGCGGACTGGGCATCGCCTTTTTTCTGGGCGCCAACCCCATAATCGGAGCCATGATCTTTGCAGCCGCCTCGGCACTGGGCATCGAATGGGCATCAAGCCGCGGCCGCATCCGCGAAGACTCGGCCATCGGCATCGTCTGGTCGGTGGGTATGGCCATAGGGGCTCTGTTCATGAGTCTGCGTCCGGGCTACACGTCGGGTGATCTGTCGGCCTACCTCTTCGGCAGCATCATAACGGTAACACGAAGCGATGTTGCCGGACTGGCCGTGCTGACGCTTATACTGGCAGTGGGGGCAGCGTTGTGGCTGCGACCCGTCATGTACATAGCTTTCGACCGCGAATTCGCCCGCAGCCGCGGCATACCGACCCGCACGGTCTCCTACCTGCTGGCAGCACTCACGGCCCTGACAATCGTCTTCTCGATCCGCATCATGGGTATCGTGCTGCTCCTGTCGCTGCTGACCCTGCCTGTGGTCATCGCCAATACCATCTGGCGCTCCTACCGGGCCCTTGCCGTGGCAGCTCCCGCAATCGCCGTAGGGGGCAACATCGCGGGGCTATGGGCCAGCTACTGCCTCGAAGTTCCGCCCGGCGCTGCCATCATATTTATCCTTACGCTTGCACTCGTTACGGCAAAACTTTTAACTTTGCACAAGAAAAAAACGCTGCCGGCCGCATGAAAACCATTCACAAACTCGTGCTGAAAGCCTACTTGGGCCCGATGATCCTCACGTTCTTCATCGTGATGTTCGTGCTGATGATGAACTTCGTGTGGCGCTACATCGACGAGCTGGTCGGAAAGGGCCTGAGTGCCGGAATCATCATCGAGCTGATGTCCTACGCCATGGCCAACATGCTGCCACTGGGTCTGCCCCTCGCGGTGCTGCTGGCTGCGATCATGACCTTAGGCAACTTAGGCGAGAACTACGAGCTGCTGGCCATGAAGTCGGCCGGCATGTCGCTGGTGAAGATCACGCGACCGCTCATCATTTTAGTGAGCCTGATCGCCGTGGGCAGCTTCTTCATCGGCAACAACTTAGTCCCCTACGCCAACAAGAAGATGTACAGCATCATCTACGACATCCGCCAGCAACGACAGACCCTCGAATTTCAGGACGGTCTTTTCTTCAACGGCATACAGAACATGTCGATCCGCGTGGGGCATCAGGAGCCCGAGACCCACCTGCTGCGCGACGTGCTGATCTACGACAACCGCGCCGCCAACGGCAACATGAACACCATCGTCGCCGATTCGGGCTACATTCGGCTGTCGGACGACAAACGCTACCTGCTGGTCACACTCTACAACGGCGAGACCTACGAGCAGACCCGCAACAGCCAGTGGTACACCAAAAGCTCGCTGCGCCACCACACATTCGACCTCCAGAAGCAGGACATAGCCATGGACGGTTTCGCCATGGAGCGAACCGATGCCAACCAGTTTTCGAACAGCCAGACCAAAAACGTCGCCCAGCTTCAGGGCGACATCGACTCGCTGGAGCTGAAAGTCAACTCGGCCACGACGAGCTCCTACGAACCGCTGCTCAAGGAGCAGATATTCGTGCGCGACAACCAGGTCCTGCCGCTGCCCGACACCCTGCGCGTCGACAAACGCGCATTCCGCGACGTGGCGGTCCTCGACTCCATCGCGCAGCTCTCCCTGCGCGACAAGGAGCGCATCTGGGATCAGGCCCGGTCGCAGGCCAAAAGTTCGCGCAACATGTTCTCGTTCGACGAGTCGACGGCCAAAGAGGCGCTCAACCAACTCTACCGCTCGAAAGTGGAGTGGCACAAGAAAGTCTCGCTGCCCGTGTCGATCATCATCTTCTTCCTTATAGGCGCGCCGTTGGGGGCCATCATCCGCAAAGGCGGACTGGGCCTGCCGGTCGTGGTGTCGGTAATCTTCTTCGTGATCTACTACATCATCAGCATCTCGGGCGAAAAGCTGGCCAAAGAGGGTAGCTGGGAGGCTATCTACGGCATGTGGCTCTCGACCTTCATCCTGACGCCCATAGCGGTCTACCTCACCTACAAGGCCACCAACGACTCGGCTCTGCTGGATACGGACTGGTATGCGGGCAAAGTCAAGGCCCTGCGTGAACGTCTGGCCCCCTGGATCGAAAAAGCGAAAAAAACGATAAAACCCAAACGAAATGGCAAACGATACGATACTCAATAGCGTAGAGGAGGTCATCGAGGACTTCCGACAGGGCAAAGTGGTGATCGTGGTCGATGACGAAGACCGCGAAAACGAAGGCGACTTCATCGTCGCAGCCGAGAAGATCACGCCCGAAATCGTCAACTTCATGCTCAAAGAGGGGCGCGGCGTATTGTGCGCCCCGCTGAGTGAAAAACGTTGTGCTGAGCTGGAACTCGACATGATGGAGGAGAACAACACCTCACTTTTAGGCACACCCTTCACCGTGACGGTCGACCTGCTGGGCCACGGATGTACCACGGGCGTCTCGATTCACGACCGCGCAGCGACGATCCGTGCGTTGGCCGACCCGGCGACACGACCTGCCGACCTGGGGCGTCCGGGCCACATCAACCCGCTGCGAGCCCGCGAAAAAGGCGTGCTGCGCCGCCCGGGCCACACCGAAGCGGCTGTCGACCTGGCCCGGCTGGCCGGTTTGCAACCCGCCGGAGCACTCATCGAAATCATGAACGAAGACGGCACCATGGCCCGCATGCCGCAGCTGCGCGAAATAGCCCGTAAGTTCGACCTCAAAATCATATCCATCGCCTCGCTCATAGCCTACCGGCTGCGCGAGGAGTCACTTGTCGAAAAGGGCGTCACGGTACCGCTGCCCACAGAGTGGGGCGACTTCCGCATTACGCCATTCCGCCAGAAATCCAACGGCGTGGAGCATGTGGCCCTCACCAAAGGCCAATGGACGGAGGACGAACCGGTCCTGATCCGCGTGCACTCATCGTGCGCCACGGGCGACATCTTCGGTTCCTACCGTTGCGACTGCGGCGACCAGCTTCACCGGGCCATGCAGATGATCGACAAGGAGGGCAAGGGCGCCATCGTCTATCTCAACCAGGAGGGGCGCGGCATCGGCCTCTGCAACAAGATCCACGCCTACAAGCTCCAGGACGAGGGGCTCGACACCGTCGACGCCAACCTGAAGCTGGGCTTCAAGGCCGACGAACGCGACTACGGCGTGGGTGCGAACATCATCCGCGAGCTGGGCATCCGCCACATGCGCCTGATGACCAACAACCCGCTCAAACGGGCCGGGCTGGAGGGCTATGGCCTGAAGATCGACGAAATAGTGCCGATCGTCATCGCCCCCAACAAGTACAACGAACACTACCTCGAAACCAAGCAGGAACGCATGCAGCATACGCTGGGGCTGAACAAGAAATAGCATGGATTCCAAGCAGACACGAATCGTCTTTATGGGCACGCCCGAATTTGCCGTTCCGTCGCTTCGGGCGCTGGTCGAGGGGGGCTACAACGTAGTGGGGGTGGTGACTACGCCCGACAAGCCCGCCGGACGCGGGCAGAAACTGCACGAAAGCGACGTAAAAAAAGCCGCCCGCGAACTGGGGCTTCCGATTCTCCAGCCCGAGAAGCTACGCGCGCCGGAGTTCATCGAAGCGATGCAGGCACTGCGGCCCGACCTGGGCATCGTTATCGCATTCCGTATGTTGCCTGAAGTAATCTGGGCCATGCCACGGCTGGGAACCTTCAACCTCCACGCCTCGCTGCTTCCCCAATACCGCGGTGCAGCGCCAATCAACCATGCGATCATGAACGGCGAAACAGAAACGGGTGTGACGACGTTTCTGCTGAACCACGAAATCGACAAGGGCGCCATTCTCGCGCAGGAACGGATGCCCATTCTGCCCGACGACAACGCGGGCACGCTCTACAACAAACTGATGCACGCGGGTACGAAGCTCGTGACGGCCACCGTAGACCGCATTGCCGCAGGCGATATAACGCCGATCGCGCAACAGCACATCGACGAATCGACGCTGCATCCGGCACCGAAGATTTTCAAGGAGAATTGCTGCATCGACTGGACACAGCCGGGCGAGCGGATCGTGAACCTTGTGCGCGGACTATCGCCCTATCCTGCGGCCTGGAGCTCTCTCTACCGCCCCGATACCGCAGAGCTGACAAGTGCCAAAATCTTTGCTGTCCGATTTTCGCCTGCCGGGCATGGGCGTCCTTGTGGTACGGTGGAGAGCGACAACCGTACATTCGTCCGCATAGCCTGCACCGATGGATGGATAGCCGTCGAGGAGCTTCAGATAGCCGGCAAAAAACGCTTGCCAGTCCGCGAACTGCTGCTCGGGTGGCGCGACGTGGCACAATACCGCTTCGGGGAACTTCCGGCTCCGAAATAACACCCGCTTTGTTTTTGCGGCAAAAGCCTCGTCAGAAATCCGACCGTCGGAAAGGTCTAAGCAATTGCACCGTGCCCGGCAGCGAACCCAAGCGGGCAGGCAACGAGCCGGATACGCAGAACCAGGATTAACGAAAACAGCAAGGCCGGATCATGCGATCCGGCCTTAAATTCATGAATTTCTGCTACGCCTCTTCGTAAGCCTTAGCTTTCTGCTTCTCCAAAGGCAGGGGCTTGGTACAGAAATACCAGTCATAACACTTCATCCCCTCGGCCGACTGCTCGGTGCCGTTATAAGCCGTGGGGGCCGGAACGATGATGTCGTCGCCCGGCTGCCAGTCGGCAGGCAGCGCAACATGATGCTTGTCGATCGTCTGCAACCCGACCAGCACACGCTTGAGCTCGTCAAAACTACGCCCCAACTGCATCGGATAATAAATCACAGCCCGAATACGGGTCTGCGGATCAATGAAGAAAACGGCCCGCACGGCCGCCGTGGTCGACACGCCGGGCTGGATCATGCCATACTTGCGCGCCACATCCATCGACATATCTGCGATAAGCGGAAAATCGAGCGATACCTGCTTATGGCCCTTGAACTCGATGCGATCGTGAATCGACCGCAACCACGCGATATGACTGGGATTAGTGCCGACGGAGAGGCCCAGCAGCTGGCAGTTCAGAGCTGCGAACTCCTCCTGCATGGCCCCGAACATCACGAACTCTGACGTACAGATTGGGGTGAAGTCCGACGGATGGCTGAAAAGAATAACCCATTTTCCCTTGAAATTTTCAGGAAAGCGGATCGTGCCCTGCGTCGATTCGGCCTCGAACGAAGGGGCTTTGTCGCCAATGAGCGGCATGGTGTAAGTAGAATGGTCCATAAATACGGAATTTAAGTTTCTCGCTCCGGTGCAAATACGATGCCCGGGCCCGACATGTGCCCGGAACTCTCACTTGTGGTATGCAATTTGCCCCTCTGCGGAAAACCTTAAACAACCTATTATGAAAACGGAAAACACCAAATCGACCGTCAGCAAGACGTCGGCAACCGGAAAAAACACCACCGGCACGGCTGCCAAAGCTTCGGCCTCCAGCCGCAACACAACGAATTCGAAAAACTCCGGTAGCGACTACTCCGCCAAAAAGTCGAGTTCAGAACGTCCGTCGGCACAGACCGAATTTCACAAATTCTTCGTCGACCAGATCAAAGATATCTACTGGGCCGAAAAACACCTGAAAAGCGGTCTGCGCAAGATGAGCCGCGCAGCAACGAGCCCCAAGCTCGCAATGATGTTTGAGAAACACTACAAGGAGGGCGACCAGCAGATCGCACAACTGGAGACGATCTTCAGCCTCCTCGGGGAAAAACCCGAAGCCAAGCGCTGCGAAGCAATGGCCGGGCTATTGGAAGAGGCAAACGGCATGATTTCAGACACCGAGCGCAACAGTTTCGTACGCGACGCCGGGCTGATTCTGGCAGCGCAGAAGGTCGAGCACTACGAAATAGCCACCTACGGCACGCTGTGTGCCCTGGCCGCTTATCTGCCTGACAAGAAAGTCAAAAAGATTCTCGAAGCGACCCTCGCCGACGAAAAGAAAACCGACCTGGCACTGACTCGTCTGGCCGAAGAATTCGTCAACGAGTGCGCCGCAGTAGAGTAGCAGAACCATAACTCCATACCAAGCAAAAGAGAAGACTTTTGAAGTCTTCTCTTTTTTATTAAATACCCCCGCTTCGGGTTGCCGCCACAGCAGTTCCGGCAGCCTGAACAGTGTGGGCTCGCTCGGTTACGCCTGGAGCAGTTCGCCTGACTCAGCGTCGGGCGTGAGCGGGGCGTACCTGGTCTTCCACAATTCTCTCGTGTACCCCGAGAATTACAGCGACCGTGCTGCCGGTTTCCCCGTTCGCTGCGTGCAGGAATAAGAGAGGGGGCGGGCACGGGCCGCAGACAGCGGAGTAAGACACAACGTGTCGGGCCTCCACATCCGGGGGCTGCGGCCCGAACCGGCCCAAAGGCCGGGAGTTCGTCACTATACAGATTCTTCGGCTAAAGCCTCAGAATGACAAGGGGAGGGGACAGGGAGGGGCAAAAGAACAATTTTATTTGGGCCGCAGTCTGCGGGTTCGAAAACAAAAACACAGAATCGGCTAAAAATTGTTTCCCCGCCCGGAGAGTTCGAGGGCATTAGCGATATTCCTTTATTATTCCTATCTTTGCGAATAAAACTCAAAATTGTTTTGCCTATGAAGAAATAACGAAACTGCAAAAAAACGATCCACACCCGTGCCGCACCCGCTGGCGACAGCGCCGGCACCACATATAAAAAGCGTTAGCTTTATTTCTTGTCTTTCGAAACTTCGCAACTTTCAAAAGCAGCCAAGAGTAAGGCGTAAACGCTCACGTTTCTACGTGGGCTTTACTCTTTATTTGGCTGCAAGGTATTGCGAAGACCTCGAAAGACAAATAAAAGTTCTGTCCCACGTTTTTTATATGCTCTACCCAACGAACACAAACCGCCGCGGGGACACGGCAGGCATCAACCCAAACCATGAAACGCTATTTTATTCTTCTTGGCGCGGCATCGCTGCTGAGCTCCTGTGCCACCGTTTTCTGCGGCTCCAAGGCTCGCGTGACCTTCGAAAGCGACATCACGGAAAGCGCCACGCTGACCATCGACGGCCGCAAACACACCAACGTCACATTTCCCTACACCACCAAAATCAAACGCGGATTCGACGAAACGGTCGTAAAAGCCGAAGCACCCTCATATCAGACGGAGATGATCATCATCGACAAGAATTTCAACGCCGTATCGGTCATCAATCTATGCAACATTCTCTTCTGGGGCATAGACGCCGCGACAGGCGCTATGATGAAACCCGAATTCAAGTTCTACCAGATAGATTTCAGACCAAAAGAGGCGAAGTCGGAAAAATAAAACGATCAAGGCCTTGCAAAATGCAAGGCCTTGATTTATTTGCAAAGCAGGAAATTACCGGATTTTGCGGATGATCTCGCCGCCGTGAATGATGGCTTTTTCGTTGTCGGGGAGCATTTTCCACGCACGCTCGGGCAACGACTTCTTAAGCCCGATCATGACGTTCTGCATATCGACAACGGGCCGCACCTTAAGATAACCGCCCAGAATCATCGTATTGAACAGCTTGGCCTGCCCCAGCCGGGCGCATTCGGCCGTAGCGTCAATCGCGTAAACCTCGATGTCGTCACGCACGGGATGCCGCGAAATACCGTTGGTGTCATAAATCAGCACTCCACCGGGCTTAACCATCGGTTCGAACTTCTCCATCGACTGTTGATTGAGGATGATCGCCGTATCGAATTCATGGGCGATGGGCGATGAAATCTTCCGGTCGGAGAGAATCACGGTAACATTGGCCGTGCCGCCGCGCATCTCGGGGCCGTACGACGGCATCCACGTAACCTCGAAATCCTGCATCACGCCGGAGTAAGCCAGAATCTTGCCCATCGAGAGGACGCCCTGACCGCCGAAGCCTGCTATAATCAATGTCTCTTTCATAATCGTCTGCGCACTTATTCAACCTCTTTGATGTCGCCCAGGGGGTAGAACGGCAACATGTTCTGCTCCAGCCACTCGTTCGAAGCGACGGGCGAGAGCTTCCAACCGCTGTTGCATGTCGACACGACCTCGACGAGCGAAAAGCCCCGGCCCTCCATCGAACGCTGGAACGCCTTTTTGATCGCGGCCTTGCACTTACGCACATTGGCGGGCTTGTGGACACTCTGGCGGGTAATGTAAGTCGCACCTTCGAGGTGGGCCATCATTTCGGCGATCTTATAGGGGTAACCGTTCAAACGCGGATCGCGGCCATAAGGCGTGGTGGCGGTCTTCATCCCCAGCAGGGTGGTGGGGGCCATCTGCCCGCCGGTCATGCCATAGATGGCGTTGTTGATATAGACGGCAACGACATTCTCGCCACGTGCGGCGGCGTGGATCGACTCCGCCGTACCGATGGCCGAAAGGTCGCCGTCGCCCTGGTAAGTAAAGACCATCGTGCCGGGCTTGAGACGCTTGACGGCCGTAGCCACAGCTAACGCACGCCCGTGAGCCGCCTCGATCCAGTCGATGTCGATATAATTGTAAGCAAACACCGAACACCCCACGGGCGAAACGCCCACGGTCTTGTCGGCCAGCCCCAGCTCGGCGATGACCTCGGCAATGAGTTTGTGCACCGTACCGTGGCTGCATCCGGGGCAATAATGCATGACATTGTCGGTGATGAGTTCCGGTTTGGCGTAAACCAGATTCTCCTGTTTGATTTCAACCTCTGCCATGATCCTTTACTTTTTAATCAATTTATCCTTGAGTGCGGCCAACACCTCATCGGGGTTAAACATCATGCCGCCCTGACGCCCGTAATGCTCGACGGGAGCCTTGCCGCCCACGGCCAACCGCACGTCCTCGACCATCTGTCCGGCGTTCAGCTCGGCGGAAAGGAAACCTTTCACGCCGCGTGCGGCCAACTCGGCGATCTGCCGCGTGGGGAAAGGGTAGAGCGTAATGGGACGCAGCAATCCGACTTTCAAACCCTCAGCACGCGCCATCTCGACGGTGGCGGCGCAGATGCGGGCCGAAGAACCGAACGCGACGATCACATAATCGGCATCGTCGCACGCAACGGCCTCGAAACGCACCTCATTCTCCTCCAGAGCCTTATATTTAGCCTGCAAACGCTGGTTGATGACCTCCATCTTCTCGGACTGCAATTCGAGCGACGTGACGACGTTGCGCCCGCGTCCGGCGGGCTTGCCCATGGCAGCCCAAGCGTCGCACCCGGTCTTCAGCTCCTCATCGGTCTTGCGGGGACGCTGGGGCGCGAGGACGACCTTCTCCATCATCTGCCCGATAGCCCCGTCGGCCAGAATCATGGCGGGATTGCGGTACTTGAACGCCAGATCGAACGCCTCGGCCACGTGGTCGTGCATCTCCTGCACGGAATTGGGCGCGAAAACAATCAACTTATAATCGCCGTGGCCGCCGCCCTTGACAGCCTGGAAATAATCGCCCTGCGAAGGCTGGATGGTGCCCAGACCGGGGCCGCCGCGCTGGCAATTGATGATCAGGCACGGCAACTCGGCACCGGCCAGATAACTGATTCCCTCGGCCATCAACGAAATGCCGGGGCTGGACGACGACGTCATGACCCGTTTGCCGGTAGCGGCGCCGCCGTAAACCATATTGATGGACGAAATCTCGGACTCGGCCTGCAAAACGACCATGCCGGTGGTCTCCCACGGCTTGAGCTCCATCAAAGTCTCCATCACCTCGGACTGCGGCGTGATGGGGTAGCCGAAGTAACCGTCGCAACCGTAACGGATCGCAGCATGGGCGATCACCTCGTTGCCTTTCATCAACCTGACCTCTTTCTCTGCCATAGTCCTATTCAAATTTTTGACGATAAACCGTAATGACGCTGTCGGGGCAGATTACCGCACACGACGCACACCCCGTACAAGCGTCGGGACTGGCCATGCGGGCCACGGGGTACCCCTTGCTGTTGACTTCGGCCGACAACTCCAAAACCTTGCACGGACACGAAGCCACGCAGACCCCGCAACCCTTGCAACGCTCCAGGTCGACAACGATCGTACCTTTGATTTTAGCCATAACGCCGATTATTATAATTTAATTACAAAGATAGGTATTTTTCGCCGATCTCAGGTGCATGCGGCAAAATCTTTTCGCGGAAACGAGCAAAAAAGACGACCTATTAGGATATTTCGAAGATTATGCATACATTTGTCGTGTTTCCTGAGTCAAGAAACGGAAGAATGCCGAAAATCCAAAGAGTAGGCACGACTATTAAAAACCACTCAACTATGTTCTGCAACCAATGCGGCAAAGAGATCGCCGATAACGCCGTGATGTGTCCCAACTGCGGTGCCCCCGTTAAAAAAGAGGCTGTAATCCCCGCAAACGCCAGCGAAAAGGACTGGCTCACGACCCTGCTGCTCTGCTTCTTCCTCGGTGGCATCGGCGTTCACAGCTTCTACGCTGGCAAAACGCTCTTCGGCGTTCTTCAGCTCCTTACGCTGGGCGGCTGCGGTGTCTGGACGCTCATCGACTTCGTCATGATCATCTGCGGCAACTACAAAGACGGCGAGGGCAAAGTCATCGTCAACAAGCGCTGATAATTAACTCCGACCCGGAGGGGTCGATACGATTGATCCACACGTCTCTGTATAACGGGGACGTGTGGATTGGTATATACACCAATGATTACAACCGCTAAAATACGGTTAACCTGCGACCTGCTCCTGCCCATTGTGTTCTACGGACTCCCACCGCAATGGATCATGAACGGACATCCGGTGTGCCTGTTCCGCAACCTGGGCCTGCCCTGCTACGGTTGCGGAATGACACGAGCGCTCTACTCGCTGCTGCATGGTGACCTCGGCGCTGCATGGGAATATAACAGTCTGGTTATCGTCGTGGCACCCCTTCTGCTATGCCTCTATTTCAAGGAGCTTCAAAATACAATTCGCACGATCTTTTGTCTGCTCCGCGAAAGGGAGTGAAAGTACTCCC
>CAJUIE010000026.1 GCA_910586375.1 uncultured Alistipes sp. | reverse complement strand
GTGCACGGGAACAGGCAAGGCCAGGTTAGTTTACGGAACGTCCGGAGCCGTTCCTCCAACACAATTCCCAACATGAAGAAATTTTTGCTTCTGCTCTTCGCCAGTGTGGCTTTGAGCGCATGCGGAGACGATCCCGTAGAAGATGCGGCCCAGGTGGCGCCACAGCCCGATCCGGAGACCCCCGGGGTCACGCTGGTGGCCGGCGCGCAAACTGCCGAAAGCATGTCGTTCACCATCACGCCCAGCAACGCCGACCGCTGCGCCTACATCTGCGTAAAAACCGAGGGGGGGGGTACGGAGGAACCCGCAGCGCCGACGACCGAAGCTATTCTGTCCGAGGGCGAGGAGGTCTCCGCCACCGAAGCCACGGAGCAGACCATCGAGGCTGAGGTAGGCGCCGTTTATTATATTTATGCGGCCGCGGCCCGCGAGGATGCCGTGAGCGAAGTGGCGACGCTCGTGCTCGAAAAGGAACCCGCCTACGACATAACGGTCGAGGCCACCTCCTCGTCGGGCAACTACTATACGACCTGGAGCGGCCAGGGCAACTACACGGTGCGCTTCACCGACATCGTCTTCGATGAAACGGGTGCGGCCGCAAGCGCCGGTCATGCCATCGACATCGACCTCTTCGGTCCGGCGTCCGACAATGCCATGACGCCCGTCATCCCGGCCGGCACCTACACCTTCGTCGACGGCTGGGAGACTCCCGACTACACGTTCGGCGGCTCTTACTGCGTCATCACCCGAACCGACGACGAGGGCGGCATCGTGAGCAAGAGCTCGATGGCTTCGGGCGAGCTGCACGTGAAGATCGACGAAAACGGCGCCTACGACATCGTGGGTTATATCGGTGCCAAAGACGAGGCCGGTACCCTCTACAAGGTCGTTTACAAGGGCACGACCGTCATCGTGAACAAGAGCGGCGAGGTCGGCAGCGACCAGACGGTGGAGAATACCGAGCTGGGCTTCGCCGTCTACGGCGGCAATGCCGACCGCACGCTGGTCGGCGAATATTACTTCTCCACCGGCACGGTGCCCGTCGACCCGGCCGATCCCACCACGGCGCTGGGCTCGGGCTGGCTCTTCCACTTCGATCTGTGGGGCGCCCTGTCGGAGGACGACGACCGCGCCGTGCTGCCTGCCGGCAAGTATGTCTCCGACGAAAAGCACGGCTCGGGGACACTCGATCCCTCCTATACGCGCCTGATGTACTACTACATGACGGGCAGCACGCCGACCATGAGCGAGTTCTACTACGACCAGGCCGAGATCGACGTGGAGCATGTCGCCGAGGGTTACCGCATCACGGGCCGCTTCACGCTGGAAGACGGCCACCTGCTGACGCTCACTTACGAGGGGGCCATCGATTTCGAGAACCAGGCCGCCCCGATGTTCGGCGACGTGAATGCGACGTTCGCCACACTCAGCGGCGAATACCGCGGCGACGAGTACAACTCGGGCGCCGACTACTACCGCCTGCGCTTCACGGTGGACGAGAACGAGAGTCTCTTCTTCTGCGCCGACCTCTATGCCACGCACACCGACGATCTGGCCAATCCGGTCATCGCCGACGGCGACTACACCCCCTCGACGGGTATCGCACCCTTCACCATCAAGCAGGGCGGCACGCTGATGGGCTACCTCAACGGCACCTACATCGCACGGCGCGATCCGGCGACCAAAGAGATCACCTCCTACACCTTCGTCAAGGAGGGCAAGCTGGCCGTCGCCCGCAGCGGCGAGGAGTACACCTTCACGCTCGACCTGGTATCGACCGACGATTTCCACCTTCAGGGCACCTACACCGGGCCTCTTTCGATCGACAACAAGGCCGTAGGTCCGGTCGTGGGCGACCACACCTTCACGGCCCGCTACAACCCCTTCTCCTACTACTACGCCCAGACCTCGAACGGCGCCTACCGCTACTACCTCACGTTGAGCAGCCTCGAAATGAAAGGCACCTACAACGGCATCTCGCCCGTCAATGCCGAGGCCGGAGAGTGCCTGCTGCTGAACCTCTACGCCGCCACGGCAGCCGGCACCGACATGCGCCTGCCCGAGGGCACCTACACCTACGGAAGCGACAAGTCGGCCGGCACCTTCGACGGCAAGGATGCGCAGGGCCGCATCTACGATGCTTCGGGCACCCGTACCGACATAGCGTTCCACTCGGGTACGTTCGTCGTAGAGCACGCCGATGCCGATTACCGGATCACCTTCGACCTGGAGACCTATCGCCGCGAGACCTTCTCGGGCACCTACGAAGGGCCGATCGTCTTCGCCAACGCACCGGCCGCTGCCGAGGTACGCGTACCCTACCGGCCCGAAGCCGCTCCCGAGGCAGGCAGCGATGCGGTGCCTGCCGCGAAGTGGTCGAAGGAGAACCGGGAGCTGCGTCTCCCGGCCGCCATCCCGGCACGGCCGCTTACGCTCGACCTCTCGGCCGAAGCTCCGCTCAGGTAAACGGGCCGCGACCGAAAATTTCAGGGCTTCCCCACGGTATGGGGAAGCCCTTTTTTCAATGCTTATTTTCGGACAGGAGCGTTCCTCGAAAGTTTCCCGGCGGCAGCGGAGCAAGACACCAAGTGTCGAGCCTCCGCAGCCGGGGCTGCGGCTCGATCCGGCCAAAGGCCGAACCTTCCCGCCCCCTATAAGGATCGCAGAGGAAGCAGGATTCAGATCTGCTTGCGCAGACGGGCGACGGGAATGCCCAGCATCTCGCGATATTTGGCCACCGTACGACGGGCGATACGGTAACCCTTGGCGTTGAGAATGTCCATAAGGGTCTCATCGGTCAGGGGATGGCGCTTATCCTCCTCGTCGATACACTCCTGGAGAATGTTCTTGATCTCGTAGCTCGACACCTCCTCACCACTGTCGGTCTGCATCGCTTCGGAAAAGAGCGACTTAAGGAGAATGATCCCGAACTGCGTCTGCACGTACTTACTGTTGACCACCCGTGAAATAGTCGACACATCGAGCCCCGTGCGATCGGCTATATCCTTGAGAATCATAGGCCGGAGCTTCGACTTGTCGCCGTCGCGGAAATACTCGCGCTGGTAGTCCAGTATCGTCTGCATGGTCCGCATCAGGGTATCGTGGCGCTGCTTGATGGCCGAAATGAACCACTTGGCCGAGTCGATCTTGCTCTTGACGAACTGGATGGCCTCGCGGTCCTTCTCTTTGACGGTACCGTCGGATGACACCATGTCGCGAATCATCTCCACGTAGCGGCGGTTGACCCGCACCTCGGGCACGTTATAAGAGTTCAGCGACAGCTGGAACTGCCCGTCCTGACAGTCGAGGATGAAATCGGGAATGATATATGGCGTAGCGTCTGTTCCACCCTCAGCGTAGAGGTTGCCCGGTTTGGGCGACAAACGCCGTATTTCGGCTATGGCCTCGCGAAAATCGTCCTCTGAAATCTGGAGGCGCGCCATGAGCTTCTCGTAATGTTTCTTGACGAACTCGTCAAAATAGGAGGTCAGAATACGGCGGGCCAGACGCCGGGAGCGACTGTCGGCGCTCTTCTGATTCATCTGCAAAAGCAAGCACTCCTGCAAGTTGCGGGCCCCGACACCGGCCGGTTCAAGCTGGTGGATGATGCCCAAAAGACGCTCCAGCTCAACGGCCGTGGTCTCAAGGCCCACCGTGAAGGCGATGTCATCGGCCACCGACTCCAGATCACGACGCAGATAACCATCCTCATCCAAACTGCCGATCAGGTAAACCGCCAGCCGCATATCACGCTCCGAGAGGTTGCGATAGCCCAACTGCTCGACCAGATACTCCTGCAACGAACGACCGCCTGTCAGAAAAAAGGGCCGCTGCTTATCGTCCTTCGAGTAGTTATTGATACGACTCTTGTACGACGGCGTATCATCCTCACGAAGATACTCGTCAACCGAAATCTGCTGGGGCTCTGCCTCTTCTTCGGCCGTGCGATCCTCCTCTTCAAGTACGATATTCTCCTCGATCTCCTGCTTGATGCGCTGCTCCAGCTGCACGGTGGGCAGCTCCAGCAGCTTGATCATCTGTATCTGCTGCGGAGAGAGCTTCTGCTGGAGGGAGAGAATCTGTCTTTGGTTGATGGCCATACCCCTTTCGAATTAAAAATCAAGAATGAAAAACTAAAAATTGCCGCACTCTACTGACAAAACCGGCTGCTCCGCGTTACGAACTGTCAATTCATCACAAACGGTTCATCACCGATACGTCGGCCGATTTTTAATTCTTAATTTTTCATTCTTAATTTTAAAAGTCGGCGTGCTGCGGCGTGCGCGGGAAGGGCTGCACATCGCGGATGTTTGTCAGGCCCGTGACAAAGATCAACAGCCGGTCGAAGCCCAGGCCAAATCCGGAGTGTGGAGCCGAACCCCAGCGGCGCGTATCCAGATACCACCAGAGCTCCCGCTCGTTCATACCGAGCTCCCTGACCCTTGCACAGAGTTTGCCATAATCGGCCTCACGCTCCGAACCGCCGATAATCTCGCCTATTCCGGGGAATAAGACGTCCATACCGCGCACGGTTTTGCCGTCGTCGTTCTGCTTCATGTAGAAAGCCTTGATCTCTTTAGGATAGTCGATCAGAATCACCGGACGCTTAAAATGCTCCTCCACCAAATAACGTTCATGCTCCGACTGGAGGTCGCAACCCCACTCGCACGGGAACTCAAACTTACGGCCCGAAGCCTTCAGTATGTCGATCGCCTCGGTGTAAGTCAGACGCTTGAAGTCGTGCGCCAGCACCGATTCGAGACGCTCGATAAGCCCCTTGTCCCACATCTTGTTCATGAATTCGAGGTCTTCGCGGCAGTTGTCCAGTGCATAGCGGATCAAGTACTTGAGGAAATCTTCAGCCAGCTCCATGTTGTCCTCCAGCTCGAAAAACGCCGCTTCGGGCTCGATCATCCAGAACTCCGAAGCGTGGCGCGGCGTGTTGGAGTTCTCCGCGCGGAACGTCGGACCGAATGTGTAGATGCGACCCAACGACAGAGCCCCCAGTTCGCCCTCCAGCTGCCCCGAGACGGTGAGGTTACAAGCCCGGCCGAAAAAGTCCTGCGCATAGTCGACCTTGCCCTCCTCCGTACGGGGAGGGTTGGCCATGTCGAGGGTCGTGACCTGGAACATGGCGCCGGCACCCTCGCAATCCGAAGCGGTGATGATCGGCGTATGGAAGTAGTAGAAACCGTTTTTATTAAAGTATTCGTGAATGGCGTAGGCCATAGCATGGCGGATACGCAGCACGGCACCGAACGTATTGGTGCGGGGACGCAGATAGGCGATGTCGCGCAGAAATTCGAGCGAATGGCCCTTCTTCTGTAAAGGGTAGCTCTCCGGATCAGCCGAGCCGTAAACCTCGATTTTCGAGGCCTGCACCTCAACGCCCTGCCCCGAGCCGGGCGAGGCGACCAGCAGCCCGTCGACACGCAGACAAGCACCCGTCGTTACAGGTTTGAGCTCCTCCTCGGCGATCTTTCCAAGATCGACCACCACCTGGATATTGGCCACGCACGACCCGTCATTCAGGGCGATGAAGGCCACGTTCTTATTACCGCGCTTGGTGCGCACCCAGCCTTTGACCACAACGGGGCTATCCACGACGCCCGTCTTCAGAATTTCCGAGATTCTCTGCGTTTTCATACGATGCGTTTTATCGATGCTACAAAACTGTTTTTCTGAATTGACAAAGATAGGTTTTATTTGCGATTCGACAAAAAAAAAAGTACCTTTGTCGGGCTATGCGGGGTGGGGCTGTGAAAGCTGTCGCTATAGTAAAATCCGGCACAGCCGGACGGGCCGAAGCCTCCCCCTGCGGAGGCCCGACAACAGGCCCCAGCCCGAAAAAACGCACTTTTTACTTCCGCCCTTTCAACTTACACACCGATGAAACACACCATATTGCTCTGCACAGCCCTTCTGTCGACAATTTTCACAGGCACTGCCCAGCAGTCAGGCCGCATTTGTCACACGGAGGCCATACCTTACCACACGCGCCACGACGCTGAAACCCGCAACCGGGCCGCATCGGGCCATACGATGGACTTCCGCCCCGCTCTGCTCGTCGAAGCGGGCCCCGTCAGCGTCATGGGCCAGCAGGTCGACATTCCCTATATCTGGCGCGACGGCGTGGTATTCCTCCACCTCGAGAATCCCGGCTCGGCCTATTCACTGCGGGTCAACGACCGCCTTGTAGCCGACGTCGAGGATGCCGCCACACCTGCCGATTTCGAGCTGACCGACTGCCTGCACGAGGGGGTCAACGACATCAAGATACTGCTGCGCGAGAGCCGCACACCGCAGATCGACATCCCGACGATCGCTCCGCGGGAAACCTTCGCAGAGAGCTACTTTTACTACCAGAACAAACGCTCCATCGCCGACTTCCAAATCGCGCTGGTTCCCGACACACTGGGCCGTGACTTCGCTATGCTCGACCTGAAGATCATCGCCCGCAACGCCTTCAACTACGACGAGACTGTCGAGGTGGGGTATGACATCTATTCCCCCCAGGGCAAGCTGCTGGAGTTCAACATGCGCGAGGTGACGATCCCCGGACGCTCGACCGATACGGTGCGTTTCACGCCCTTCATCTACCACGCTTTCGAAAACAAGTGGGAACCCTCGGGCAAAAACCCGCCGCTCTACAAGGTGATGCTTTTCACGCGTCGCCAGGGTGCTTATAAAGAGTACATGCCCCTGCGCCTCGGCTTCGGCAAAACCGAGCTGGTCGACGGACGCCTCATGCGCTCAGGCAAAGAGCTCAAGCTACGCACCAAGAGCTACAACGCCGCCATCAATGCCCGGGCCACCTCAGCCGAATTACAAGCTCTGCGCAAGGAGGGTTACAACACCCTGACGCCCGACTATCCGCAGCCCGGTTGGTTCTACGACCTCTGCGACTCCCTGGGGCTCTATGTCATCGACCGGGCCAACATCCACGCTCCTGAACGGCGTAACGACCGACGCGTGGGCGGCACACCGTCGAACGACCCGGCACTCCTCGACGAATATCTGGAGCGTGTCAAGGCAATGTATTACCGTTCGCGCAACCACACCTGCGTCATCGCCTATGCTCTGGGCGGCGAAGCGGGCAACGGCTACAATATGTATAAAGCCTACCTGTGGCTCAAGTCGGTGGAACATGCACGCCCCGTGCTCTGCGTCGATGCCGACGGGGAATGGAACAGCGATCTGTAAAAAATGACCTTAGAACTGCTTGTCATAGGGAAAACCGACTCTACAGAGGTGGCAGCGCTGGTCGAAATGTATGCCCGGCGCGTAAATCGTTATTGCCGGTTCGCAATCACTACACTGCCCGACGTGCGCGATACCCGAAAACTCACGGCCCGCCAGCAGGCCGCAGCCGAGGGGACAGCAATTCTGCGCCAACTCGCCGAGGGTGATTACGTGGTTCTGCTCGACGAACGGGGCGAGGAGCTGCGCTCGGTGGAGTTCGCTGCCTGGATACAGCGGCGCATGAACAGCGGCGTAAAGCGTCTGGTGATCGTCATCGGCGGCCCCTACGGTTTTTCCGACGAAGTGTATGCACGCTCCGATGCACGGCTCTCGCTCTCGCGCATGACCTTTTCCCACCAAATCGTACGGGCGATCTTCGCCGAGCAGCTCTACCGGGCTTTCACGATCCTCAACCACGAACCCTACCACCACGAATAGGATGCACCGCCTCTGGATCATATCGCTGTCGCTGCTGCCGACACTTGCCGTCGCGCACCCCGGTGCCGAATGCGAAGCCGACACAACCATCGTTGTGGACAAGGTGCAGGTCACCGCCATCAAACAAGGCCCCGTGCTGCGATCGCTCCCCATAGCCGCCACCATCGTGGGCCATCGCGACGTGGAGCGGGGCGATGTGGACGCTCTGAAAAAACTCTCGGATGCCGTACCTAACTTCCATGCGCCCGACTACGGATCGCGCATGACCTCGTCGATCTACGTCCGCGGATTAGGCAGCCGCATCGAAGAGCCCGTCGTGGGACTCAACATCGACAACGTGCCCGTCATGAACAAGGATGCTTACGACACCGAGACGGGCGACATCGAGCGCATTGAAATCCTGCGTGGGCCCCAGTCGATCCTCTACGGACGCAACACGATGGGCGGCGTGGTCAATATCTACACCCTCTCGCCTCTGACTTACGAAGGTATCCGTCTTCGGGCCGAATATGGCAGTGGCCACACGTTCCGCTTCCGGGCCTCGGTCTACGACCGGCTGAACCCCGATCTCGGGCTTTCAGTCTCCGGCTTTTACATGCGCTCCGACGGATTTTTCGAAAACCTCGCGACACAGCGTCTCTGCGACCACGAGCAGCAGGGGGGCGGACGCTGGAAAGTGCAGTGGCGCAACCGGCGAGGGCTGAAGATCGACAATACACTGTCGTGCAGCGTGCTCAATCAGGGCGGCTATCCCTATGCCTATATCGGCGAAGAGATCATACGCAACGGGCAAACCCTCATCCGCCCCGGCGAAATACGCTACAACGACCCCTCGGAATACCGGCGCACAACCCTGAGCAACGGCTTCACCCTGCGCTACGACGCTGCACGGTTCTCGCTCTCGTCGATCAGCGCCTATGCCCTCTGCGACGACTGCATGACCCTCGATCAGGATTTTCTGCCTCTCTCCTACTTCACCCTGCAACAGGCTCGCACGGAACACACCGCGACCCAGGAAATAGTCGTCCGCTCGCGCGACAAGGGACTGTACCGCTGGATTGTCGGGGCGTTCGGATTCTATCGCCATGCGACGATGGAGGCACCCGTGGTCTTCAAGGAGACCGGCATCAAGGAGCTGATCGTCGACATGGCCGACCGCTACGCCCACGAAGAGGTGACTATCGACCATCCCGAATTTCCGTTCGACAGCCGCTTCCGCATGCCCTCGGCAGGCGGGGCACTTTACCACGAATCGACCCTCGTCGCAGGGGGCTGGCGACTGGCTGCCGGCGTACGCCTCGACATCGAACAGGCCCGCCTGCACTACCGCAGCGCCACGCGCTACGCCTGCCGCATCAGCCAAAACACCATCGAACCCTTCACCTCCGAAGGATCGCTGCGCAAGACCTTCATCGAGCTCCTGCCCCGTCTCTCGGCGCTCTATGCCTTCGACGAGGACCGCAACCTTTACCTCTCCGTATCGAAGGGCTATAAGGCGGGCGGCTTCAATACCCAGATCTTCTCCGACGTGTTGCAAAACGCTCTCATGGAACGCATGGGTGTCTTTCTGCAAAAAAACTACGACATCGACAACGCGGTAAGCTACCGCCCCGAGCAGAGCTGGAACTATGAATTGGGCGGTCACTTCTCGTGTGCCGACGGCCTGGTGCGGGGCGATTTCGCCCTCTTCTGGATCGACTGCCGCAACCAGCAGCTTACGGTCTTCCCTCCCGGGCTCTCCACCGGACGCATGATGACCAATGCGGGCCGCACCCGCTCCCGGGGCGCCGAGGTCTCACTACGGCTCCTGCCCGTGCGCAACCTCACCTTCGACGCCGCTTACGGCTTCACCGACGCCCGGTTCGTGCGCTTCCACGACGGGCAGAATGACTACGCCGGCAACCGCATTCCCTATGCTCCGCAGCACACCCTCTCGGCAGGCATCACCTGGACCATCCCCACGGGCGTAGAATGGCTGGGCGACGTGGTGCTGCGCGGAGGAATGCGCGGTGCCGGATCTATCGAGTGGAACGAAGCCAACACGCGGCGACAACCATTCTACGCTCTCTTCGACGCCTCAGTCCGGCTCGAACAACGCCGCTATGCCCTCGACCTCTGGTGCCGCAATGCGAGCGGTACCCGCTACGATCTTTTCTATTTCAAATCCATCGGCAACGAGTTCGTCCAGCACGGACGTCCCCGCACGATGGGCATCACCCTATCCCTAAACATCAACTGACATGTACAAGAAATTCGCGCTCCTGCTGCCTCTTGTTGCACTCTTGCTGGGTGCCTGCCACAATGACAACGACACTCCCGGCCCCACGATCTGCCCGACCGACAACGCCTGGAGCTACACCGGACAACTCGACGTCACCCCCCTGGAAGGCAGCCCCTTCACGGCATTTGCAGAGAGCGACATCGTATTCACCCTCGCCCCGGCCGACGAGAAGACCCACACGCTGATGATTCCCAAAATCAAGTTCGTCGAACAAATGCCCGTTTACATCTCGTTCGATGTGCGCGGCATCGAACTTATCGACGATGAAAAAGGCGGCTTCGCGTTCTCAATCGACGAAACGATCCCCTACCGCAACGGCGCACCCTACGATCCCGATGGGAAAGGCACATACACAATTCGCAACCTCCGGGGCAGCAGTCCCGATGGCGCGACACTCTCCGTTTCGTTCGACTGCTACACCATGCACGTCGATTATCGTGGGAACAGGTAACCGCCGCCGAAGTACTTTATCAGAACCGAAGCCAGCGGAGACGACGCAACAAGGTTGCAAGCCTACGCCCGGGATGGCTCCGGCTTGCCAGCCTGACAGCTGATTTTTATTATTGAAAAGTCCGGCGCAGCCGGGCGGGCCGGAGCCTTCGGCCCGAAAAACAAAAACCCGGAAAAACCACTAAAAAACATAGAAAAATGAGACCCGAATACAAACCTTTCGTCGAAGAGCTCGTCGAACTCTGCATCAAGGAAGACATCGGCGACGGCGACCACACTTCACTTTGTTGCATTCCCGCCGCCGAGCGCGGCCGCATGCGCCTCTTATGCAAGGAGGAGGGCACCATCGCCGGCATCGAAATCGCCGAACTGATACTCCGCCGCCTCGACCCCGACGTGAAGTTCGAACAGATACTCCACGACGGTGACCAAGTAAAGCCCGGTGACGTCGCCTTTTACGTCTCCGGACGGCTGCAATCGCTCCTGCAAGCCGAGCGCATCCTGCTGAACATCATGCAACGCATGAGTGGCGTAGCGACACAGACGGCTGTTTATGTGGCACGACTCGAAGGGCTTCACACCCGCGTGCTCGACACCCGTAAGACCACGCCCGGTATGCGCGTACTGGACAAAATGGCCGTAAAAATCGGCGGAGGCGAGAACCACCGCATGGGTCTTTTCGACATGATCCTGCTGAAGGACAACCATATCGACTTCGCGGGCGGCATCCAGAATGCGATCCGCGGCGCCCGCAAATACCTCGCCTCCAAAGGCAAAACGATTCCTATCGAATGCGAGGTACGCACCTTGGAGGACATCGACGAAGTATTCGCCGCCGGAGGTGTCGACCGCATCATGTTCGACAACTTCACCCCGGCCATGACGCGCGAAGCAGTACGCAAGGTCGCGGGGCGCTGCGAAACCGAGTCGAGCGGCGGCATCACCCTCGACAACCTGCGCGACTATGCCCAGTGCGGCGTCGACTTCATTTCGGTCGGAGCACTGACTCACCGCATCAAGTCGCTCGACATGTCGCTCAAAGCCTGTGAATAATCCATGCAGCGGTTGCTCCATACTCCGCCGGCACTCGTCGTGCGCCGCATCGGACTGCTTTACGCCGTGCTGCTCGTCAGCCAGTTGCTCTTCTGGCTCTGGAACCGGGAACAGCTCGGACCGATCGGCTGGTCCGACGCCGGGGCCCTGCTGCGCGGAGCCCTGCTCTTCGACACGGCTTCAGTAGCCTATGCCGACGGGACATTCATCCTACTGTCGCTCCTCCCGTTCCATTTCCGCGAGCGGAGCTGGTATAGCAACCTGCTTTTCGGTTATTATGTCGTTGTCAACTTCGTGCTCATCGTCGCCCTCAACCTCGCCGATGCAATCTACTTCCGTTATGCACAGAAACGATTCACGGCCGACGAAATCTTCTTCGCCGACAACGACAATTCGCTGCTGCTCATCGGCAAATTTGCCGTCGAAAGCTGGCCGCTGCTCCTTGCCGCGGCAGCTCTGACGGCACTGCTCGTGTGGGGCTATGGCCGGCACATACGGCCCCGGTCGATTCTGCACGGCTGGAACTTTTATGCGGTGAACACCGCTGTTTTCGCGCTGGCCGCAGGGCTCTGCATCGCCGGGATGCGGGGAGGCTTCACCCGCGCCACACGCCCCATCACCCTCTCCAACGCCACGCTTTATACCTCCGATCCGGCACGGGCTAACCTCGTGCTGAGCAACCCCTTCTGCCTCTTGCGCACCATCGGCAGTGTCGGCAAAATACACTATCGCAAAGACTTCTCCGACGAAGAGCTCTCACAGCTCTTCACGCCCGGGCATCTCCCCTCCGCAGATAGTTCGCGTCTCGTCCTGCCCGGACGTAACGTAATGATTTTCATCATGGAGAGCATGTCGGCCGAGCACTCGGCCCACCTGCGGCCCGATCTCTATGCCGACCTCCCGGAAGAGGGCTTTACACCCTTTCTCGATTCGTTGATGCGCAGCGGACTGACACTGAGGAGGATGTACGCCAACGGCACACGCTCGATCCAGGCTATGCCCTCAATTCTGGGCAGTCTCCCATCGTTCAGGACGCCCTTCGTGCTCATGCCCCAGTCGCTGGGCAAAAGCCGCCAGCTGCCAGCCATACTGGCGTCACAAGGCTACACGACACTCTTCTTCTGCGGCTCCGAGCGCGGATCAATGGGCTTCGGAGCTTACGCCCGCTCGGCAGGCATCGAGCGCCTGGTAAGCCGCGAAGACTATGAAAAAGCCCACGGCACCAACGACTTCGACGGTTACTGGGGCATCTGGGACGAAGAGTTTTTACAATTTGCAGGCGAGGAGCTCAGCAAGACGCCGCAGCCCTTTTTCGCCACGCTCTTCACCCTCTCGGCCCACCACCCGTTCGTCGTCCCCGAACGCTACGCCACAACGTTGCCACAGGGTTACACACGAATCCACCGGGGCGTGGCCTACGACGACATGGCTTTCCGCCGTTTCTTCGGGCGTTTCAACCACGAGGAGTGGTTCCAGCGCACAATCTTCGTCTTCGTGGCCGACCACGTATCATCCGAAAAATTCGCACCCGAAACCCGCGAATATCCCGGAAATATGCACATCATGGGCTTCTTTTACACACCCGACGGAGCCCTGCGGGGCGAGATCAACGACGTAACCCAGCAACTCGACCTTATGCCTACGCTTCTGGGACTTATGGGCAATCAGGAGCCTTATTTCGCTTTCGGCCGCGACGTGCTCGGCGAGCCCAAGCGCCCGGCATGGTCCGTAAGCTACGACGGAGAGTTCCGGGCCCTCGGAGAGGCTGAGACCGCCTCATTCGACGACACCACACCGCCCGCACTCACCACCGACACGACAGAACTGCGCCTGCGGGCCCTCGTCCAGCAATACTACACGCGCATCGACAATCGCAACTACCTGATTCATGATTGAGTTCCACCCCCTGAGAATTGAAGACCGGGCGACGATCGAACGCTACACCCTGCCCTCGGACAGCCGCAACTGCGACCTGACCTTCGCCAACATGTTTTGCTGGCAGGAGGTCTATCGCAGCGCCTGGGCACTTGTTGATGACTTTCTGATCATCCGGTTCCACATCGACGGCGGCCCGAATATCGGCTACATGCAGCCTGTCGGACCGGGCGACTTCACCCCAATCGTCGCTCTGCTGCGCGACGACGCCCAGTCGTGTGGCCAACGGTTGCGGCTCGTCGGGCTGACCGACGAAGGGTGCTCCCTGCTCCGCAACGCTTTCCCCGGCTCCTTTGCCTGCGCTTCGGACCGGGCAATGGAAGATTATATCTACCTCGCCGACAACCTGCGCACCCTCTCCGGGCGCCGCTACCAGCCTAAGCGCAACCATCTCAACCGCTTCACGGCCGAATATCCCGACTACCACTATGAAGAGCTGACACCCGACCGCTTCGCCGAGTGCATGGCCCTCGAACGCCAGTGGCGCCGCACTCACGAAGGACACGTTTCGGAGTTGTGCGCCGAGCAACGAGCCATGCAGCAAGCCTTCGCACACTTCGACGCATTAGGTCTTCGGGGTGGCTGTCTCTATGTCGGCGACCAATTAGTGGCTTTCACCTATGGCTCTGCGGTAAGCGACGACACCTTCGTAACCCATGTCGAAAAAGCCGATACAACGTTCGAAGGGGCCTTTACGGCCATCAACAAGCTCTTCACCGAACATCTGCCTGAACGTTTTCGCTGGATCAACCGCGAAGAGGACCTCGGGCTGGAGGGGCTGCGCCATGCCAAGCTCTCCTACCACCCCGCCGAGCTGCTCCACAAATATACGGCGATCGACCTTAACGACACCGAAAAAGCCTGCAAGGAGCTATGGCAAAAGGTATTCGGCGACAACGAAACATTCATCGACACATTTCTTATACGCCACTACGCCTCTCAGCAAATGCTCTCCATCCAACACGACGGGCGCTTAGTGTCCATGCTCCATATCCTGCCGTTCGAATGCGAACTGGGCCGCACGAGCTATATCTACGGTGTAGCCACCCACCCCGACTTCCGGGGCCGGGGCCACGCTTCGCAGCTAATGCGGCAGGCCGTCGAGCTGTGTGACCAACGCGGAGACAATGCCGTCTTCCTGATTCCCACGCCCGGCAATCCGTCTCTTCGCGACTTCTACGCCCGATTCGGATTCGCCGGCGCCCTACCCGTTACGTTCTCCACACCCGAGGACTTCGACTTCGGCACAGGCGATCCGACCGCCGACCTTGCCATGCTCCGCCTTCACAACCCGCATACCCTCCTCCCCGAACAACTGATTTGTCACCATAAAAAATAAGCTTCGGGTTACCGCACCAGCGATTCCGGCAGCCTGCTCGGTGTGGGCATGCGCGGTTTCGCCTGGAGCAATGCGCCTTACTCGGCGTCGGGCGTGAGCGGATCGGGCTTGCTCTTCGACAATTCCAGCATGAACCCCGAAGGCAGCAACTACCGTGCGTACGGTTTCCCCGTTCGCTGCGTGCAGGAATAAGAGAGCCTCCACAACAAAGGCCCACATCAGAAGCAGCCAATACATGCAGAACATCAACGGCCCCGCAGAAAACACTCTATCGTGTTCTCCATCAAGCAGCAGATCGTCATAGGGCCCACACCACCCGGCACGGGCGTAATAACAGAGGCTTTCGGTTCAATAGCCGCGAAATCGACATCGCCGCACAACTTACCGCTTTCAGGATCGCGGTTTACCCCAACATCAATCACCACGGCACCCGCAGCCACCATATCGGCCGTGACAAACTTCGGACGACCGATCGCCACAACGAGAATTTCGGCACGGCGTGTCACCTCCCCAAGATCGCGCGTGCGGCTGTGGGCAACGGTGACGGTGGCGTTCTCATCCAGCAACAGCTTCGCCACGGGCAGCCCCACGATGTTGCTGCGTCCGACAACGACCGCCTCGCGGCCCGCGATGTCGACACCCGCAGCCTTCAACATCTTGATGATCCCCTTGGGCGTGCAGGGCAGCGTACAGGGCTGTTTCTGCCACAGTGCCGCCACATTGAGCGGATGAAATCCGTCGACATCCTTGGTCTTGTTGATGGCCGCGATGACCCGTTCTTCATTGATATGCTTCGGCAAGGGAAGCTGCACCAGAATGCCATCGACCTCAGGATCGGCATTCAACCCGGCCACGATATCGAGCAGCTCCACTTCGGTAATATCCGCGGGTTTGCGGATCGTCGTGTTGCGAATACCCACCTCAGCCGAAGCCTTGGCCTTGCCGGTCACGTAGCTTACGCTGCCGGGGTCTTCACCGACCAAAATCACAGCCAAATGGGGCACACGCCCGTATTTCGCAGGGAAAGTCGCCACCTCCGCCGCCATGTCGGCCTTCAATTTGGCCGAAAGTTCTTTACCAGAAATAATCATAATCCAAAATTCGTTATCATCTGCACACCCGTTCGCCAGCACCGGCTACGGCCCGCACGGCTCCC
>CAJUIE010000025.1 GCA_910586375.1 uncultured Alistipes sp. | reverse complement strand
ACTGCAACGCTCCGCGTTGTTTCGGCGGCGGCATCACGCTTCCAGCGTGCCCCCCCCCTGGCCGCCGCCGAAAAATCAATCCGGCCCGCGCTGCCGAAGTGAAAACTGGGCGGAGAGGCAAGCCCGACAGACAACAAGACAAGCCGCCGGAACCGGTTCCGGCGGCTTGTCTTCCGAAATACAGTCCGGCTACTTCAGCTCCACGAGCGATTTGCCCGTCATGCCGGCAGGCCGGGCAAGACCCATCAGGTCAAGAACCGTGGGCGCCACATCGGCCAGAATACCGTCGTGCACGGCCTTCACGCGGTCGGACACCACCACGATGGGCACCGGATTGAGCGAATGGGCCGTATTGGGCGTACCGTCGGCATTCACAGCGTTGTCGGCATTACCGTGGTCGGCAATCTGCACCACCTCATAGCCGTTGCGCTTAGCCGCCTCAACGACCTTTCCGACACACTCGTCGACCGCCTCAACGGCCTTGACGATCGCCTCGTAGACACCCGTATGGCCCACCATGTCGCCGTTGGCGAAGTTTAAACAAATAAAATCGAACTTCTGCGTATCGAGCGTCTCAACCAGCTTGTCGGCCACCTCGGGCGCCGACATCTCGGGCTGCAAATCGTAGGTCGCCACCTTGGGCGAAGCCACCAGAATACGCTCCTCGCCCTCGAAGACCTCCTCTCGCCCGCCGTTCAGGAAGAAGGTGACATGGGCATATTTCTCGGTCTCGGCAATGCGCAGCTGCCTGAGCCCCTGCTTCGACACCCACTCGCCAATGGTGTCGGGCACGTTCTCCTTGTCGAAGAGGATGTGCAGACCCGTAAATTTGGCGTCGTAGGGGGTCATGCAGCAGTAGTAGAGCGGCAGCGTGTGCATACCCTCCCCGGGCATGTCCTGCTGCGTGAGGACGATCGTCAGCTCCTTCGCGCGGTCGTTGCGGTAGTTGAAGAAGATCACCACGTCGCCGGGCCGGATCGTGCCTACAGGCTTCCCGTCGGCGTCGACCCGCACGATCGGCTTGATGAACTCATCCGTGACATCGGCGTCATAGGATTTCTGCACGGCGGCGGCCATGTCGGTAGCGTGCTCGCCGATACCGTCGACCAGGGCGTCATAAGCCACCTTCACACGCTCCCAGCGCTTGTCGCGGTCCATGGCATAATAGCGGCCCACGACCGTAGCGATTCGGCCTGCCGAGGCCGCCATGTGTTTCTCCAGCTGCCCGATAAAGCCCTTGCCGCTGCGGGGATCGGTGTCGCGACCGTCCATGAAGCAGTGCACATAGGTATTCGCAATCTTATACTCCGCGGCGATGTCGCACAACTTAAAGAGGTGCTCCAGCGACGAGTGCACACCGCCGTCCGACGTCAGGCCCATAAGGTGGACGCTGACGCCTTTCTCGCGGGCATATCCGAATGCCGCGGCGACCTCCGCATTCTTCAGAATGGAGTTGTCGCGGCACGCGCGGTTGATCTTCACCAGGTCCTGATAAACCACCCGCCCGGCGCCGATATTGAGGTGTCCGACCTCCGAATTGCCCATCTGACCATCGGGCAGACCGACATTCTCCCCGTCGGTGCGCAGCTCGGCATGGGGGTATTTTTCGGTCATGGCCGAGATATAGGCGGGGCGGACCGTCGAAATGACGTCGGCCCGGTCGTGACGACCGTTGCCCCAGCCGTCGAGGATCATCAACAATACTTTATTTGCCATATGTTTACGAAGTTTTTCGTTCGGTTGCGGTAAATGTTTCGACCTTTGGTCGATCGAGCCGCAGCCCCCGGATGCGGAGGCTCGACACCCTCGGTGTCTCGCTCCGCTGGCTGCACCTCGAAAGTTTCTCGGTAGCAGGCTGCGGCCCTGCTTTTCACCTATGCCAGCTGCGCCATAATCAGCTCCACGGCCTTGTCGATGGCGGCTTGCAGCCCGTCGGGGTTCTTGCCGCCGGCCGTGGCGAAGAACGCCTGACCGCCGCCGCCGCCCTGCATGAGCCTGGCAGCTTCGCGGACCACAGCCCCGGCATTGACGCCCTGAGCCGCTATATCGTCGCCCAACATGATCGTCAGCGACGGCTTACCCTCATGCACCGAGCCGATGACCAGCACCAGCTTCGACGAACGGGCCCGCAGGTTGTAGGCCAGGTCCTTCACGAAGTCGGGCCGGCGGTCCGTCTGCGTGGCGATAAGCTGCACGCCCTGCCGCTCGGGCACCGAGGCGATGAGTTTCTCGGCCCACTGGGCCACCTGCTCGCGGCGCATCTGCTCGACCTCCTTCGCCAGGGCGTCGTTGCTCTCGATCATCTTCTTCACGGCCTGCACCACCTGCGTGTTGTTCAGGTATTCACCCACGTTGCGCAGCGTCTCCTCAGCCGCATAGAGCACCTTTTCGGCCTGCTCCCCCGTGACAGCCTCAATGCGGCGCACACCCGCCGATATGGCACTCTCGTTCAGGATTTTGAAGAAGCCGATGTTACCCGTGGCGCTGGTGTGCGTACCGCCGCAGAGCTCCACCGAGTCGCCGAAGCGCACCATGCGCACGCGGTCGCCGTACTTCTCGCCGAAGAGCATCATCGCTCCGGCTGCCGCGGCCTCCTCCTGCGTTGCGTCGCGCTTCTCCTCGAGCGGGTGGTTGGCACGGATCATCCGGTTGACCAGCTTCTCCACTTCGCGCAGCTCCTCGGGCGTAACTTTCTGGAAGTGCGAAAAGTCGAAACGCAGCATCTCGGGCGTCACCATCGAACCCTTCTGCTCGACGTGATCGCCCAGCACGCGGCGCAGCGCGGCGTGCATGAGGTGCGTGGCCGAGTGGTTGTTGGCCGCCGACTGCCGTTTTGCGGCATCGACACGGGCCGTGAAGGTCGCCGCCGGATTCTCGGGCAGCCGCTCGACGATATGGATGATCAGTCCGTTCTCCTTTTCGGTGGCCACGACCTCGATAAGTTCGTTGGCGCTCCCGATCGTGCCGACATCACCGATCTGACCGCCCGAATTGCCATAGAACGGCGTGCGGTCGAAGACCAGCTGGTAAGAGGTCCTGCCTTTGCTCGTCACGCGGCGGTAGCGGGCGATGCGCACCTCGTCGGTGAGGGTGTCGTAACCCGTGAAGACGCTTTCGCGCAGCGGGAAGAGCTCCACCCAGTCGTCGGTATCGACAGCCGCGGCGTTGCGCGACCGCTCCTTCTGGGCCTGCAACTCCTTGTCGAAGGCTTCGAGGTCGACCCCCACGCCCTGCTCGCGGGCGATAAGCTCCGTGAGGTCGATCGGGAATCCGAACGTATCGTACAACTCGAAAGCGTCGGCGCCGGAAATCGCCTTTTTACCCTCGGTCTTCGTGCGCGCGATGACGCCGTCCAGCAGGTTGATGCCCGTGGCCAGCGTCCGCAGGAACGAAGCCTCCTCCTCCCCGATGACGCGCTCGATAAGCCCCTGCTGGGCCCGCAGCTCGGGGAACTGGCCGCCCATCTGCTCAACGAGACCGGCAACCAGCCGGCAGAGCGTCGGCTCCGTGAAGCCGAGGTAGGTATAGCCGTAACGCACGGCACGGCGCAGGATGCGGCGGATGACATAACCGGCCTTGACGTTGGAGGGCAGCTGTCCGTCGGCGATCGAAAAGGCGATGGCCCGCAGGTGGTCGGCGATGACGCGCATGGCCACGTCGCACTTCTCGTCGGCGCCGTAAGCCTTGCCCGAGAGCTCGGCGATGCGGCCTATGGTGGGCTGGAAAACATCGGTGTCGTAGTTGGATTTTTTGCCTTGCAGGATCATGCAGAGGCGCTCGAAGCCCATGCCCGTGTCGACGTTGCGCGCGGGCAGCTCCTCCAGCGAGCCGTTGGCCTTGCGGTTGAACTGCATGAACACGAGGTTCCAGATTTCGATCACCTGCGGATGGCTCTGGTTGACCATCTCGCGGCCCGGCTTAAGGGCGATTTCCGCCTCGTCGCGCAGGTCGAAGTGTATCTCCGAGCAGGGACCGCACGGGCCCGTTTCGCCCATCTCCCAGAAGTTGTCGTGCTTGTTGCCGCGGATGATGTGGTCCTCGGGCAGGAAACGCTTCCAATAATCGTAGGCCTCCTGGTCGAACGGCACGCCGTCCTCCTCCGAACCCTCGAACACCGTAGCGTACATCCGCCCGGCGGGCAGCTTATAGACGTCGTGCAGCAGCTCCCACGCCCACGCGATAGCCTCCTTCTTGAAGTAGTCGCCATAGGACCAGTTGCCCAGCATCTCGAACATCGTGTGGTGGTACGTATCGTGTCCCACCTCCTCCAGGTCGTTGTGCTTGCCCGAGACGCGCAGGCACTTCTGCGTGTCGGCCGCACGGGGGTATTTGCGCGGGGCATTGCCTAAGAAAATATCCTTGAACTGGTTCATGCCCGCATTGGTGAACATCAGCGTGGGGTCGCCCTTGACGACCATCGGCGCCGAGGGCACGATGGCATGCCCCTTGCTCTGGAAAAAGTCCAGAAAAGCCTGACGGATTTTTGCAGATTCCATATCGATAACTGTTTCTTCTTTATTTCTCCTTGTTTCGTCTTCTTCGTCCGGGGCCCGATCGATTTTCCGGCGGGCAAGCCTTCGCCCGGGATGGCTGCGGCTCGTTTTAGATTCTTTGGCTTCAGGCCTCAGAATGACATTCTGTTTTTCTGCCTTCAGGCAGGCGGGCCTGTCCCGCAAGCAATCTTCGCCCAATTTTCTCTTCGGCGAGCCCCCCCCTCGCCGCCGAAGAGAGCAACGCGGAGCGTTGCAGTCACTCCGCAGTCTTCAGCCTGCGAAAAAACAGTCGCCAGACTGTCCGGGCCGCAGCCTCTGCCCCGCGGAGGCCCGCGAAAAACAGCCCCCGCTGTCTTCGGGCCCATCCCCCCCCGGCATACTATTTCGCCCGAGTGGGCCGTTAGCCTTGTCGGGTTGCAAAATTATACAATTAAACTTAAATTTGCATCCTGCAAACCGCAGTTTTTTAGAGAATGGCGCAAAAACAGATCACTTCGTCCGGCAACCCCGGCACACGGAGGTCGGCACGCGGAGGCGTGCAGGCGCCTTTCCGGCTGCGTTTCTATCGCCTTGTGCGCAAGCTCCTCGTGGGCTTCATCCTCATATCGATCGCCAACGTGGTCTTCTCCAACTTCTTTTATACGCCCAAGATCTACCGCATCCACCGCGACAACCGCGAGCTGGAGATCAAATACCGCATCCTCCAGGACCGCATCCGCACGGCACAGCGGCGCGTGGGCGAAATCCGCCACCGCGACAACAACGTCTACCGCTCGCTTTTTGCCACCGACACGCTCTCCATCGAGGGGGTATGGCAGCCCTACCCCGCCGAAAAATACGCCTCCCTGCAAGGCGACGGCTACAGCTCCCTGATGGTGGGCACGTGGCAGAGCCTGGATGCTCTGGCCCGGCAATTGTACCTCGAATCGGTCTCGCTGGACGAGCTTCAGAGCCTCTCGCGGAACAAGGAGGCGCTCGCGGCTGCCGTGCCGGCCATCTGGCCCATCGAACGCTCGGCCCTGCACAACAACTACATCGGCGCCTTCAACCCGCGGCGTATGCACCCAGTGCTTCATCGTATCGTGGCCCACAACGGCATCGACCTGGGCTGCGACCGCGGCACGCCGGTTTATGCCACGGGCGACGGCACGGTTGAAAAAGCCGTCAGCGAAGGCTACAACGGCGGCTTCGGCCACATGGTGCTGCTCGACCACGAATTTGGCTATAAGACACGTTATGCCCACCTGAGCGATGTGCTCGTGCGCCCGGGCGAAAAGGTCAGACGGGGCCAGCTCATAGCACGCACCGGCAACACGGGCCGCTCGACCGGGCCCCACCTCCACTACGAGGTGCTCCACAAGAATACGCCCGTCAACCCGATCAACTACTTCAACCGCAACATGTCCGCCGAGGAGTACGAACGCCTCATGGAGAACATGCGCGACACCAACTTCGAATCCCTGTAAGGATGGCTACGAAAAGCGAGATCGAAAAGCTCCGCCGCCGCAAACGCCGCCGGCAGAACCTCATCCGCGCCACGGTGCAGCTCTTCGCGTGGGCGGGTGCGGCTGTACTCTATTATATGGGCTTCTCGCTCTTCTTCGACACCCCCCTGGAGTATGAAATGAAGCACTCGACCGACGCCATGCGGGAGCAGTACGAAGTCCTCACCCAGCGTTACGACTCCCTCCAGCTGATTCTCGAAAACCTCTCCGAGCGCGACCGCAGCGTCTTCCGCACGCTTTTCGAATCGGACCCCTACGATTTCGGCTCGGAGACCGAGCAGGGCCGCAGTTCGACCTACGAGGCGGTCGTGGGCCGCTCCACACGACAGCTTAAAAACGAGCTGCGCGAACGTACCCTCCGCCTCGAAGGGCAGCTCGACCGGCTCAACGCTACATACGACGAGCTCCAGAGGCGGATCGACGCGGCCGGCAGCGCCCGCAACCGCATCCCCTCGATCCAGCCCGTCATCAACAAACAGCTGACGCTGCTGACGGCCTCCTACGGAATGCGTTTCCACCCCTTCTACAAGACGTTGCAGTCGCACCAGGGCGTCGACTACACCATTCCCGAGGGTTCGCGGGTCTTCGCCACGGCCGACGGTGTGGTCAAGGACGTCGCCCAGCGCAACTCCACGTCGGGGCAGACCGTCACCATCGACCACGGCAACGGCTACGAAACCTCCTACAGCCACCTCTCGAAGATCCACGTCCGCAAAGGCGAGCAGGTCCGGCGGGGCGACATCATCGCCCTTTCGGGCGATACGGGACTTTCGCTCTCGCCACACCTCCACTACGAGGTGCGCGTCGACGGTATGCGTGTCGACCCGATCCACTACTTCTTCATGGAGCTGACCCCCGCAGAGTACCAGCGAATCATGCGCATCGCCCAGTCCGGAATGCAATCCTTCGACTGACCGGGGGGGGGCCGGGCGTCTTCGCGACGGGAGAATACATAGAGCCGGAGCCAGCGAACGGTGCAAATGCCCGGGGACGCACAAGCAGCAATAGCGGGAGGTGGTTCTATTTCCCCACAAAACCCGACTTGTTGTCGGGCGAGCCTCCGCAGGGCGGGGCTGCGGCTCGGATAGTCTTTCGACTGTTTTTCCGAGGGCCGAAGACTGCGGAGGCGCAGGTAATTTTAATTATATTCACCTCATGCCCGACTCACCGATAAGACTGATCCTGCTGGATTTCGACGGCACACTGGCCGACACACGGCATGCCAACGCCCGGGCCTATATGCAGGCCCTGGCCGAGGAGGGATTCATCCTGACCGAAGAGGAGTACTGCGCGCGTTATTTCGGAATGCGGTGCGACGATTTTCTGCGCTCTTATGGCATCGGCGACCCGGTCCTGCGCGAGCGGCTGCGGCTGCGCAAGATAGCCCTCTACCCCACGTTTTTCGACAGCGTGACCCTCAACAGGCCGCTGTGGGAGTTCTGCCGCCAGTTCCGCACACAAGGCGGCCGCGTGTGGATCGTCTCCACGGGCAGCCGCGCCAACATCGAGGGGGTCATGCGCCACCTGGGCCTCGGGATGCCGGGCGATGTTTCCGCTCCGGAAGGTCAGGTCGACGGCATCCTGACCGGGCCCGACGTCGCTCGCAGCAAGCCCCACCCCGACTGTTTTCTGGAGACCATGCGCCGGGAGGGTGTCCGCCCGGGCGAAACACTTATTTTCGAAGATTCGGCCATCGGCCTCGAAGCGGCACGACGCAGCGGCGCCGCCTGGTTTCGGGTGACGCTCTGAAAGATAGATCTTCGAGGCGCCCTCAGCCGCGGCTCTCCATGCTCTCGACCGACGGATTGGTCATCATCACGTCCTGCTCGATCTCGCGCTGCGTGGGCGTCTGGGCGCCATGCGTGGCAAACATCGGAGTATCACCGTCGGGTGTGTTATCGACGGTGTTCTGCGTGACGACCGGCACGTCCGTAGCCTTCTCCTGACGCCGCTCCTGACGGGCCTCCTCCTGCTGCTTCTCGTACTCCCGGCGCGCCTCTTCGTTGTTCTGTTTCATGGTTGCGTTTTTTCCGCAACACCCTGCAAAGGTCATACCGCGGACCGGCGCCCCATTTCGCAATGACGGGACGCGAAATGTCATTCTGAACGAAGCGAAGAATCTGTTACTCGGGCTGAAGCCTGCGGAGTGGACGCACAGAGTGCGGGCCTCCGCGGCGCGAAGGCTTCGGCCCGCCAGTCTAAAGACTGAGTTTTTGCGCCAAAGTTCCGGCAAAGCCGGTCAAGCCGTAGCCACCGCTGGCTACGGCCCGAGCTGCGAGAAAAGAAATTCCGCCATCGTGTCGGAGGCGTTAAGCGGCCGGGGGACTAAAAGCGCGAAAGGCGGGTTATTTTGTTTACAAAATGCGTTCAGCACCCGCTTTCAGCGTTAGGTCCCCGACCGTAGACGGAGACATGGGGCGGAGCGTTTTTGCGGCGCTTTTTGCGGAAAAAAGCGCCAAAGAATGACAGTCGGATGACTGGCGAGCCGCAGCCCCGCCCTGCAGCGGCCCGCATAATTATGAATTGAATCTGCCGCCTACCGCTTGCATATGGTGTTGAAGTCGCAGAAGCGGCAGGTGTCCTCATCGGCGCACTGGCGGAAGGGCACTGCCGGGTCGTAGAGCTCGGCGAGCGTGGTGCGCAGCAGCTCCTCGAAGGGCCCGGCATAGCGGGAGTAAGCAGCGCCGCACACACCCGCCTGCTTGTCGTCCAGCTCGGGGACATAGTCGTCGCGGTGCATGTTGCGCACGTAGTAGAGCGCCGGGCGGGCGTCGCATCCGCGCGAACGGCAGAGCATCATCGAGTAGAGGAGCGTCTGGAGGATGTTCGAGAGGCGCTGGCGGCCCTCGCCACGGAAGAGGCTCTCCACACCGTCGAACTCCAGGTGGGGCGCGCCGGTCTTGTAGTCCACCACACGCAGCGTACCGTCGTCCAGCCGGTCTATGCGGTCGGCGATGCCCGCGAACTTGAGACGCCGCACACGGCCGCACGCTTCGAACTCGAATTCGTGGGCCACCTCCTCCTCAAGGCCCGTTGTCGTGAAGGCGTCGTGCGCCGCATCGTAGCGCATCACTCCGCCCCGCAGGTAGCGGGTCACGATGTCGCGCACCAGGAGCAAGTTGCCCGTGTAGTCGTCGTCCGACGCCCCGGCGTCGTGCAGACAGTGTTCGTTGATGGCCGCTTCGACCGCCGCCGCCACCTCGCCCGTGTGCATCATCGCGCGGAGCGTCTCTCCCGGGTGTGCCTCCCCCTTGATGCGGGTATAGAGCCGCTGGGCCGCAGCATGGAGGATCGTTCCGAACATCGGAGCGTCGACCTCCTCAGAGAGCTCGTCCTCAACCCTGAGCCGGGCCACGGAGTGGAAGTAGAAACGCAGCGGGCAGGCCACATAGCGGAAAAAGGCCGTCGGCGAGAGCGTCGCCGCGCTTGCGGGGTCGGTGAAACGCTCCAGCGAACGCATGATGCCCTCGTCTTTGACCACCTCGATGGGGGCCGTCGACGCCAGGTTGACATCCACGCCCACCTCCACGCGCTGCACGGGAATCCCGCTCTCGTAGTCGAGCTGGGCGATGTAACGGCTCGGCTCGCCCGTCGACTTCTCGTCGGCATGGGAGCAGTAGAGCATGTGGACCGTGCGGGCCCGCTGGATCAGACGGTAAAAATAGTAGGCATAGACCCCTTCGTGGTGCTCGGGCGTGGGCAGCGCAAAGGCCGTCCGCAGGTTGTAGGGCACAAACGACGACTGGGCCATGCGGTTGCCGGGGAAGTTGTCGTCGTTCATCGAGAGGAGGATGACATGTTCGAAATCGAGGTTGCGGGTCTCCAGAATACCCATCACCTGCACCCCCTCCAGAGGCTCCCCCCCGAAGGGAATACGCAGCGTCTGCAAGTGGCGCCGCAGGAGCGAAACCCAAATTTCGGTCGTCACCTCTATGTCACACGTCTCTAAGGAGTTACACAACTTGGCGATCTCTTCGTCGATGACGGCCAGAAACTCCATCCGCTGCCGCGGGTCCTCCCCCTCCCCCGCGGGCATCCGGACCACGGCGCCAATCACCGCGCGCAGCCAGGCGGAGAGCTCCCGCCACGTCGTGGCCGGGGTGAAGAGCTGCCGCAGAAAGTCGTTGCGGCCCAAAAACGCGGCATCCACCGAGATGCGGTGCTCGCAGACGATCTGGTCGCCCAACGCCCGGGTCAGGGCCTCGTCGCAGGCACTCACATAGGGGTGCGCCAGCAGCCCCGTGACATCGGCATGATAGAACGTGCAGCCCTCGCCCCGCTTGCGACACCGGGCCTGCAACTCCACCAGGCGCTCGACGAACGTGTAGGCCAGGCTCTGCCGGAGGGGATAACCCATCGTCACGTTCACGCCGCCGATGTCAGCCGGCAGGGCGTAGAGCAGCGGCATCAGCAGATTTTCGTCGGTCAGCACCACGGCGGTCTCCTTGCCCAGGGGCCCTTTGCGGGCCAGTTCACGCAGGATCGAGGCCACGTACTTGCACTGCACGGCGTTCGACACCGCCGCCACGGCTGTCAGCTCCTTCGGCGCGGCCATCCCCTCGTGGGAAATACCGGCCCGCGGGGGGAACATCCGGATGTTGTCGCGCACGAACATCCCCGCCTCCTGCTCGGGGCGGTCTTTATAATAGGTGTCGTAATCCCAGTAGAAATCGGTCTCGGCGGCTGTCGAGAGGAAGCGGAAAAGAATCTTCTCGCACTCCGACAGCGCATTGAAACCCGCCACGACGTAGCGCCGCGGCTCCGCGAAGGCATAATCGCCCGCCAGAATACGGTCGGCGGCGGCGCGCTGGACCATGCCCCCATAGGCGATGCCCAACCCGGTCAGACGTGCGCGATACTCCTCATAGATGGGCCCCAGCGTGCGCCAGATAGCCAGAAAGCGCCGTTTCTCCTCCGACAGATCGGCCTCGGGACCCAGCGACGACCAGAAGTCGCGGATGATGTGCAGCTGCTCCGGCGTGAGGTAGGAAATGTCGGCCTCCAGCTCCTTCATATCCGAGAGGTTGCGGAAGAGCTGCGAGGCGTCGATGCGGTATTTGTCTATGGTGTCGAAGTCCATGAGGAGCATCTCGCCCCAGAAGTAGAAACGGTCGAAAGGCTCGGTATGATAGCGGGAATAAACCTTGTAGAGCTCGGCGATAAGCCTCAGGCGGTCGGCAACCTGAAGGCCCGAAATTTCGGACATCAGCTCGTCGATCGTCCCCCACGCGGGCTGCCACATGGGCCGGGGCACGATGCGCGAAAGAGCATCGACGAAAAAGAGCCGTGCGCGGCGCGAGGCAAAGAGCACCGTGCGGTCATAGAGCTGCTCGCCATAGCGCGCATAGAGGTCGGCAGCCACCTCCTCCAGAAATCCCCGCACAGCCATATTATCCGATGGGTGCGACCTCTCCGGCCATGAACTTCTTCGACGTGCGGACGATCGCCGGCGCTCCTCCATAGCGGACCGAAGCGCCCGTCGTCACATGGGCTTCGAGACGCTCGGTAGCCGTCACGCTCACCCGGGCTTTGGCCTGGGCCGCCACACTCACCGACACAGCGGTCAGCCCGCGGGCCTCGACCTGCCCCGCGGAGGCCTCCAGGGTCAGGTAGCGCACCTCGCCCGAGAGCGTGGCCGAGCTCTCGCCCGAGAGCTCCATTTCGAGGTCATCGGCCTGGAGCTGCACAGCCAGCGAGGCGCGGTCCCCGACCGTCAGGTCGAGCATCGGAGCCGCCAGCACCCCCACGAACGAAGCCGCAGCACCGCTCAGGGTCAGCGACCGCAGATCGTTATAGCGCACCTCCACGGTCGTCCGCCCGATGCGGCGCGGGTCGCTGCGCTCCTTGATATAAAGCACCCGGTCACGCACCCCGGCTGTGAATTTAGAGGTATAAGAGCCTTTGGTGTCATAGACAATCTGAGGCACTTCGCTCTCGGGCACACAGACGAAAACAACATCCACAGGGGCATCCACGACTACCGCATCGAACGGCGGCAGCCACTCCTTGCGCGCGGCCGTGCCGGACGACGACTGCGACACGGAGGTGTCGGGCTCGATACTTATCTGACCATATCCCGCGACACCCGATAGGAGCATCACCAGGAGGAGAATTGTTTTTTGCATGGGGCAGTCTCTCTGAAAAACGTCGCTAATTTACAAAAATCTTCACAATCGGAGCGGTCGTTCGGGAATTGTTTTGTAATTTTACGCTTCGAAGTCGCTCAAACAGAACCATGCAGGCCAAGATTCTCAATGCGAGTGCCGGATCGGGCAAGACCTATCAGCTGGCGTATAAGTACGTCCACGACGTGGTGGAGCAGCCCGCGCTGTACCGTCATATCCTCGCCGTGACCTTCACCAACAAGGCCACCGAGGAGATGAAGTCGCGCATCCTCAAGGAGATACACCTGCTCGCTTCAGGTGCTGCGAGTTCTTATCTGGAGCGGCTGTGCCTCGAATTGAACCTCGACGCCGCGACCGTGCGCCAGCGGGCCGCCGAGGCGCGCAGCCGGATTCTGCACGACTACTCGCGCTTCACGGTGCTGACCATCGACACCTTCTTCCAGCGCATCCTGCGCGCCTTCATCAAGGAGCTGGGCCTCGACCTGGATTACAACGTCGAGATCGAGACCGCCCCGCTCCTCACCCAAAGCGCCGATTCGCTCATCGAGGGGATCACCGCCGACGGCGACCTGCTGCGCTGGATGACCGGCTTCGTGGAGGAGCGCATCGCCGAAGGCCGCAAATGGGACGTGCGCGAGGGCATCCTCTCGCTGGGCGGCGAGCTCTTCAAGGAGAAAAACCGCCCCACGCTCTCGGCCCCCCGCCCGAAGGAGGAGCTGCGGCGACTGGTCGACAAGGCCACTGCCGAGGCCGAGGCAAGCAAACGGCAGCTGCGCGACGTAGCCGCCCGGGCTGTGGCCATCATCGTCGGCGCGGGACTCTCGGCTGCCGACTTCCCGGGCAAGAGCCGCAGCTTCGCACACTGGTTCAACACCATCGCCGCCGGAGAGCTCAAGGCCCCCACCGATACGGTCCTCAAGCGCAGCCTCTCGACCGAAGGCTGGGGCCCCAAAGGATCGCTGACCGAGGGGCTGGCCTGCGTGCTGCAACCGCTCCTGCACCAGATGTGCATGCTCTACGAAGCCAACATCCGGCTGTGGAACACCTGCACCCTGCTGCGGGAGAATTACCGCAGCTTCGCCCTGCTGTCGGACCTCTACGCCCGGGTGCAGGAGCTGTGCGACCGCCAGAACATGATGCTCCTTTCGGAGACCAAATACATCCTCTCGGAGTTCATCGGCCATAACGACGCACCTTTTATTTATGAAAAGGCCGGCAACCGCTTCGCGCGCTTCATGATCGACGAATTTCAGGACACCTCGGTGCGGGAGTGGGAAAACTTCCTGCCGCTGCTGCGCAACGCCATGTCGCAGAGCGAAAAGACATCGGTGCTGATCGTCGGCGACGTCAAGCAGTCGATTTATCGCTGGCGGGGCGGCGACTGGCGCCTGCTCCACGAGGGGGCCCGCCGGGCCTTAGGCGAGGAACAGACCCAGGTCGAAATCCTCCGGGAGAACTGGCGCAGTCTGGGCGCAGTGGTGGCTTTCAACAACCGCACAATCGGCCGCATCGTCGAGGCGGACAACCGCGTGCTCAACGCCGCCGTGGCCGCCGCAGCTGCTCGGGGCGATGTCTGCGCAGCAGAGGCTGCGCAGCTCCACGACACGCTCCGCAACGCCTACGCAGGGCACGAACAGGAGCCCCGGCGCCGGGCCGACCGCCCGGGGTATGTCTCGGTCGAGACCTTCGCCGGAGAGCCGCCCATCGTGGAGCGTATCTGCCAGCTGCTCGACCGCGGCTTCTGCCCGTCGGACATCATGATCCTCGTGCGCAGCGCCACGGACGGCGCCCGGGTCGCCGCCGCACTGCTCGACTTCAAGCAGCACAACGCCGATCCGCGTTATCGCTTCGATGTCATGACCCAGGAGGCGCTCATCATCGGCAATGCCCCCATCAGCTCGTTCGTCACCGCCGCCCTGCGGCTCTGCATCGACCCGGACGACACCCTTTCGCGGGCGATCTGCAACCGCTACCTCGGCCGGCCGTTCGATGCACCGCCCGACGACGAGGAGCAGAAATTCTTCCGCTCCGCACGTCTGCTCTCTCCCGAGGAGGCGTTCGAGCGGATCGTCCTGCACTACGACCTGCAACACGACCACACGCAGACCGCCTACCTTCAGGCGCTCCACGAGCAGATCATCTCCTTCTGCAACAACCGTATAGCCGACATCCGGCTCTTCCTCGGCTGGTGGGACGAGCAGGGCGCCACGCGGTCGCTTTCCGTCGAGCGGAGCCGCTCAGCCGTGGAAATCACCACCATCCACAAGGCCAAGGGGCTCGAACGACGGGCCGTGCTCATCCCCTACTGCTCGTGGCCGCTCGATCCGCGGGCCAACGTGCGGCAGATCGTCTGGACCCAGACCGACGGGCTGGGGCGCTTCCCGGTGCGCTATCGCCAGACGATGGCCGAATCGGAGTTCTCGGAGGCTTACTGGCGCGAATGGGTCTACACCCACGTCGACAACATCAACCTGCTGTACGTCGCACTGACGCGGGCCGCCGAGTCGCTGCACGTCTTCATCCCGCGGCAGGGCCAGAAACACGTGGGGTCGCTGCTGGTGGAGTGCCTGCGGCCCGACTGCGCGGAGGGCTTGTGCCAATATACGGTCCGCGAAGCGGATGAACGCTTCGAATATGGCCTCTTCACGGGTCCCGCAGACGAAGGCTCCGGGAGCGGCACGGCCCGGAGGGTGATCCTCGACGACTACTCCACGGCACAGGCCGACCTGCGGCTGCGGCTCCCCACACAGCGTTATTTCGAACAGAGCGATACGCCGACACTGGCGCCCCGCGATACAGGCATCCTCATGCACCGGGCTTTCGGGAGCGCCACGACCCGCGACCAGATCGACCAGGCTGTCCGCCGCATGGAGTGCGACGGAGTACTCGCCGCAGACGAAGGTCAGGAGCTGCGCCTCCAGATCGCCCGGGCGCTCGACGATCCGCACGTGAACGAGTGGTTCAGCGACAAATGGGATCGGGTGCTCCTGGAGCAGGACATCGTGGTCCCGGGCGATGCTTCGACGCGCCGGCCCGACCGCGTGATGCTCGCCGGAAGGCGCGCCGTGGTCGTCGATTATAAATTCGGCACCCGGGACTCCGCCCGCTACCACCGGCAACTGGGCGACTACCTCGGCCTGCTGCGCAAGATGGGTTACACGCAGACGGAGGGTTATTTGTGGTATGTAAGATTGGGAAAAATCGAAAACGTAGCAATTGATGAGACAAATACTTGACCTTTTGCCGCGGACGTTCCGTCTGCGTGGCCTCTGGGTAGCCTTCACGCTGCTGCTGCGCGCCGGACTCAACCTCTTCGGCATTGCCCTGCTGCTGCCGGTGCTGATGCTGGTGCTGGACTCCGGGGCCACCTACAACTCGGGGCTGCTCATCCGCATCTATACGGCCCTGGGATTCACCTCGTTCCGCGACTTTCCGCTTACCGTCTGCGTGGGTGTCGTGGCGATCATCGGCCTGAAATGCGTCGCCGTCTTCCTGCTTTCGCGGGTCGAGCGACGCTATATCTACGACCTCTACCGGACCCTCTCGCGTCGCCTCTACATCGCCTATCACGACCGGGGACTGCCCTACATCAAACGCATGAGCGCCACCGTCCTGAGCCGCAACGTCAACGTCCTCTGCCTCCAGTTCACGGCCGGCGTGCTGAAACCCGCCGCCACGATCTGCGCCGAAGGGTTGATGCTCCTGCTGCTTTTCGGCGCCCTGGCTCTCTATGCCCCTCTGGCCGCCCTGCTCTCGGCCGTGGTCTTCCTGCCCGCGACATGGATCTA